>JAFUIN010000020.1 GCA_017468465.1 Clostridia bacterium
TCCGTTCATCATGTGTAAAATGAATATATGACGACATAGCAATCTCCTTTGTGTTAATTGTTTTGTAGCAAATTCATTTTACACAAAAATTGCTATGTTGTCTATTTTTATTTAGTGTTGCACTTCAAATGATAACATACCTACCTTCCCCTCAAGGGGAAGGCTTACTGTGTTTCGCCAAATTTCGACATCCTTTATCATTTTGTCAAGTCAGGCAGAAAAATTATACATTAACTGAATAATCCTTTTGAAATCCATGTGCGCCATAAATTTTCCATTTTCCTACACCAAGTCTTTGCATAATTGCCTTGCGTTCTTCTGCACAAAGTACGGGATTGGTATCAACGGATGTCATAAGGATCGGAGCATATTGGTTATATTCTGCCTGCTCCCGAGTTAATCCGTGAACGTTAATATAAATATCCCCGGTAATTGCAATATGGTTTCGATAGTCAATCAAAACTACTTCTCCGGGAAGATGTCCGCCCTGACCCTCATACACCTCAAAATGAAGTTCTCCAAAATCAAAAAAACCAATTTGAGTAAGAGGTTCTTCAGGATTGACTATATCATCCCACAATGCTGTAACCTTTTCAGGATTTACCGTTTTATAGGACGTGAGTAATTTACAAATATTGATATATGGTTTATGCAGGGCATTTTCTTCCCTGTATCCATTTTGTCCATTATATTCTCTCTGTAAGCACATTGCAGTTTTACGGCTGGCAATAACCTCGTCAAATATCGGCAATAGTCCGCAATGGTCAACATCAGCATGCGTTATAAGTATTGTTTTTTTAATCTCATTAAATTCAGGGATAATTTCTTGAAATACGCTAAGCATTTCTTCTTTATAACAAGCATAACCACTATCTATAAACAAATATTTTCTGTCACTATTTATAATGATTGTGTTACTTCCGCAAGGAGGCTCTATCAATGTGATCTCGGTTTTCTCAGTGATTTGATGTTTCGTTATGCGTGGGGAAAAATTTTTCCCCTTTGAAGCGCCAAGTAATTCTGCAAATTTGCTAATACTGTCAAAGGTACGGTATGGTGACAAACCCTGCTCGTCCAAGGTCTGCATAGCTAAATTTATATGCACTAAAAGCTCTTTGCTGATATCAGTGGTTAACCCCATAATTTGAGCCAACCCCATGACATATGTATTATAGAAAATACTGTTATCATAAACCTTCTCTGAGCTGTTATAGTCAATTATTCTGACTTTGCATATTTTTTCAACTTCCTTCAAAAATTCAGATATTTTTTGAGAATCATCAACATACAAGCCCATTTTGAAATACTGATAACTTGTCCCATTCTCTTGCGAACTGATATATGATATGTTAAAATTAAATTGATCAATAAGAGTCAAAACATCCGTAACACTCCCAGGAACATCTTTCAAGCAAAATTCCAATAAAACAATGCTCGTTTTCATGTTGTTATTTGGAAGATAACCGATCTTTTCAAGTTCACTATCTGCTTTTTTCAGCTGTTCCTCTGTTCCTTCTGCATCTATGAACAGTGTATGTGAATCTACGGCCTTATTGTAACTTACACGTGTAATGTTAATTCCTAATGCCGAAAAGCACTTACTTGCTTTCAAAAATGCGCCAATGCGGTTTGGCATTGATGTTATATACGTTTTTTTCATTTATTTTCCTCGTTCTCAGCAAATTTTGCACCAAATCTCAAAGCTAAAGTAAATCTGCTTTAGCGTGCGAAGCACCTTTAGCTGAATTCAATTTCGTTGAAATCATGATATAATTAGGTGATAGAAAAATACAAATCATTCTACCAGGAGTAAAAATGCTTGCTTGCAAGGGCATTTTTACGACGCCGTCAATTGGCATACGCAGTCTGAAAGGCTGCAAGCGAGTTGGAAACTCCGCATATGTCAATTATAACATAGCAAAAAACATTTGTCAAACGAAAAAGGCTTTGCAAAATTACCCTTTTGCAAAGCCTTTTTATTTGGTTAGAATAAAATAATAATAAATTGAGAAACCAAAACTACCGCAATCAATGCAATAGGATATGTCGCAGCATAAGCAGCCGCAACGTCTTCTGTGCCGGCTGTTCCAATTAAGGTTCCGAGTGCCGGTGTGCTGGTCATACCGCCGGTAATCGCTCCCAAATTGTTCAGGAGGCTCAATTTCAGGACATATTTTGCAAAAAGATATCCTATAATAAGAGGTACGATTGTCATGATAATGCCATATACAAAATACATCACATCAAAATATTTCACAAAATCTGCTCCTCCGGGGATACCTGCTCCAACCAAAAAGAGAACCAGACCAAGCTCACGGAATAATTTCAGAGTAGACTGTTCCGGCATAATATTTAATTTACCGATTCTTCCGAAATGACCGAATACCAAAGATGCCAGCAAGCATCCACCGGTAGTAGTCAGAGAAAAACAGGTTCCGGATAAGCCTGCGGAGCTCATGGGAATTTTAATTCTGCCTAAAAATACCCCAACCACTGCTGCCAATGCAAAAACAGCAAAACCGTGACCATCTAATTCCAATAATTTTCCGTTGAATACTTTTTTCTTGCTGATATCATCGGTTGCCTGAATTAGCTTTGCACGTTCTTCGTCCATATTAGCTTTGGTAAGCTTCGGAATCAGCTGAACAAACAACACAACTCCAATTACACCAAAAATATAAGCAATTCCGTGACCAACAGAAACTAAACTGGTTAGCTCGGGAGCAACAGTCGCTTTTGCCGCAGAAAACGCAGGAGTAGAGGTTAAAGAACCGGATAAAAGACCTACAATCATAGCAACGAAACCATCTAAAGAGTCAATGGTTGCACCGAAACCGATTGCTTTCCCCATAAAGATACAGCTAACAGCCGCAAGTCCGCCTGCCAGAATAATAATGAGGCCCAACAGAACATAGGATTTGAAGTTTTTTTTCATATTACCGAAAAACTTGGGTCCGGCAATGAAGCCAACAGATGTAACGAATAAAATAAGACCTAAACTTTCAACAATTTCCAGTGCTTTTTCACCAAAGTCAGCACCGTTGAACAGCAACTGCTGTTCTAAAGAGGGATAAAACAAGGCTCCAAATAACAGTGCCACTACAAATACACCGGCATCACCAAGGCAAACACCCTTAATGGTGATTCTACCCAGTGCATATCCGCCAAACAAAATTGCAAAAATGCAAAACATCAAAAATGTGATACCGGTAACAGGAATCACACCACCAAACAATGACATAAATTACGCTTCCTTTCTTATGTATTCCCGGGAAATTCTAATTTGAAATTTCCCGGGAATTTTGCTTCGTATAAAAAATTATCTTTCGTGACGTGCATAATCGGGCAGAAGCATCGGAGAAACACTGTCGTTTGCAATGCCTGCAGCTTCCAATTCTTTTGCATATGCGTAAATATGGTCGATATTCATATCACCCAAGGTAACATCCTTCGCTTTTTTAGCAGCTGCTTTACCCGCATTTCTGCCAAATACGATAATATCCAATAGCGAGTTCCCCATCAGACGGTTTCTGCCGTGAATACCACCAACTGCTTCTCCGGCAACCAGTAAATTGGGAATTGCTTTTGTAAAGCCTTCGCCACCGATTTCCAAACCACCGTTCTGATAATGCAGAGTGGGATATACCAAAATCGGCTGTTTTCTCATATCAATGCCATAGTTCATATACATGCGAAGCATTGCGGGAATTCTTTTTTCAATGGTTCCTTCCCCTCCTAAAATTTCGATCATAGGAGTATCCAGCCATACACCGGAACCAAGCGGAGTATCCACTCCTTTTCCGTTTGCACATTCACGGATAATCGCAGATGCGGACACGTCTCTGGTTTCTAAGGGATGCGCATATGCTTCCCCGTCTTTGTTTACCAACATTGCCCCCAGGGAACGAACCTTTTCGGTTACCAATGCACCAAAAATCTGCGACGGATATGCCACACCGGTAGGATGATACTGAATGGTATCCTGATACAAAAGCGGAGCACCCGCTCTGTAGCCTAAAATCAAACCGTCAGCTGTTGCACCATAGTGGTTTGAGGTGGGGAAATTCTGATAATGAAGTCTGCCGGCACCACCGGTAGCGATAACAACTGTTTTTGCTTTTGCAACCAGATAATCACCTGTTTCCATATTCAGAAGAACTGCACCTGCAACCTGACCCTTGTTATCTTTAATCAATTCAACTGCTGAAGTAAATTCTACAACAGGAATGTTACGGTTGATGACTTCGTCGCGGAGAGTTCTCATAATTTCTGCACCGGAGTAGTCTTTACAAGCGTGCATTCTTTTGCGAGAGGTTCCGCCGCCGTGAGTGGTAACCATGCGACCGTCTGCATCTTTGTCAAACATAACACCTAAGTCATTTAACCAACGGATTGCATCAGGAGCCTCCATAACCAGACGCTTCAACAGCTCAGGACGAGCTGCAAAATGACCGCCGCCGAAAGCATCCAGATAATGCTGAACGGGAGAATCGTTCTCTTTATCAGCAGCCTGAATTCCACCTTCTGCCATCATAGTGTTGGCATCACCGATACGAAGCTTGGTAACAATCATAACATTTGCGCCCGCTTCGTGTGCTTCAATCGCTGCAGAAGAACCTGCTCCGCCACCACCGATTACCAGCACATCCACATCATAATCAATTTTGGATAAGTCAATATTTTCGTTTAACAAACGGCTGTTAGAATGAATCAAATCGGTCAACTCACAGGGAGCCTTTTCCCCTTTGTTGGGACCAATTTTAATTTCACCGAAGCCTTCCTTACGGTAGTCAGGATGATACTGTTCAAGGAGAGCCTGTTTTTCGTCAGCAGTCATTCTTCTGGGTTCTGTTTTCATACGCTCTGCTCTGGTCGCTTCCACTTTTTTAATGGATTCCAGCATAGATTCTGTAAACATATTTTCTCTCCTCCTTATTTCTCAATTTCTCTGGTATTGTAGAGTTCTTTCATTTCGGTGATGGGCTTTTGCATAATTTGTTCAATCAGCGCATCAAATTCACCGTGATTGATTTCTTCTACTCTCTGCTTCAGATGCTCAGTTTCGGGTGCGATATATTTACCGGTTAAACGGCGAGACAAAAGCCCAACCATCGGATGGGAAATGCCAGCCGGACATCTTACGGAACAGCATCCACAACCTACACAGTCGAAAGACAGCTCTGCACACTTTTCAAATTCGCCTCTTTGTGCATGTGCAATATACTGCATAACATCCAAGTCCTGTGTGCAGGCCTTGGTGCAGGCATTACAACCGATACAGCTGTAGATTTCGGGATATAATTCCATCATAATCTGCTGATTGGGTTTAATATCATTGATATTATAGGTTCTTTTATCAGTGGGGAAAAACGGAATGCTGGCAACATACATGCCTTCCTGAACCTGCGTCTGACAAGCCAGGCAGGTTTTTAATTCGTTCTGCCCTTTAATGCGGTAAATGGTTGCACAAGCACCGCAAAAACCGTGACGGCATCCGCATCCTCTTTTCAGGGTGTAGCCCGCATATTCCATAGCAGTCATAATCGTTAAATCTGCAGGCACCTGATAGCGTTTGCCGAAGAAAAATACATTAACTTTATTTTCCATAATCAAAACATCCTTTCTGCATTAGTATTCTGCGGGTAATTCGTCGATTTCGTCGCAACGGAACACGGGACCGTCTTTACATACATATTTGGAACCGATATTGCAACGTCCGCATTTTCCTACACCGCATTTCATACGAAGTTCCAAAGTGGTATATACCTGTTCTTTGGAAAATCCCATTTCTATGAGAGCCGCCAATACGAATTTAATCATAATCGGTGGTCCGCAAACCAATGCAGTTTTGTTATTTTCAAAGCCTAATTCTTTCAGATAGGAAGGAACAAAGCCAACATGACCATCCCAGCCATCCTGCTCACGGTCAATTGTGAGATGCACGTTAATGCCCTCCTGTTTTGCCCAAACTTCCTGAATTTCTTTTAAGCCAACCAAATCATCCATGCTTCTGGAACCGTATAAAATGTCTACAGTACCGTAGTTTTCGCGGTTGTCAATTACATAATTGATGACAGAGCGAAGAGGAGCCAAACCAATACCACCGGCAATAAACAGAAGATTTTTCCCTTTTAATTCAGTTTCTACCGGGAAATTATTTCCGTAGGGACCTCTGACGGTGAGTTCATCACCAACTTCCATCGTGTGAAGATAATCAGTTAAAACACCGCATCTTTTAATACTGAATTCCTGATACTCTTTATTGGTGGGAGAAGAAGTGATGGAAAACATTGCCTCTCCAACACCGGGAACAGAAACCATTGCACATTGACCGGGCAAATGCTCAAACACTTTGCCGCCTTCAGGCGCATTGACACGAAATGTTTTTACATCGGGAGTTTGCTGAGTAATTTCGGTAATAATGCCGATTTTTGGAATCAAAGTATCCAAATTATAGTTATCATGACAGTGACAATCGCACATTATTTGTCTCCTCCTTCCTTTTGAAATGCTTTTACAACTTTTACAATATTCAAAGCAGACGGACATTTTTCTACACATCTGCCGCATCCTACACAAGAGTACATTCCATCATTATTTGCAGGGAAATACACCAACTTGTGCATAAAGCGCTGACGGAACCGCTGCATCTGACTGGTACGGTTGTTACCGTGTGCCATCATGGTAAAATCAGAATACATGCAAGAATCCCAGCAACGATAACGCTGAACACCACTTCCAGTGGTATAATCTTTAATATCATAACACTGACAGGTGGGGCAAACAAACGTACAGGTTCCACACGCCAGACAGGGCTGATACAACTCTTCCCATAAGGGAGAATCAAACTTTTCGGTTAATACATCACCGTTCCAGCCTTCTAAAGATAAATCCATATAGGGAAGCTTTTCTACAATGGCTTTGGTTGTTTCCTGCTGCTTCTGCACAGCAGAATCGTCAGCTTCTGCAAACAGCTCCTTCACAGCATCGGTCAAAGCTGCACCTTTTTCAGTCAACGGATTCCAGTATAGAAAATCGCCAACCAGCCAGGTTGCAACATCTGCTTTCGGATCAGTACAATCAATGCCGAACGCCTTGCAGAAACAGCTTTCTTCCGGTTCATTACAAGCCAGTGCCACCAAAATACCATGGTCACGACGTGCTTTGTAAAATGTATCAACCGGTTCGGACAAAAAGACTTTATCCAGCACTTCGATGCCTTTCACATCACATGCTTTGATGCCGAAAACAACAAATTCCTGATTCTGAAGTTCTTCGGGAGTGATAGACAACTTATTTTCCTCTTTATGACAGGTATATAAGGTTTCGCTCTGCGGAAAAAACGCATCTTTGGGAGATTTTACAGTTTTCAATGTTTCCAAAGAAACATCAGCATCTTCAGTATATGCTGCAAAGTTTACCTGGTCAGCCACACGAACGGGAAGATACAGCTCTTTGGTTTCTGAAATTTTCCGGAATAATGCCGGTAAATCATTTTTTGCAATTTGATACATCACATTATCCCCTTTCTTCGTTTGGCTCTCTGTCGGAAAATTCAAAGTGAGTTAAGGGAGCCTCCTGGTTAATATCTTCACCGGCAGTATAGTCACCGTAAAATTCGTTAATATCTTTAATGAATTTTCTATTGAACAAATGAAGCCGGATGCCCTGGGGACAAACTCGACTGCATTCTCCACAATCGGTACATCTGCCTGCCACATGAAATGCACGGATAATGTGGAACATTTTTTCCTGGAAAGGATCCACATTCGCTTTTTGAGCGCTGTCAAACTTGGTGCTGTCGAACACACATTTTCTGCAGCTGCAAGCAGGACATACATTTCTGCAAGCATTACAACGAATACATTTGCTCAATTCTTTCTGGAAAAACTGAAATTTTTCTTCTGGAGACATTTTTTCGATTTTTTCCACTTCATGAAAACGCTCACTATCTACAGTATCGCGGGATTCCAAAAGGGTTTCATCAAACACAACATGGTCTTTCCCTTTACAAACATGGCAGCGTTCCAGCATCACATCCTGATAAGAACATTCCTTATCGCCATATAAAGTACCGATTTTCAAAGTATCGCAAGCATCCTCCATGCCGATACCGGAAATGGATTCAATCCCCTTGATACCTTCTTTTTTGATTTTTTCAATATCCAGTTTGCCTTTGCAGCCAACGCCGATAATATATGCTTTGTCGCGGTCTACTCTGTGTTCTTTTAAGAGTTGATTGAAGCTATAGGAATCACAAGGTTTTAAGAATACCAGTGTTTTTCCCTCTTTTTTGGATGCTTCAATCATATATTTACTTAAGTTTGCACCGCAAAACGCATCGTAAACAAATTCGGAAAGATCTGCTTCGCTTTCAAAATAAGATGGTTCGGGGTTATACGCCATATCGCCGGCTTTCCAGCCAAGAACTCTTTGAACTGTTCCGTTTGCCAACAGCTCTTTGGCACGGTTCACTAATTCTTGCATCGTAAATCCCCCAATCTGACATTTTCGCCTAAAGATTTGATTTTTTCCACAAATTCATTCATGGTTTGTGAAAATTTTACGCCTTCTGCGGCAGATACCCATTCCACACGGGTTCTGCCTTTTTCAATACCAAGATAATCCAGCATGGAAAACAGCAAGGTCATACGACGACGAGCATAATAGTTACCGGTAGAATAGTGACAGTCTCCCGGGTGACATCCGCAAAGAATAACGCCGTCTGCACCTTTTTCAAAGGCTCTTAAAATAAACATCGGATTTACACGGCAGGAACACGGAACTTTGATGATTTTTACATCTGCCGGATATGACAATCTGCTGCTTCCTGCTAAGTCTGCACCGGCATAACTGCACCAGTTACAGCAAAATGCAACAATTTTTGGTCTGAATTCGTTTTCTGTTAACGGCATATCGCATCCACCTCCGCAATAATTTGTCTGTTAGAGAAGCCCTGAAGGTCCATAGCACCGGAGGGACAAGTAACGGTACAAGCACCGCAGCCCTGACACAAAGCGCCATTTACCTGTGCAACACGTCTTGTTTCACGGATACCGTGATCATTTACTTCTTTTTCTTCATAAGTGATTGCACCATAGGGGCAAACATTTGCACACTGAGAACAGCCGTTACAAAGCAGTTCATCAGGTTTTGCAGTACAGGGGTTTGTGGTCAGTTTGTCTTTCGCCAGCAAACCGATTGCTTTCACCGCTGCCGCACCTGCCTGTGCAACAGTTTCTGGAATATCTTTGGGGCCCTGGCACACACCGGAGAGGAACACCCCTGCTGTGGGAGATTCTACCGGACGAAGTTTCGGATGTGCTTCGGTTAAGAAATTGTTGGTATCAATACTTGCAGTCAGCATCGTTGCAATCTGACGAACAGAAGCTTCCGGCTCAATGGCAGTTGCCAAAACAACCATATCTGCTTCTTTTAAGATTTGCTTGTTATCAAGCAGGTCAGAGCCCTGAACCAACAGTTTCCCATTGGGCAGCGGAGCAACCTTACCAACCTGACCTTTTACATAATTCACGCCATATTCTTCTACAGCACGTCTGTAAAACTCGTCAAAGTTTTTACCCGGAGTACGAACGTCAATATAAAATACAGTTACGTTGACATCCGGATATTTGTCACGAATAAGCATTGCGTGTTTTGCAGTATACATACAGCAGATTTTAGAGCAGTAGCTTTTTCCGCGATTATCGGAGCATCGGCTGCCTACACACTGAATGAATACCATTTCTTTGGGAGCTTTCCCGTCGGAAAGACGTTCCAGATGTCCTTTGGTAGGACCTGCCGCATTCATAATACGCTCCAACTCCAATGAGGTGATAACGTCTTTGCTCTGGTTGTAAGCATATTCGTCATAGTTATCCAATTTAATGGTATCAAAACCGGTTGCTACAACGATAGCACCGTATTTTTCAGTAATAATTTCATCCTTCTGGTTATAATCAATCGCGCCAGCCTGACAAACCTTTTCACAAACACCGCATTTGCCGGTTTTGAATTTGATACAAGCATCACGGTCAATGACCGGAACATTGGGAATCGCCTGTGCAAAGGGAGTATAAATGGCACTTCTGGTATTTAAGCCGCGGTTAAACTCGTTCAAAGATTTTTTGGACGGACATTTTTCCTGACAAACACCGCATCCGGTACATTTTGCACTGTCAACACTTCTTGCTTTTTTACGGATATCTACAGTAAAATCACCAACAAAGCCGGTAACCTTATCGACTTCGCTGTAGGTATAAATGTTGATTTTTTCGTGTGCTGCAGCTTCCACCATTTTGGGAGTCAGAATACAAGCGGAACAGTCCAAAGTGGGGAATGTTTTATCAAGCTGAGACATTCTGCCGCCGATGGAAGGTGTTTTTTCAACAATATCTACTTCATAACCTGCATCTGCAATATCCAGAGCAGTCTGTATTCCTGCAATACCGCCGCCGATTACCAACGCACGTTTGGTTACGCGGCTTTCGCCCGCCTGCAATGGTGTGTTTAAGTTTACCTTTGCAATCGCAGCTCTTGCCAGAATCACAGCTTTTTTAGTAGCTTCTTCCATATCCTTATGAATCCAGGAGCAATGCTCACGAATGTTGGCAATTTCCACCATATACGGATTTAACCCTGCACGTTCTGCAGCTTTTCTAAAGGTTGCTTCGTGCATACGGGGTGAGCAGGAACAAACAACAATTCCTGTCAATTTCTTTTCTTTCACCGCTTCTAAAATTTTCATCTGACCGGCTTCAGAACACATATAAGGATAGTCTTCCGCATGGCAAACACCAGGTTCGCTCAAAACGGTTTCTACCACTTTTTTTACATCTACCGTTGCAGCAATGTTACTGCCGCAATGGCATACAAAAACTCCAATTCTCTGCATTTTTCTCACCTCTTATATCTTCTGAATGCGCTGACTAAAAGCTGCTGCGGAAGTTCCTCATCCAAAAGCTCGGGAATTTCATCTGCACTTAAATAATCACCGCCGCGTTCTCTTACAACAATCTGACGTGCTGCATCAATGAGCTTGCCGGGTTTCACATCACGCGGGCAACGCTCTACACATGCAAAGCAGGAAAGGCATTTCCACAACGATTTAGAATCAGCCAATGCTTCAATATCTTCGTTTAATACATAAGAAACAAACTGATGAGGTTTAATATCCATTTCGTTGTACGAAGGACAGGTTGCAGAGCATTTTCCGCATTTCATGCATTTATAAGGATTCACTCCGCTGATTTCTTTAATTTTTTCAGAGTAGTTTCTGTGACTCATTTTTTCTCCGCCTCCTCTTTTACACCAAGGGCTTCTGCCAATAACTCTGTGAAATAATATACAGGCAAGGTTTCCTTTTGTGCCTTGTTCAGATTATACATACAAAGAGGGCAAGCAGTAATTAACATATCTGCACCAAACCCTTTTGCGCTTTCTGTAATGGTGTCACACATTGATTTTGCCATTTCTTTTTCTTTTAGGGAAATATATCCGCCGCAACATTCATTGCGGTAGGGATAAACAACCGGTTCTGCACCCAGTGCACGAATAAAATCTTCCATAATTTTCGGATTTTCCGGATTATCAAATGCCATAACCTTACCGGGACGAAGCAACAGACATCCATAGTAAGCACCGATTTTTTTCCCGGTTAAAGGATTGGTAACTTTTTCTTTCAGTTTATCAAATCCAATTTTATCACGAAGAACTTCGAGATAATGAAGTACATTTGTTTCGCCGCTGTATGGCTCCGAAAGATTCATATAATTATTGGCACGTGTTCTGATGTCATCCACATGTTTCATATCGTCATTCACACGTTTCACAACATGATAACACGCAGAACAAACTGTAACAAGCTCCTGCCCTTTTTCTTTCGCATCATTCAGCACACGAACGGAAGAAAGCTTCGTTGCAATTTCATCATTTCCAAGCGGATATACACCGCCACAGCATTGCCAGTTTTCAATTTCTTCCAGTTCAAAGCCCAACACCTCAGCACAGGTTCTTGCATAACGGTCAAGGTCTTTCGCTTTGTTTTTCAGGGTACAACCCGGATAATAACTATACTTCATACTCAGAGTTCCTTTCTGTCAAATTTCTCTGTACTTGTATCTACGGTCATTTGCCAAAACAACCGATTGATTTTTTCTTTTTCGCTTTTGTTTGTTAAAAAAATAACAATTATTCTCACAAAAAAACAGCATAAAATAAATACTGCCTTTTTATTGTAGCATACTTTTCATGATTGCACAAGCTTTTTTTACATTTTTTTTATTTTTTTTATATTCTGCACAAAACAAATGATTTTCCCGGTGATATCAGCATCATTTTTCATAAGAAAACATCACAAAAATGCACCTTCTGCTCGAGGTCAGAAGGTGCATTCTTAAAAAGCTATATTTTAAGATAGCCTAATGCTTCCAATACAGAAGAAATCAGAATCAATAAAATACAAACAGGTGCAACGTATTTAATGACCACTTCAAACAATTTTTTACGTTTGAAGGTGGCAGATGATTCCACCTCATCAATAATGGTTTTCGGCTTGATTACATAACCCACAAAAACACAGGTTAAAAACGCAACAATCGGCATCAAAACGCTGTTACTTGCAAAATCAAAGAAATCGAGGAATGACATTCCGATAATTTTGACACCATCCAAAACACCGTACCCCAATGCAGACGGAATCCCCATTAAAACAGAAACTGCGAGAACCAAAACGCAAGAAAGAATGCGGTTAATTTTGAATTTATCACATACGATAGACACCACGGTTTCCATCAGTGAGATGGAAGAAGTCAGTGCTGCAAACAACACTAAAATAAAGAATGCCGCACCAATCAAAGTACCTGCCGGCATGGTTTCAAACACCTTCGGCAATGTTTCAAACATTAAGCTGGGACCTTTTCCCAATGCTTCGGGGGTACCTCCGGAAAATACGAATACAGACGGGATAATCATTAAGCCTGCAAAAAATGCAATCCCGGTATCAAACAGCTCAATTTGCTTTACAGAGGATTCCAGGTTGACATCTTTTTTCATGTAAGAACCATAGGTAATCATAATCCCCATGGCAAGAGACATCGAGTAAAACAGCTGCCCCATTGCTGCCAGAACAGTCGTGATTGAAAACTTGGAAAAATCAGGCTTTATGTAATAAACCAACCCATCAATGGCACCCGGCATAAATAAGGAATAAATTGCAATAGCAATAGAAAGTACCACCAAAATCGGCATCATGATTTTGCTCACTTTTTCAATGCCTTTTTCAACACCAAGAAGAACAACCACAGCAGTAACAAGGATGAATGCCAAAAACCACAGCACCGGTTCTACGGGCTGGGTGATAAACTGGCCAAAATAGGCATCAGTTGCTGCCTGCGATGTACCGCCTGACACAAAAGCCCACAGGTACTTGGTTACCCACCCACCAATAACAGAATAATATGGGAAAATAACCAGCGGAACAATTGCAGCAAGATATCCGACAAACGAGTATTTTTTATTCAGAGAACGAAAAGCTCCGATGGCGCTTAATCCTGTTTTTCTGCCCAATGCTATTTCAGCAGTCATCAAAGCAAACCCAAAGGTTAATGCCAGAATTAAATATACCAAAAGGAAAATTCCACCGCCGTATTTTGCTGCCAGATACGGAAATCTCCAGATATTTCCTAACCCAACAGCAGAGCCAGCCGCCGCCAGCACAAAGCCGATTTTGCCGGTGAAACTGCTTCTTGTATTATTTTCCATCACCTGTCATCCTCTCATTTTTCTAAAAATATCGACGAATATTATACATCAAAAATACATTTTTGTCAATAGCGCATTTTCTTCACCAATGAAAAATTTTTTCATATATTGAAATCGGGAGGTGAATTTTATGTTTTCCTGCAACTGTAACAACGGTTGTATCGGTCTGTCGGTAATTGCAAGCATTATTATCGGTGTAATTGCAGCTTTCTTGCAAATTACTGCCGCAATCGTTGTTACCCCTGCATTTTTATGGGTACTTTTCGGCATTGCAGTGGGCTACCTGGCAATTACCCTGATTGCTGTGGCACTCCTTCGCGGCAACGGACTCCGTAGCTGCGTGTGCCGGATTTTACCCGCAGTTTTCATCGGAATCTTAGGTACCGTTTTAGCTGCTGTTATCCTTTTGGCGATTACCTTTGCCGCAACCAGTATTGTAGGCGCAATCATTACAGGTGCATTGCTATTTTTCTTTGCACTGTTGATTTCTGCCACTGTATGTCTGGTAACATGTGCTGCCGGTTGTTCCGATAGCAATTAAAATTTTGATTTCAGGCTGTAATCTGATTTTTCAAATAAAAATGCTTAATTTTTTTGAAAAACGATTGCAGCCTTTTTTTATTTTTTTGTATTTTTTCGTATTTCTTGTCATTTTTGCTTGTATTTTGTGGAAAACTATGCTATAATGTTCACAGAATTTTCACAAATTACATAAAGAGAGGTACTCCCTTTGATGAGAAAAGAAGGAAGAAGAATCAAAACCGGACCTGCAATGGATGCGGTTGCCGCATTTATTATGCCGAATCGAGTTGGGGCTTCCAACACATTTCACGCCGTTGCAGAAATTGGAAATTGCGAAAGCTTTATTCGTGAAAAACGTGCCGAGGGCTATTCCTCTTTCGGCATGATGCACATTTTTATGGCAGCATATGTTCGTGTGGTTTCAGAGCTTCCGGGAATCAACCGATTTATCCGCGGTCAAAGATTGTATGCCCGAAACGGCATAGAAATCTGTATGGCAATCAAAAAAGAACTGAAGCTGAACGCTCCGGAAACCGTTATCAAGCTGTATGCCTCCCCTTGCGATACTGCCGCTACCATATACGAGAAGTTAACAGCAGAAATTGCAGAAAATAAAAAAGAAGGCGACCGCAATTCTATGGACAGTGCTATCAAGGTTTTGGTCAGTCTCCCCGGAATTCTGCTAAAATGTGTTGTTTCATTCTTAAAAATGCTGGACTATTTCGGGTTGCTCCCCCGCTTTCTTACAAAATTAAGTCCGTTTCACGGTTCTTTGTTTATCACCAATCTGGGTTCTTTGGGAATCCCTCCGGTGTGTCATCATTTATACGACTTTGGTAATCTCCCTGTTTTTATCGCAATGGGAAAAAAGAGAAGCGAATATGTCATGGATAAAACCGGTGAAGTTGAAAAAAAACGCTTTATTGATTTCACTGTAGTTTGTGATGAAAGAATTTGTGATGGTCACTACTACGCCAGTGCATTCAAGAGACTGAAGAAGCTAATCGAAAATCCGGAAGAATTGTTTCTTCCTCCAAAAAACATCATAGAAGATATCAAATAAAATGCTCTAAAAAAAAATCTGCTCATCCAAAAGGATGGGCAGATTTTTTTACCACAATACAATAAATAAAAGATACATCAGCGGCAAAGTCGCAATCGCCAAAATGTGAGAAATACTTGTCATAGATGCACCGGTTTGGGTGTCTCCACCATAGGCTGCGGGATACACAATGGTGTTCATGCCCAGTGGTGCAGCAAAAGCCATCAGAGTTAAGGTCATAATTTCCTTGGAAATTCCAAGCAAACGCATCACAAGCATCATAGCAGCGGGAATTGCAATCAACCTCAACAAGGATACAACATATACCTTTTTATTGGTAATAAGTTTTTTGAAATCATAACCGCCAATGATAAAGCCGGCAAGCACCATTGCAATCGGTCCCTGACACTTTCCGGCAGATTCTGCAGCCGTCAGAACAAATTCGGGTAAAAATTCAGGTGCGTTCAAAAGTCCCAGTAATGTCCCAATCACCAATGCAATCAGCGGTGGCTTCAAAAGACCGGTTTTTAAGTTTTGCAAAAGGCTTGCATTTTTTTCTTTTGGGACAAGAATGTATAACCCCCAACTGTTGCATACAATCCCTATCAAAGCAGTAAATAACATATATTTAGAAAGCATTTCTGCCCCCCAAATCTCTTGCACAATAAACATTCCAAGATAACCATAGTTACCGAAAGTCAGCGCATAGCGGTATATTCCGCGCTGATAATCTTCTGCCGCAGTATGTTCACGTTTGGGAACAAATAACCGTGCCAAGGGATACGCCAAAGCGATTGCAACCGCTACAACTCCCAATCCATAGAGCATCAAGGTGTAATTCTCACGAAATGATGCAACCGTGCACTGAGTCATCTGTGTATGTAAAAACAAAGCCGGAACAAAAACACAAGTCTCCAGATTCGCAATAATACTATCTGCATGATCCGGGAAATTGCATTTCTTTCGTATGGTAAAACCAACCATAATCATAATGAAAATGGAAAGCATCTGTTCTAATGTTAAATAAAAAAACTGCATTTGATGTCTCCTTTTATAAAGTCTCGGTGTCGGGATTCACCATACGTATGGAATGATTCTGAAAAAATTCCGGATTTTTATGAACCCCATTAAAAACCGAAATAATTTTACCACAGTTTCTATAAAATTTCAAGCATAATTTGACATTTGTTCTTTTTTTGTATATTTTGTGCAAATTTTTTTGTTTTTGGCAGAAGATGTTTTTTCACAAGCTACGAATGATGAGCGAAAATTATATAAAACTGATTCAAAGTTACCACTTGATTTTTCCCTGAAAAATGTTATAATGTATGTATCAAAAATTTGCTGATTTTTGCGTTCGTTTTACCGCCACAAAAAAATCAAATTGAAGGAGAATTGTTATGTCGTTACATATCTTATATGGAAACCAGCTGCAAAAAGCGGATTCCGTGTTATTTTCAAAAATCAAAGAATGTATTGATAACGGTCAGAATGTCCTCTATATTGTGCCGGAACAGTACTCCTTTAATGCAGATAAAACCTTGCTCAATGTCCTGGGCGAAAAATATACCCATCTTACGGAAACCGTAAACTTCAAACGATTGGCAACCACGGTCAACAAAAAATATGCGCCAAATAAATCAACCTACATAGATGATGAAACAAAGACACTTTTAATTTATAAAATTATAAAAGAAAATGCAACGCTGCTTTCCACGGTGAAAAATCGCCGGAACAGTCCGGATTCTGTGCTGATTTTCAAAAACATCTTATCCGAATGTAAAAGCTGCCTCATTGACCATCAAACTCTGGAAACTGTCAAAAACAATCTGGATAAGAACACTTTTTTATATCAGAAAATTTGCGATTTGGATTTTATTATTACACAATATCAAGCTGAAATTTCTGAAAAGTTCAGTGATTTTGAAGACAGCTTTCACACACTTGCCAACTGCATTGATGAACACTCGCTGTATCGGGATTACGAAATTTTTGTTGAACATTTTACCGGCTTTTCTCCTGCAGAATATCTTGTGATTTCTGCCCTGTTAAAGCAAGCAAAAAATATTTATCTGCCTCTCATGCTGGATGACCTTTCCAAAAAAGAACCGGGCGATCTGTTCTTCCCCACATATAAAACCTACGAGCAGTTAATCCGTCTTGCTAACCGACAGAATCAAACAGTATCGGCTCTGCAAATCACAGATGCAACGCCCTGTTTTTTTGCAGAAGTATTTGATGCAGTTCCCATGGAAGCTGCTCCCGATAACTTTTCCTTAACCAATGCAAAAAATCAACAGGATGAAATCCGTTTTGTGATGGAAACCATCCAAAAGTTGACAGCACAAGGTGCATCATATTCCGATTTCACTGTATTAACCGGTGATTTGTCCGTATACTGTGATGATCTCGAAAAAGCTTTTTTAGAAGCAGGCATCCCTTGTTTTATTGATAAAAAAACTCCGCTGACAAAAAATCCCTTGTCGAAAATCTTCCTAACCATGCTTTCAGCGGTAAACTCCGGATATCAGTTGGATGCTGTTTCGGAATACTTAAAAAGCCTATGTGCCATTTACAATATCCACGATGAAGTCTGCATTTTTGAAGAACTGCTGTATCAATTCCGCATTCAAAAACAAGACCTTTCAAATGCTGACCGCTGGCATCAAAAGTGCGAATTCATCAAACATCAAAACAACTATTTTACAAAACAGCTCGAAACAATTTTAACGATATACGAAACCTTCTTATCCCCTGTTATCAAGCATTTTTCAAAACCGAATAATTATCTTCATGCTTTTCGTTGTTTCTCAGGGGCTTTGCATTTAGAAGAAACTGTTCAGGTGTATTTGTCTCAAAAGGAAGCCTCTTTGCGAAACGAAACTGCAAACGCATATAACACCATTCTCACTGCAATTAAAAATATTGATACGCTGATTGGAACAGAACACATTACACCGCAAAACTATTATATCCTCCTGAAGCAATCGCTGGAGTTATATGAAACTGGTGAAATCCCCAACACATTGGACGCTGTCACAATATCCGACACAGACAGAGGCCGTAATTTGTCGTCTCCTTATGTGTTCATTTTGGGAATGAACGAAGGAATTACACCCAAAACAACCGGCAACAGCTCCTACCTCTCCGATTTGGAACGAGAAACCATTTCAGAAATCACAGGAATTGACCTCCCCACCTCCCTAAGCGACAATGCTTCATCTGTTTTTTCACTCTATCGTGCATTCTTATCGGCAACTAAGCATTTATATCTGTGCAAAAACGAAGCAGAATCGGACCATGCCAAACGAACCCCTTCTTTTATCTGGAAAAGACTGGCGCAATTTGCAACTCCTACTCTCTATGAAAGCTTTGCTGCAACACAAGCAGAATATAACCAAAAAGCCGTCAGCACCTACTGCAATCCATATAAACAACGGCTGACCCCGCAAGCAATTCCGAATGAAATTTTAGAGGATGAACGAAAAGCTTCTCTCCATACCGTGTTACAGCAAATCGGCGAAATGAAGGATGAGGGATATTACAGCACCGACAAAAAGCTTTCCAGAAAAATTTTGAGCACAAAATACCAAAAACAACTGAACACCTCTGTTACCCGTTTGGAATCCTACCAGAAATGTTCCTATGCTTATTTTGTAAACTATATTCTAAATGTTTCAGAGCGGGAAAATGTGAGCTACGATATGCGAAAAACAGGGTCCATTATTCACAATCTGTTTGATCGGTTTTCCAAACGGCTGAAAGCCGACAATCTCACCTGGGAAACCGTGGAAGATAGCTACATTGAAGCACAAATTGAACAGTTGGTCCCCAAAGAAATTGCACACCAGTTCCCCGAGCTGTCTTTGTTTAACCCCCGCACAAAATATCTGATTAAAAAATTCAAACGGTTACTGCGCACCGCTATTGCTTATATCCGCGAGCACTTCTGCCAGGGAGATTTTGTACCCATCGGATATGAAATTCCTATCGGTGATGACGGCATTGCGCCTCTCACCATTGCTCTGGAGGACGGCTCTGTGATGCAACTCTACGGAAAAATTGACCGTTGTGATGCAGCAAAATCAGCGAATCGTTTGTTTGTCCGGATTATTGATTACAAATCCAGTGCCAAAGAATTCAATTTTACACTGATTAAAGACGGCATTCAGCTTCAACTGCTCACCTACCTGCAAACTGTCTTAAAAAACGGCGGCGAATATTTGAATTTCTCCGATGAAATCTTACCCGGAGCTGTTTTTTATACCAGTTTTGATGATTCATTAGTCTCCTTCAAAGATAAACCGGCTCCTGACGAGGTTGCAAAAAAAATTCGCCAAAAGTTCACAATGAAGGGCTTCGTGCTGAATGACGATTCTCTAATTTGTGCAATAGACCGTCAATTAGGAAGTGAGCCTTCCTATCAATCCGGCGTGTGTGAAATTAAAACCGATGCCAAGGGGCAATACAAATTAAAGCATTTTCTCTTTATGGAAGAATTCAAACGCTTACTCAACGACTGTGAAGAAACAATTAAAACAATCGGGAACAAAATGATGAGCGGAGATATCTCCATAAAACCGTACCGCTACGGAAAAGAAACCGGTTGCGATTGGTGTCCTTACGCAAGCGTTTGCATGTTTGACCCCAAAA
Organism: Clostridia bacterium; assembly: GCA_017468465.1. Classification (GTDB taxonomy): domain Bacteria; phylum Bacillota; class Clostridia; order UMGS1840; family UMGS1840; genus SIG452. The sequence continues at coordinate 19,979 of JAFUIN010000020.1, forward strand.
TGCACCCTTACCGCAATTTGAAAAAGCTCTCGAAAGATGAGTATTTCAAAAACCAAACCGAAGAAACGGCAGGTGAAAACCATGGCAATTAAATACACTCCTGCACAACAGCGTGCCATTGATACGAAAGAGAAATCTCTTTTGGTGTCCGCTGCAGCCGGAAGTGGAAAAACTGCGGTGCTGGTACAGCGCATTATCGAAATGATTTGCGAAAAAGACGGTCCGGATATCGACCGTCTGCTTGTGGTGACCTACACCAATGCTGCAGCAGCCGAAATGAAAGAAAAAATCAGCAAGGAAATCTTAAACCGGCTTTCCATGGAACCTACTAACCGCAAACTGAAACGACAGCTTTTGCTGCTGTCCAATGCAAACATTCAAACCATTCACAGCTTTTGCTTAAATGTCATCAAAAACAATATCCACATGACAGACATTCCCGTTGGGTTCCGAATTGCTGATGAAACAGAATGCAATATTATCATTCAAAAATGTCTGACTGAGCTGATAGAAGAAAAATATGAAGAAAACAACGAGGCTTTTCTGAAGCTGGCAGATACCTACGGCTATGGCAGAGATGACCAGAAAATATACGATTTAATTCTTTCCTGCCACCGCTTCACCTCCACCCTGTCAAATCCGGAAACATATTATGATTTTTGTATCAAACAAGCAAAACAAGTAACCAAAAACTTTTCCAGAACAGTTTTTTCAAAAATTATACGCCAAAGACTGCGAGACATTCTGACAGAACACGAGATGAACTACCGCATTGCCTTGGCTGATATTGAAGCAAATCCGGACCTACACCCATATTTTGATATTTTTTCCGAAGAACATCAGTTTATGAAAAATCTGCTTCGAGAAACCAAATTTGAAGACATACAGTTTCGTCTGAACACCTTTAGTTTTGCTTCTCTTGCTCGTGTAAAAGGCAAAAAAACCGGTGTTGATAACAGTTTTATCAAAGACATCCGTGAAAGATTCAAAAAAGATATCGGCGATTTTCTTCCCTTTGTCTCCAATTCAGTGGAAGTGGAACAAAAAGATGCTCGTTCTCTTTTGGAATTCATTCAAACGCTGACTGCTCTTACCAAAGAGTTTACAGCTCGCTATCAGGCAGAAAAGAAGAAAAAAGCGGTAATAGATTTTTCCGATTTTGAACATTACGCTTTTCGGATTTTATCCGATGAAAACGGCAACCCCTCAGAAATCGCAAAAACCTATCAGGAGCATTTTCTTGAAATTTTAATAGATGAATATCAGGATACCAACGATATCCAGGATCATTTGTTCCGCTTGATTTCCCGAAACGAAGAAAATCTGTTTCTGGTGGGAGATGTGAAGCAAAGTATTTACGGCTTCCGTCGGGCAAGACCGCAAATTTTTGTTGAAAAACAAGAAACCTACTGTGATGATAAACATGAAGTGATTTTGCTTTCCAACAATTTCCGCAGCAGAGGTGAGGTTGTGGATGCAGTAAACAATATTTTTCTGCAAATCATGACCAAAAAAACTGGGAAAACAAACTACAAAAAAGAAGCCTTAGTTCAGGCAAGCTCCTACCCTGCTGACCCCGATTCCGACTACACGGCAGAAATCCTGTTATTTGATAAAGCCCAAAAATTTGAATTCACCGATGAAGCCATGGAAGATTTCAACGAAGAAGCCGTTGTGATTGCACAAAAAATTCATCAGCTGATCGCAGTCGACAAAATAAAAATTCACGACTTGAAAACAAACACATCGAGACAGGCATCTTACGGAGATGTCGTGATTTTACTGAGGAATCTGACCTCCTTTGCTCATCAGCTCTATGACACGCTGACTGAATTTGGCATTCCGGTCAGTGCAGACTTTTCGGAAAGTCTGTTTGCATCGCTTGAAATTCGTGTGGTGCATGCAATCCTGAAAGCTGTGGACAATCCATACGATGATTTAGCGCTGGTTTCTCTGCTGAAAAGTCCGTTGTTTCATTGGTCGGAAGATGAAATTTTCACGGTGCGAAACCATTCTCCAAAAGAGCCATTTTACTGTGCACTTCAGTGCTCGAACACCGATGGTTCCAAAGAAGTGCTCGCCTTTTTGGATAAATTCAAAGCACTTGCATATACACAAAAAATTACAACCTTTCTCGATATCTTATACCGGGAATACCACTTCAAAGAACTCTTTTGTGTTTACAAAAACCCCGAACAGCGAATGGAGAATCTTGAAATTTTTTCACAAATGGCTCGAAATTTTGACAACGGCCAAATCAGCGGTTTCAAGGGATTCCTGAATTATCTGGAACAGGGACTGAACACTGCCCACCCCATTCCTGCCTTTCGGGAACAGCCACCGGAAAATGCTGTCCGTATTCTTACCATGCACAAAAGCAAAGGGTTGGAATATCCCATTGTGTTTGTTTCGGGTCTCGGAAAGCAATTTGAACACAAATCCGGAAGAAACCAGGTTGTATTTCATCCGGACTATGGAATTGGCGCTGATTACATTGATGAAATGCACCGTTTTTCTTATCCGACGCTGACCAAAAAAGCCTTGCAGATTGCAATTAAAGATGAAGAAGTCAGTGAAGAAATGCGCGTTTTATATGTTGCTTTAACCCGTGCAAAAGAAAAGCTGATTCTAACAGCAACCGTATCCAATGCAGAGAAAGCAATGATCAAATGGGAATCCATTCAGAACACCGGTGGAATCACCAAAAACAGTATTTATAAAGCCTCCTCCTTTATCCAGCAAATAATGCCTTGTGTGCTGAATCATAAAAGCTATCAACTTCAAATTAAATCTGCACTGGATATTTTCGGTTCTGAAAGCAATCAACCCAAAAAAGATGATACAGAGGTTCCGCCTGTTTGGGATGCAGAGCATCTGTTTGTTCCCTATCATCATACCGAGCGCACATTATTACCCACCAAAATTGCCGTTACCGAAGCAAACCGGTTACAAAAAGAAGAATCCTACGCCCACACCGTCTTATTATCCGATTTAGATACGCTACAAACAAGTTATTCTCAAAATGAATACGGAACTTATTTTCACAAGATTTTTGAACATCTAAATCTTTCTGCCATAAAAAGCGGAGTGTCCCCCAAAAATGCAATTCGGGATGCTATTCTCTTAGTGGGAGAAAAAGAATATTCCGATGATGTATCTCAAAAGTTAGAAGCATTTTTCCAAACAGACATCGCCCGGAAAATTCTTCATGCTGATGCGGTTTATCGTGAAAAATCCTTTTTGGTAAGAATTCCGGCAAATAAAATCTATCCGGTTGAAACCACTGATGATATTTTTCTACAGGGTACTACCGACTGTTATTTTGTAACTGATAATACAATTACTCTTTTGGATTTCAAAACTGACCGTAATCCAAATGAAGAAAAAATCCGCAAAAACTACACCCGACAAATTGAACTGTATCGCTACGCTCTGGAAAAAACAGAAGAAAAAGCGGTCACCAAAAAATACATTTATACTGCTGCAAACAACAGTTTTATCGAGTTTTAAGTATCAAAAGAAGGGAGCTTTTCACAATGAATTATACGTATTTTCCAAAGGGCGTCTGCTCCAGAAAAATCGAATTAACCATTGAAGATAACATCATCCAATCTGTCACATTTACCGGTGGCTGTCACGGAAATTCGCAAGGTGTCTCCCGCTTGGTAGAGGGGTATGAAGTAAACGAAGCAATTCGTCGTCTGGAAGGAATTAACTGTATGGGGAAAGGAACCTCCTGCCCCGACCAATTATCCAAAGCACTGAAAGAGGCAATCAAAGCATAGAAAAAAACCTATGACAAAAAAGATTTTTGTCATAGGTTTTTTTTATTTGAATTCATTTATGGAAACATATTTTGCATAATATTCTTCGTATGTTATGCCTTCTTCGTATATGATCTGTGCAGCTTCAACACCAATATAACGGTAATGCCACGGCTCATAGGCATATCCTGTCAACCATTCTTTCCCTTTAGGATATCTTAAAATAAATCCATACTCATGTGCATGTTCTTGCAGCCATCTGAACTCCGCGGTGTATTCAAAGCTGCCTCTGGTGGAGTTGATATCAACGGCCAAGCCTGTTTGATGCTCGGAAAAACCGGGTCTTGCCGAGTAACGATCTGCATTCACTTTTCCGGTTGTTCTGACCTTGGTATTGTATAAGTTATTCTGGTAGGTTTCTGTTCGATATGCCGAAACGACCCGCATGGAAAGGTTCTCTTGTCTTGCCGCATCTGCCATTTCGGTAAATTTTTCATAAGCAACACCTGCAAGCAAATATTGCTTTCCGTCGTTCACCGTATATTCCCAACTCATAGGAACAAGATTATACTGCTCAAAATTTGACGGTAACCTGTGATACTTATTCACCAGAACAAACAGCTCGTAAGGTTGTCCAATGGTCGTCACATTATCATAAAATGGCTCATCCAACCCCAAATTTACTCTAAAAACAATTTCCTCCATGCTCAATGATGGCATTTTTTCGTGTAAATTTATATATTTTTGAAACCGTTCCGGATAAAAATTGCTGTTTCTGTACATAGCCATTACATCTTGAATCACTTTATGATAATCGCTATGAAACATGTATTTTTGTATCTTCAATTTCTGGTTATCAAACGAAATTTCATCCGGACACAAAACAACGGAAAGCATATCCAGCGGTATGTAAGTTGTGTTATTTTCTAAAATTGACGAACATTCGTATTCCTTTACTTCGTCATTTACAGTGATGGAACATTCTCCCACAGTATGCCGTATGATATCTCCGTCACGTGATAAGGCCAAAATCTGACTATCACTGCTTCTAAAAAATACCGCTGCTCCCATCTTTTCAAAAATCATCCTCATGGGAACATAGTGTATGTCATTGCAAATGACAGACACAGAATCCGTTATCTCTCCATTAACCTCGATTACAAATCCTTTTTTATGATGCAATTCCTGACCATTTGCCTGAACACAAATAGAAGTAATCATTAACAAAACACATGCGATAATAATTGCCGATTGCTTTTTCATAAAATTTTCTCCATGATTTCCACATTTTTCCCAAAATGTCTATGCTTACTTTGATTATACAACGTCCCCTGATGTGCGATACAATATTTTTCATAAAAATATCTCATTTTTTGAGCATTTATAGAAAAATTAGCTTTGTGAAAGCAAAACTACAACAATGATGAAAAACGAAAATCCCCGTTCTTGCGAACGAGGATTTTTGGCGGAGAAGGAGGGATTTGAACCCTCGCGACGGTTACCCGCCCTACGCCCTTAGCAGGGGCGCCTCTTCGGCCAACTTGAGTACTTCTCCACAACCGAAATTCAATTCTATATTTTGTTTTGGCAGGCAGGCTCCAAACAAATTCAAAACCTGCCTGACCGTTTTGGCGGAGAGACAGAGATTCGAACTCTGGGCTCTTTCGAGTCACTAGTTTTCAAGACTAGCTCCTTAAACCACTCGGACATCTCTCCCTATCAAGAACAAGGTGTATTATATCAAATATATTCCGAATTGTCAATACTTTTTGGGGAAATTCTCCCTTTTTTCTGAAAAAATCCTTTTGCAATCCGTTCTATTCATCTGCACAGATATCAAGAACGGATATAAGCATCGGATATCTTACAAAACCTTGTTCAAAAAGTCGATGGTTCTGGGATTTTTAGGATTGGAAAAAATCTCTTCCGGTGTTCCCTCTTCCACAATAACACCATCATCCATGAATAATACACGGTCTGCAACTTCACGGGCAAAGCCCATTTCATGTGTTACAACAACCATGGTCATTCCATCTTTTGCGAGCTGTTTCATAACAGAAAGTACTTCGCCAACCATTTCGGGGTCTAACGCACTGGTAGGCTCGTCAAACAGCATAATATCGGGATTCATAGCCAATGCTCTGGCAATGGCAACACGCTGTTTCTGACCGCCGGAAAGCTGCGACGGATAGCTGTCTGCTTTATCGGATAAGCCAACGGTTTCCAATAATTTCAATGCGTTCTCTTTTGCTTCTTCCTTGGTTGCTTTTTTCAAATCAACAGGTGCAAGCATCAAATTCCGCAATACATTCATATTTGCGAACAAATTGAAGTGCTGAAAAACCATTCCGATGTTTTCTCTTGCTTTATTGATATTAAGCTTTTTGTCGCTAATGTGATAGCCGTCTATAATGATATCACCCATTGTGATATCTTCCAAACGGTTCATACAGCGAAGAAAAGTGGATTTACCGGAGCCGGACGGACCAATGACACATACCACTTCTCCTTCTAAAATGTCGGTCGTAATCCCTTTGAGAACTTGCGTGTGACCGAAATTTTTCACTAAATTTTCAACATGAATTTTTACGTTTTTACTTCTTACGGTCACGTTTTAAGCTCCTTTCCAACGCATTTGCCACTTGCTGCAAAGCTAAAATTACAATCAGATACATCACTGCAACAATCGCCCAGGTTTCAAATGATTTAAAGGTGATTGCAATAACATTCTGTGCTTTGTTTACCAATTCCGGAAAACCGATTACTGATAAAATGGAAGTGTCTTTCAAGGTAATAATAAACTGGTTCACGATGCTCGGAATCATATTTTTAATCGCCTGAGGTAATACAACACGGAACATAGACCGCCAATAAGAAAGGCCTAAGCTTCTTGCGGCTTCCATCTGCCCGGGGTCAATAGACTGAATCCCTGCACGAATAATTTCCGACATATATGCACCGCAGTTTAACGCCAGACAAATTGTACCTGCCTGAAGGGATGTCAATACAAAGCGCAAGCCGAAAATAGTTCTTGCACCATAGGGGATTCCGTAAAACACAAAGAAAGCCAAAACAATCATCGGCACCCCACGAATGAGGTTAACATAAATAACCGATATTGCTCTGGACAGTTTGTTATCTACCACGCTGGATAAGCCGAAGATAACACCCAATATACAACCAAAAAGCAATCCCCAAAGTGCCAACAGCAAGGTTTGCCCCATTGCCGAAAGCAACAAAGAACCATATGTAGTGATAATTTGCGTCATGGGTATAAACCCCTCCTACTACTATACCTACTCATACGAAGAGGCATCGGACACTGCCGATGCCCCACCGTTTTGTTACATAAACTATAAAATATTAACCGAGATATTTTGCGATGATTTCGTCGTATTTACCGTTTGCTTTGATGTTTTCCAGACCTTTGTTGAATAAGTCAATCAGTTCCTGTTTGGATTCATCAAAAATTGCGAAGCCGTACTGTGCAGGGTCGTTTTCAGTGCCTTCAACGAATTTCATGTCTAATTCGCCGGTTTTGATGTTGTATTTCAAAATCGGAGTATCGTCTAAACAAGCATCAACCTGACCACCCGTAACTGCCTGATACATATCAGGAGAGGTAGCGAAGGTTACAACTTCAAAACCATACTGGTCTTTAATGCTTTCTGCATACTGATTGCTCATGGTACCGTTTTTAACAGCAACTTTTTTGCCTGCCAAATCAGCGAAACCGGTGATAGCAGAATCTTTTGCAACAGCCATACCCTGGGTTGCATCATAGTAACCGTTAGAGAAAGTCCAGCCGTTTGCTTTTCTTTCATCGGTGATGGAAGCACCAGCGATCATACCGTCTGCCTGACCTGCCTGACATGCAGCGATTGCAGCATCCCAGCCAATGTACTGAAGGTCATAGGTAAAGCCCTGATCTTCTGCGATTGCAGCTAAGATATCCATATCAATCCCAACAATGTTGCCGTCAGCATCCTGGAATTCAAAGGGACTGAAACCTTTATCGGTTGCGATTACAAAGTTTTTGTCGCTTGTAGTACCGCAAGCAGCCATGCTTACCAGTAACACAAAAGCTAAAACGATTGTAAGAAGTTTTTTCATACTATGTATACCTCCAAAAAAAAAGATTATATTTATTTTATCTTAAATTTATAAAATTGTCAAGAGTTTCACAAAAAAACTTGAGAATTTATAAAATATTTCCGACAAATTTCACACTATCTTATTTTTTTGTTTTTTGAAGCTGAACTCCACAGACTCCCACCACAATCATCATAATGGCAAAAAAAGCCTTGCCGGAGAACGGTTCTTTCAGGAACAAAACTCCAGCCAATACCGAAACAACAGTTGTAAAATTGGAAAAAACCGTTGTTTTGGAAACGGGCAAATAAGTATTGGCATAATTCAAAAGAAAAAATGCAACAACAGATGAAACAACACCCAGATACAAAATGCCGGAGGTAAATGAAACCTTCAAAAAGGGGGTAAAAATTGAAATTAGTTGTCCCCTGTTTTCAAACAAAGCAATACTCATAAAAACAACAAGCCCGGAAGCCATCATAATATAGGTTCGTTTCAGAGGTGAATATTGACCGGAAATTTTCCGACTCAACGTATTGTATGCAACTGAAGAAAACACCGCACCCAAAAGAAGTAAAATTCCAAGAGGACGCACGGTTCCGTCAGAGGTTCCTAAAAGTGCCATAATAATTGCACCCAACACCGATAATACTGTAAAAACATACTGCATTGGTGTTGGAATTTCCTTCAGAAACAGAATGCCGCTAAACATGGAAACTACGGGAATCATAGCAATCATCACAGAAGAAAAGGAACTGGTTGTCATTTGAATACCATAGGTTTCAAACAAAAAATATAAAATTGGCTGAAACAGCGCCATTAAAAAAAGCAGTCCTGCATGAGAAGTCAGCCGGATTTTTGTTTTGGAAATTATTACAACTGCAGTCATTACAACAAATGCAATCAAATACCGGTCTGCCAAAACAACAAAAGGCGAAGCGGATTCTAACGCTATTTTTGTAAACAGAAAGCTAAACCCAAAAATGATTTGAGACAGACAAGCTGCCACAGTTGCTGTAATTTGTTTGTTTTTTGTCTGCAAGGAAAGCACACTCCTATTCTACCGGTTTTCTGCCGGTTTTCCAAAGACAAGCATATACGATAATTGCCAGAATGGGACAAAGTGATGTGGTTAAAATGCCAATTCTCATGCCCAGCTGCTCCGGTGTCAGAAATAACTGTTCTGCCAGAGAAATCACGGCAGGATTTGCGATTGCAATATCGGTGACTGTGCCTGTCAGCTGTGAAATCAGTGCTGCGCCAAAATCGCCTCCCGCAGCCATCATGGCATAAATAAACACGCCGCTTTTGGGAAATTTATCCGCTGAAATAACGATACATCCGGGCCACAACATAGAAGAACAGAATCCGACCAGAACACAGGCAACCAGCCCTAACATTGCATTGGAAGAAAGCGCACATATCAGATAACATACTGTTGAGCCGATTGCGCCAAAAAGAATGGTTCGGAAAATGTTTTTCCCGATTTTGGCATAGAGTGTTCTTCCCAATCCCAAAAATACGGAAAAGAGTGCCACACCGAAAATGTCTCCCCACACCTTTGAAATGCCGAGTGCCTGCTCCAGATAACCGGATGCCCATTGTGCCATATTGCATTCAATGGCACCACCTAAAAAGATAGCCAATACACAAAGCCACAAAGTGGGATTGGAAAGCAAGGTTAACACCCCTGAGACTTTTTCGGGCGTTTTTATTTTGGGAATGGTGACTCCGAAAAACAGCCAAAGAGAGCTAATGGGAAGCAAAACAAATAGGAGCACCAGGCAATACCACAAATCGGTGGGAAAAATATGCAAAAATGCAGTGGAAATTACCACTACGGGAACAACTCCCCACGCATAAACTGAATGAAGCTTGCTGGTTTCCCTGTCTGGATCATCTGTTGGAATAGTAGCGATGACAGGGTTGATAAGCACCTCGCACAGCCCAGCTGCCGCTGAAAAAATTACGGTCCCAATCAAAAGGCCTGCATATACCGAATCAGGAAAAAATAAATGCCAGATTGCAAAAATTACCATTCCGATGATGGTTAACACCGGTGTAAATTTTACTGTTTTTTCGATGTTGAATTTATGAGAAAACAGCGCAAACAACATATCAAGCATTAACTGTGTAAAAAAGTTGATAAATACAAAAAGCCCAAGCTGTGAATAGGAAAAGCCATAGGTTGAACGAAAGCAGATAAATAACAACGGGGGCAGATTGCATACTACGGACATTGACAAACTGACTGTGTAGCACGCCCATCTCAATCGGTTATGTTGGTTTTTTATCCTTTTTTCTAAAATCATAAACAATTACAACCCCAAATGTTTTCGCAGTTTTTCCGCATCCTGATCAAACACATAGCCTTCAATGCCTATTTTTTTCGCAGCTTCTGCATTTTCCATAAAATCATCCACAAATATGGTTTCTTCTGCCTTTAACTGATAGGTTTTCAAAACATATTCATAAATTTCAAAATCCGGCTTTGCCATTCCGACTTCTGCAGAAAACACCAATCCGTCAAACTGTTCCAGAATGGAAACCATCCACGGAATCGTGCGATATTTTTTGGCAAATGTCATGGTGGCATTGGACAACAGATACATCCGGTATCCTTTTTGCTTCAATTCTCTTACCAAGCGAGCCATACCTGCCACCGGAGTTGCCGTATTGGTCCAGTTGTTGTAAACGGTGCAAGCATCCTCCCATAAGTGCTTTGGTAATCGGCTGCAAGCTTTTTGAAGCAGCTCCTCGTCGGTCATAACGCCACGGTTTAATTTGTCCCAATCCATTGGGTCAAATACCGCCTCACGAATCAGTTTTTGTTCTGCCTCATCGGAAACATATGTTTTTGTTGTGTAATCCGCCAAGGTCCATCCTAACACATTTCCAAAATCAAAAATAATATTTTTAATCATTGCTGTCACTCCTTTGGTTGCTTACTACAGCTCTAAAAATTTACGTAATTTTTCTACATCCTGGTCAAAGAGATATCCTTTGATTCCTACTTTTTCACAGCCTTCAATGTTTTTTTTGTTGTCGTCAATAAACACACAATCTTCTGCCTTCAAAGAAAATTTTTTCAAAATGTATTCATAAATTTCCAAATCCGGCTTTGCCATATGAATGGTGCCTGACAGCACCAACCCGTCAAACTGTTCAAACAAAGAACGAATCCACGGCACCGTGTGATAGGTTTGCGCAAATCCAATACTGATGTTTGAAAGCAAATACAGTTTATGCCCTTTTTGTTTTAATTCGTGAACCAATGATGTCATCAGCGGAACCGGTGTCATCGTATTAACCCAATTCCGATAGACATTTTCTGCTTTTCGGTGCATCTGCTTAGGCAAACGGCTGAAAGCCCCCTCTAAAACCTCTTCATCAGTTATTGCACCACGGTCTAAACGATCCCAATAAAGACGGTCAAATATCACATCACGAATCTGAATCCGTTCTTCATCGGTGTCAACATAAGGAGCAGTCAAACGGTCAGAATAACACTCCCCTAATACATTTCCAAAGTCAAAAATAATATTTTTTTTCATTCCTGATTGATACTCCTTTTCTTGAAATCATTTTGAATGAATATTCCGCAACAGATAAGAAGCAGCGAAATGATCAGCATCATTGGTGATACCCGACTTTGCTCTGAAAGCAACCAACGGGACAACACGACACCAAATACCGGTATCATAAAGCTGAATACTGCCACCCGGGATATCGGATTATGTTTTAACAAAATTCCCCACAAGGAATATGCCACCGCAGAAAGCAAAGCCAGATATCCCAAAACGAGTACCGCCTGCCAGCTTGCAACAACCACTTTGCCACCCAGTAAGAATCCGGGTAACATCATGATGATACCGCCAATCATAAACTGATACCCGCTGATTACAACAGGGTCCTCCACGTGAGAATACCGCTTCATTAAAGAGGATGAGATGCCGTATGCAACGGTAGCGATAAATACAAATCCGTCACCCAAAAAATTGATATTCCACTGCAGTCCATCAATGTGAATCAGTAAAATTCCGGTAAATCCGATAATACAAGCAAGCAACTTTTTTAATGTCAGCCTTTCCTGACGAAAGAAAAGACAAGCTACCAAAATTGCCGAAAAAGTTCCGGCTCCACTGATGATGGTTGCTTTTACGCCGGTGGTATTTGCAACACCAATGTAGAAAAAAATGTACTGTATTACGGTTTGAAACATCGAAATCAAAGTGATTTTCCCAAAATTCCGACGTTTTGGAAATAGCAATTTCCCCTGAACGATGCTATAGAACATAACAACAATGGCACCTGCAATAAAAAATCGAATTCCGGCAAATAAAATGGTGGAAGCAGTATCCGACACCGGAAGCATCAGCTGATAACCAATTTTTATGAAAGGGGTTGCACTTCCCCAAAGCGCACAACAAAATATTGCAATAAATGTCACCACAAACGGCTTCGTCAAACAATCTTTTTGTTTCATCATCCAATTCTCCAAAAACCGATTACCAAACAAACGGAATCAAGCGATATTTTACCCGTTTTTGATAATCAGAGTAGCCCTCTAAATTTGCTCTTAAAAAGTTTTCTTCTTCTATCACCCGATTGACAATGAGGATAGGATAGCATAAAAATATAAGCAAGCAAATCCACGACCCAAGCATAACAGCCATAGATAAAAACATAACAATGCTAACCGCATACATCGGATGCCGCACAATGCTGTAACACCCGCAGTCGATAATTTGCTGATTTTCACAAATTGTAACAGTTCTGGTTAAATATGGATTCTCTCTCATGATTTTTACATAAAACAAGTAGGCAATCAGGTAACATACCGCTGCAAAAACGGACAACCAATCTGCAACTCTTCCATACCGGAACCGAAAGCTGAAGCCGGAACTTATAAATCCTGCTATAAACATCATAGCACTGCAAACAACAACCATTTTTTGAGAAAAAAGCGTTTCCCTTGTGTCCAGACGATTTTTAAGCTGCTTGGGTGCTTTGAAAAATAAAACGATGCCGAAAACAGCCATTGGAACAAATACAACCCCAAGGAATAACCACCCGTTCCAAAAGTGTACTGTACCAGCAGGAAGAAAGGTCAACAAAACGACTATGACCAATCCAACCAGATATTTCAAAAAGCCCTGTAAAACGAAATCATTCATTGGATATCTCCTGACAACAAATAATAAAAACAGTTCAAATATTCCGACAAATTTCTATTCCTTTTTTAACATGCAGATTATAACATAATTTATCTGTAATGTCAACGAAAAAGAAAACCGCTGCCAACATTTTTTTTGCTGACAGCGGTTTTAATTGGTTATATGATATTATTTGGTAATAACAACAGTTTGTGCTTCAAATACACCGTTTGTTAAAAGACCGATGCAAGTGATGTCATCGCCAACTTTGATATCCTTGATAGATTTAGAAAGCGCACTGGTAGAATTGTTATCAATAATTTTGGTTTTTGTGTTGCTTACATAAACCACAACAGTATTTCCTTCTGTGTTCAGAACAGAAACCAGATTTGCAGTGGTATTCACAGACTGAACAACACCGGTTACATTTGCATTCTGTGACTGAGTAGAAACTTCCACTTTGGAAACAGTGGAACCGTCTAAAGTAACTTTTGCATACTGTGCCAATCTTAAATCGTAAATGGTAGAAACATCGCCAAATACATAGAATTTGCTGTCTTTACCAATCGGGAAGGTGCTGGGAACATTGCCATCCATTAAGGTGATGGTGGGTTCTGCAGAAATTTTGATTTCGGAGATTGTTCCGGAGGTGGATTTAATTTCAGAATATGCTTCAATTTCAATAATTCTGTTGTATTTCAGATTCACGGAAGAAAGCTTATCACCAATACCTAAAGAAGAAAATTCAACAGGAGTTCCGTTCTTTCTGATTGCAACATTGTTTGCATTGATTGTGTACTTTTCCGCATTTCCTAATTTATCTTCGAGTTCCAATGTAACAAAGGATTCATCAATAATAATATCGGAAATAGTAACATCTGATAATTTTCCGGTAGATTCAGAAACAGTTAAGGATACAATTTTGTTGTATTCGCTTAATCCCAGAACAGCATAATCTCCGGCTCTTACATTTGCTAATGTACTGTCAACACCATTGATGATGACAACAGCGTTTTCTGCCATTTCATAGGTGGTTACCAAAGTGGTATCCGGATTTCTTAACTGAATGCTCTTGTTAGAAGACTGAATGGTTCTGACTTCACCGTCAACTGTAGATTTGATTTCCGGAATTTCAAAGAAGGTGTCAATCGAAATGATTTTGTTATCCAGCATAGTAACAACAGCGTTTGCGCCTTTGAATAAATCTCTGGGTGCAATTTCTTCGCCGCGGTTACGAATCTGCACATCGTTTGTAATGTCGTAGGTTTTGGTAACTACAAAGATTTTTGCAGTATTGTCGGAAACATTAACACTGTCAATCGTACCTTTGGTAATGGTAATATCAATATTTTTCATCATACGGTACAGCAGTGTTGCCATCTGTGCACGGGTAACATTTGCTTTGGGAGAAAAGTTATTGTTACCGGTACCGTTCATCAGTTCTTTGTCTCTCACATAATATACAGCTTTTCTGAATTCTTCTTTGATGTCTTTATCATCTGCATAAGAATTAACAACAACTGAAATTTTGTTCATTTCTTCAATACCGTCAGCGGCTTTTGTGATATAAAGAGCTGCTTCTTCACGGCTTAAGGGAGATTCTAACTTAGCGTCCAGAATTTCATCAACAGTGAATACCTGTCTGAAAATGAGAAATGCTAATTCTTTTTTATAAATGGTGGTTAAAGAAGATAAATCTTCTTCATAAATGGAATAGATGCTGTTGATATTATCGGTAATTGAAGTGGTATTGTAACCTAAAATTCTTGCAATCAAAAGCATTGCCTGCACTTTGGTTACATTGACATCGGGAGCAAATTCAGTCGCCGATACCCCTTTAATAATATCTTTTTCTGCCATTTCATAAATTGCATCGTATGCCCAACTGTGGCTTTCTTTGGTAACATCCTTAAATGATGCACCAAATGCTACTGTGGTGAACAGCATAAAGCAAAGAATAAACGATAAAACTCTTTTTGCCATAAGTAAAATCCTCCGAAAAATATATTAAAAATTTTTTAACAATTAAAATTAGGCTTCATAGCCATTGGGATTTTGTTTCTGCCAATTCCACGCATCGCGGCACATATCCACAATGTTCTTTTCTGCCTGCCAGCCGAGCTCTGCTTTCGCTTTGCCGGGATCTGCATAGCAAGCAGCGATATCACCGGGACGGCGTGCAACAATCTGATACGGAACTTTGATGCCGTTTGCTTCTTCAAAAGCTTTCACAAGATCCAAAACGCTGTAGCCTGTGCCGGTTCCCAGATTATGTACAAACACACCGGTTTTATCCTGAATATACTCAATGGCTTTCAAATGCCCCATAGATAAATCCATAACGTGGATATAGTCTCTCACACCGGTTCCGTCGTGGGTATTATAATCATTACCAAAAACGCTCAACTGTTGCAGCTTGCCGGAAGCAACCTGTGTGATGTAGGGCATCAGGTTATTGGGGATGCCTTTCGGATTTTCACCGATTCTGCCGCTTTCATGCGCACCGATAGGATTGAAATAACGGAGCAGAGAAACAGAAAATTCTTTATCAGACACATACACGTCAGACAAAATCTGTTCCAAAAACAGTTTTGTTCTGCCATATGGATTGGTTGCAGAATTGGGCATATCTTCTGTAATGGGAACCTTGTGCGGATCGCCATATACGGTTGCAGAAGAAGAAAAAACAATTTTCTTTACATTGTGTTTAATCATGACCTCCAGAAGTGTAAATGTTCCGGTAAGGTTGTTTTCGTAATATTTCAGCGGGATGGAAACAGATTCACCAACTGCTTTCAACCCTGCAAAATGAATGACAGAATTGATGTCATGAATAGAGAAAATCTCATCCAACTTATCATAATCGTTAATATCACATTCATAGAAATCAACAGTTTTTCCGGTAATCTCCATAACCCGTTTCAAAGATTCGTAACTGCTGTTTGAAAGGTTGTCTACTACAACAACTTCATAGCCGTTTTCCAACAGCAGTAATACGGTGTGACTACCGATATATCCGGCACCGCCGGTAACTAAAATTTTCATAAGTACCTCCAAATGATTGCTACATAATTTTGCACAGTTACATTATAGCACTAACTTTATCAAAAGTAAATATAAATTTCAAAAAAAACTTTACTTTTTAACGAAATTGTTATATAATTGCAATATAATTTGTGCCTGAAATGAAAATTCTGCATATTTGTATATTGTATTGGCAAAAAAATCTGTGATTTTCTTCCGGAAAGGATTGTTATTATGAAAAAAATCATTGGCATTAACGCCAGCCCGAATTGTGATGGAAATACTGCATTTTTACTCAATCAAATGGGGAAAGAAATCCAAAAAAACGGTGTTTCGTTTGAAGTGATTCATATTGGAGAAGCACTCTTAGAACTAAAGCTTCCCTTTTGCGTGTGTTGTTCCTCCCCCTGTAATCAATCCTGCTATAAAGGCACAAAAATGGAAACAGTTCTGCAAAAATGTGCAGAAGCAGACGGCATTGTGTTCGGCAGCCCTGTTTACTTCGGAAGTATGTCTGCCCAGTTAAAATGTTTTTTTGATAAAACCCGTGATGCCCGTGCAAAAAAAGTTTTCCTTGGAAAACCTGCCTGTGCAATCAGTGTGGGTGCCACCAAATACGGCGGTCAGCAATCAACCCTTCGTGCAATTCAGGATTGCTGTATGGTGCTTGGGTTTAGCATTGTAACAGATGCAGATGAAGAATACGGCTGCGGTCATTTTGGGTTGAGTGCGCAAAAGCCCGCCTGCGAGGATGTCTATGCGCTGAACCGTATTCCCGTATTGGCAAAAAGAATGTGTCGGGAAGTTTTGAAATAGTTTTTTCTTCAACAATATCTGATATCGTAATATTTTTTAATTAAAGCGAAAAAGAGGTTTTTCTATGAAGCTTTTAATTTTGTCCATAACCGCCGGTCAGGGACACCACCAAACCGGATTGGCTGTATCAACCTATTTTGAGCAGCAAGGTCACCAGGTAACACAGCTGGATTGTTATGAATATTTAAGCCCTGCCATGAAGGATATGGTGTCTCACGGCTATTTGATGTCTACCAAATATTCCCCCAAATTATATGGAAAAATTTATCGGTTAGCCGAAAAAACAGACAATCAAGATACTTACAGCACGGTGTTTCAGCTGACCAATTCTTTGTTTCATAACAAAATGGCAAAATTTCTGGAGGAAAATGCACCGGATGCTGTGGTTTGTACCCATGTGTTCGCAGCCATTTTAATGAGTTACCTGGCAGAAAAGGGATATCTCTATCCCACAATCGGAATTATTACCGATTTCAAGGTGCATCCGTATTGGGAGTCCACTCGTTTGGACTACTACGTTGTGCCGAATGAATATTTGATTCCTTCACTGTTGAAAAAAGGAATCAAAAAAGAGCAAATTCTCCCCATCGGAATTCCGATTTTTGAAAAATTCAATCAAAAAACAGACAAAAAAACCGCCAGAAAGGAGCTGCATCTTCAACAGATGCCGACCATACTGG
Source organism: Clostridia bacterium (assembly GCA_017468465.1). Lineage (GTDB taxonomy): Bacteria > Bacillota > Clostridia > UMGS1840 > UMGS1840 > SIG452. The sequence goes on from JAFUIN010000020.1 coordinate 37,511, forward strand.
TCATGAGCGGAAGCATGGGCTTTGGGAATGTATATAAAATCATCAAAAGTATTGATACCTTACCCTACGAGCTTCAACTGGTTACGGTATGCGGCAACAACAAAAAGCTGAAGAAAAAAATTGATAAAAATGATTGGAAACATCCTTTGGTCAATTTTGGCTTTGTTTCCAATGTGGACAAGCTGATGGATGCCGCTGACTACATTATTACCAAGCCCGGCGGACTAACCGTTTCAGAAGCGCTGACAAAGGAGCTTCCCATGCTGATATCCAAACCGATTCCCGGTCAGGAAGAACGAAATCTGGAATTCCTTTTGAATTTTGGCTGCTGCATGCGCATTTCAAAAACCAGTCCGGCAGATGAAATCATCGCCCAGCTGATGATGAATTCTAAAAAAACCGAGTTAATGCTGGAAAACATCCGCTTGCTGAAAAAGCCGCAATCAACAAAAAATTTATACGAACATATCATAAACATTACAAAACGCTGAAAAGGAGAACAAAAATGATAGCGATTGGAAATGACCATGTAGGTTTTGAACTAAAAGATGCAGTGATCGAAGTATTAAAGGCACACAATCTGGAATACAAAGATTTTGGTGCTTACTCCTCTGACCGCGCAAACTATCCTGTTTACGGGCAAAAAGTGGCAAATGCTGTTGCCAGCGGAGAATGTGACCGTGGTATTATCTTGTGTGGTACCGGTGTGGGAATTTCCATTGCTGCAAACAAGGTGAAAGGAATCCGCGCTGTTGTATGCTCCGAGCCTTATTCCGCAAAGCTGGCCAAAGAACACAACAATGCAAATGTTTTGGCACTGGGCGCCAGAGTGGTTGGTCCCGAACTTGCCAAAATGATTGTGGAAAACTGGCTGACAGCTGAATTTCAAGGTGGCAGACACCAAGAACGTGTTGCGCTGATTGAAAAAATTGAAAATGGCGAAATTTTAGAACCATAAAAAGGAGAAACCCATGCGGTATCTTATCATTTTGGTTTGCACACCAATCCTACAATACGGAACAGCGCAACTGTTCCGCTATATAACGCCGGAATCTGCCATGCTGACGAAAACCGGAGCATTTTTGATGCAATACATAAAAATATTTTTGCAACAATTCGTTTCGGTGTGCATTCCAGTACTGATTTTATTCCGAAAAAAGAAATACTTTCCGCGTGATGAATTTACGGTTGCAAAACCGGGATATTATTTTCGATGTATCTGGCTTGGATTTTTGCTACAGTTTATTGGCATTGCAGTTAATCTTCCAATCAGTGTTGCACTGCAAACATTTGGATTTTCACCACCGTCTTCCCTTTCTGTTGCAAAAAATGCACTGCAATTCATGATGCAAACACTCGTTGTATGTTTAACGCCTGCCGTTTTTGAAGAAGTGCTGTTCCGACGGATTATCTTTGACAGTATCCGCAAATATTCTGTAAAAACAGCTATATTTCTTTCAGCGCTGTTCTTTGCAATGGCGCATCTTGATTTCTACAATTTTGGTGCTACCTTTTTTATTGGGCTGATGTTGGGCCTTCTTCGTGCCAAAGGCGCTCCGTTGATTCTGTGTGTAATCACGCATTTTTTCGTGAATTTCACGGCAAGCATCTTGAATCTGTTGTTACAACATGATTTTATTGCATCACTTTTTTCGCAATATTCCGTGCTGCTATATATACTTGCCGCAGTGTTTTTCATGTTGTCCTTTCCAAAAAAAATGGCATCCGAAAACGAAATTGTTCACCAGTCGGCAGAGTCCTATCTGAAAAAGCTGTTTTGTCACCCTCTATTCTACCTTTACATTACCATTTTCTTTATCATAGGAGTTAAAAACATATGAAATACGCATTTCGAATTGCTTTTGTTATGATATTGCTTGCTTTGTGTATTGTTGGTGCCGATGTGTTAGGGGTTGGTTCTCCCAATGAACCGATTCAGCTTTCGATTACAGAGCAGGATAATTTATCAACTCTGTCACAGCAATTAGCAGAAAATAACATTGTCATAAGCAAGCATCTGTTCAAACTGTTCTACCAATGGAACACGCATTCTTCAGTGATTCATCCGGGAACCATTACCGTCCATAAGCAAGACTCCTATCAGGAAATTGCAGATACCATTCAGAAACCCTTGGTTGATACAATAACCATTACCATTCCGGAAGGATTTGAAGTATATGCAATCGCTTCCAGATTGCAAAAAAACGAGCTGATCCAATCAGAAGAGGAATTTTACAACGCTTTAGAACAGTTTTCCTTTGAAACCAACCAAGGCAAAAAAATTTCGGGAGAGGAAGTTTCCGGCTTTTTATTTCCGGATACCTACAGCATCTCCCAAAAAGCAACGCCCACGGAAATTATTCGGATAATGACTGACAATTTCAAACAAAAGTGGACGGATGCTTATCAAAAAAAAGCAGACAAAATGAACATGAGCATCACCGATGTCATAAACCTTGCTTCGATTGTAGAGCGGGAAGCAAGAAAAGACGAAGATTTCCCATTGGTTGCATCGGTATTTCATAACCGGCTGAAAAAAAATCAAAAGCTGGAATCCTGTGCAACTGTACAATATATCTTAAGAGAGAGAAAACCCGTTCTTTCTTTTGCAGATACCGAGATTGACTCTCCATACAATACTTACCAATACAGCGGATTACCGCCAACCGCTATTTCTTCCCCGGGAATTATGGCAATCGAAGCAGTTTTATATCCCGAAGAAACGGATTATCTGTATTTCTTTACAGACAAAAACGGGGATAACCATTATGCCAAAACATTTGCAGAGCATAATGCCCTCATTCAACAATTTGGATTATAACCATAAAAAATGCTTGCAACAAATTTGTTGCAAGCATTTTTCGTTTTACATTTTAATCAAATCAGCACATCAGTTTTCGCTCATCAGCAGTTTTGCGCTACGATCTGCTGTAATCAAAGCTTCCACAAAGGCATCAATATTGCCATTCATAATACTGGGAAGCTGTTGAATTGTCAACCCGATTCTGTGGTCGGTTACACGGCACTGGGGGTAGTTATAAGTACGGATTCTTTCGCTTCGGTCTCCGGTTCCGACCTGAGATTTTCTTTCTGCCGCAATCTTGCTGTTTTGTTCCATAATTTTAATGTCATACAGCTTGGAACGAAGCATTTTCATTGCCATATCACGGTTTTTGTGCTGGCTTCGCTCGTTCTGACAAGCCACAACAATGCCGCTGGGTTTATGGGTAATACGAATAGCAGATTCGGTTTTGTTAACGTGCTGACCACCTGCACCGGAAGCACGGTAGGTATCAATTTCCAAATCATCGGGATTGATTTCCACTTCCACATCCTCTACTTCGGGAAGCACAGCAACCGTGACGGTAGAAGTGTGAATTCTTCCGCCGGATTCAGTTTCGGGAATTCGTTGCACACGATGAACACCGCTTTCAAATTTCAGCTTGGAATATACCCCTTTCCCTTCAATAGAAAAAGAAATTTCTTTGTAGCCGCCGATTCCGATTTCGGTTTCTGAAATCACCTCGGTTTTGAATCGCTGATTCATTGCATACATCGAATACATACGGTACAAATCCCCTGCAAACAAAGCAGCTTCGTCACCACCTGCACCGGCACGGATTTCAACAATAACGTTCTTTTCGTCGTTTTCATCCTTCGGCAGCAAGAGAATTTTAATTTCTTCGATAATCTGCTCACTCTGGTCTCTTTTATCGTAGTATTCTGCTTCTGCCATTTCTCGTAAATCGTGATCTTCTTCCCCATCCATCATTTCTTTGGCGTCGTTCATTTCCTGCTGTGCCTGTTTATATTCACGATATTTTTCCACAATAGGCTCCAACTCGGAAATTTCTTTCATAATGTTACGAAACTGTTCCTGATCACTGATGATGGCGGGGTCAGATGCTTTCTCATTCAGCTCGATAAATTTTTCTTCTAAAAATCCTAATTTTTCAAACATATTATTTATTTCCTTTCGCTTGCTCTTTCAGATAAGCATTGATAAACTGATCCAATTCCCCATCCATTACCGCAGTAACGTTCCCCGTTTCTGCCAAGGTTCTGTGATCTTTTACCATACTGTAAGGATGAAACACATAAGAGCGAATCTGGCTGCCCCAGCCAATGTCCAGCTGCTCGCCTTTTAAGTCCTCAATTTTATCTTTATGTGCCTGCTGCTGCAATTCCAGAAGCTTTGCATAAAGCATTTTCATAGCAGTATCACGGTTTTTATGCTGGCTTCGTTCATTCTGACAAGACATAACAATCCCTGTCGGAATATGCGTAATACGAATAGCAGATTCGGTTTTATTGATATGCTGACCGCCTGCACCGGAGGCACGGTAGGTGTCTACCTTCAAATCCTCCGGGTTAATATCAATCTGAATATCATCGGGAAGCTCCGGCATTACTTCCAAGGAAGCAAAGGAGGTATGACGTCTGCCGGAAGAATCAAAAGGAGAAATCCGAACCAAACGGTGAACCCCTTTTTCCGCTTTCAAATAGCCGTATGCGTTCACACCGCTCACCAAAAAAGTAACGCTTTTAATGCCTGCTTCATCGCCGTCGAGATAATCCAACACTTCCGTCTTGAACCCTTTTTTCTCAGCATAACGCAGATACATACGATAAAGCATCTGCACCCAATCCTGTGCTTCGGTTCCACCGGCACCGGAATGCAGAGAAAGAATGGCATTATTGCCGTCATATTCTCCGGAAAGAAGAGTTTCCAAAAGCATGGTTTCCAACTTGGAAAGAAGCTCCTTTTCCATAGACAATGCTTCCTCCAGCATAGAAGAAGCATCTTCTTCCTCTTGGGCTAATTCAATCATGACAAAAATGTCGTCGTACATTCCTTCTAAAGTCTGGAAGCTTTGCAGCTTATCTTTCAGATGCTTCAATCGTTGCAGCACCTTTTGAGAATTTTCCAAATCCTCCCAGAAGGAAGGTTCCGAAGACTGACGATCCAACTCTTTAATGTCGTTTTCTAATTGTGCGACATTAAAGTGAATCCCTCAGTTCGTTCATTTGTTCTTGGGAATTTGTTAAGCGAAGTTTTAATTCTTCAAATTCTAACAAATCTATCACATCCTTTTTCTTACAGAATTATCAATTTACTTACGGACGGCAGCATTTTTTATATTTCTTGCCGCTACCGCAGGGACAAGGGTCATTGGGACCTACCTTTTCCTGCGAACGAGCAGGCGATTTTTTCAAACTTCCGTCTCCGTGAGTTGCCATTTGAGGTGTAGCAACCTGACGGCGTTCCACCGTCTTCTGAATAGAAACATTCAGAACTGTTTTTGCCGTTTCGTCAGAAATGCTTTGAATCATTGCCTCAAACATATCGAATCCTTCAAATTTGTATTCCAACACAGGATCGTGCTGACCGTATGCACGCAAGTTAATGCCGTTTTTCAGCTGATCCATGTCATCAATGTGATCCATCCACTTGCGGTCTACAACGGTTAATAACACAACACGCTCAATTTCACGGATATGTTCTCCAAACTCTGCTTCTTTTGCTTCATACTTTTGAAGTGCCATATCGGTAATAATATTCTTCACTCTGTCTTTGGTAACTTCTTCCAAATCCAACTCATCAGGCTGGAACGGATTCTCCGGAGTGGTATATACCACATTCACAACATCTGCCAATCCGCTAAAGTTCCAATCATCCGGATATTCACTGGCACCGCAGAACTGCTCCACTGTCATATGAACGCTGTCACGAATCATCTTGACAATGGTATCACGGATGCTTTCACCGTTTAACACCTGCTGACGCTGTGAATAGATAATGCCTCTTTGCTGATTCATAACATCGTCAAACTGAAGCACATGCTTACGGATACCAAAGTTTCTTCCTTCCACCCTTTTTTGAGCGCTTTCAATAGCTTTGGTCAGCATATTGTGCTCAATGGGTTCATCTTCGGGAAGCCCTAAGGTTTCCACCAAAGCACGCACACGTTCCGAACCGAACAGCTTCATCAGTTCATCTTCCAAAGATAAGAAAAATTTGGTGTAGCCCGGGTCTCCCTGACGTCCTGCACGACCACGGAGCTGATTGTCAATTCGTCTGGATTCATGACGTTCAGTGCCGATGATGCAAAGACCGCCGGCATTTACTACAGCTTCCTTTTCTTCTTTCAACTGATCAGAATATTTTTTCAATGATGCAGAATATTCTTCTCTGGCACGCAGAATTTCTTCGTCTTCCGTATGTGCAAAGCCGGTTGCCTCGGAAATGATGTGTTCTTCGTATCCGGCTTTTACCAAATCGGTTTTAGCAAGATATTCTGCATTCCCGCCAAGCATAA
>JAFUIN010000021.1 GCA_017468465.1 Clostridia bacterium
TTAACCCAATCTCAATTAGATGTCGTGGTTGATTTGATCAACAATAGACCTCGCAAATGTCTTGGTTGGAAATCGCCTAAAGAAATTTATGTTGCACTTGCTTGACAATTTACCGGGGACCGCTTGCGGTGGATGAGGTGTAATTTTTACAAGTTGAAATTTCGTCAGAATAACAAACGAAACAGCCATTGGCATATAAGATACCCGGTGGGTGTCGGGTAGAGTGCCAATGGCTGTTGTAGCTAATCTTTAGTAATTTTCAGCGTGAATTTCAAAGTAAGCCTGGGGATGTGCACAGGTGGGGCAAATTTCGGGAGCCTTTTCACCAACTACGATATGACCGCAGTTACGGCATTCCCAAACTTTGACTTCACTCTTCTGGAATACCTGCTGGGTTTCCACATTTTTCAGCAGCGCACGATAGCGTTCTTCATGATGTTTTTCAATGGCAGCAACCATGCGGAATTTTGCAGCCAATTCATGAAAACCTTCTTTTTCTGCAGTTTCTGCGAAGCCTGCATACATATCGGTCCATTCATAATTTTCGCCGTTTGCAGCAGAAACCAGATTCTGTGCAGTATCGCCGATGCCGTCTAATTCTTTGAACCAGAGCTTTGCATGTTCTTTTTCGTTGTCGGCAGTTTTTAAGAAAAGAGCGGCAATCTGTTCAAATCCTTCTTTTTTTGCTTTGGATGCAAAATAGGTGTATTTATTTCTTGCTTCCGATTCGCCGGAAAAAGCTGCCATTAAGTTTTTTTCTGTTTGAGTTCCTTGATATTTAGACATTTTTAATTCCTCCGTTTTATTATTCTTTTGAAAACATATCTTTACCTACACCGCACAAGGGGCAGGCAAAATCTTCGGGAACATCTTCCCATTTGGTACCGGGAGCAATGCCCAAATCGGGTGCGCCTTCTTGTTCATCATAAACCCATCCGCAAGCGTCGCATACATATTTTTCCATTTTGTAATACCTCCGTCTTTATTATTATTTAATTTTTTCAAAGTCAGAAGCCCCGTGTTTGCATAAGGGGCAGATAAAATCTTCGGGCAAGGGTTCTCCCTCATAAATATACCCGCAGATTTTGCAGACATACCCTTTTTTTCCGTCCGTTTCGGGCTTGGGCTTCACGTTGTTCTGGTAATAGGTATAGGTCATGGTTTCATCCTGATTGATGATTCTTGCCTCTGTTACCGAACAGATAAACATGCCGTGTGTGTCCAAATCCACATAATTTTCGACTTTTAAGGACAGAAAAGAATTGATATGACGGGACAAGAACACCAGCCCGTTATCTGCACGAAGAAGTGCTTCATCTCCAAATTTATCCACATTTCTGCCACTCTGGAAGCCAAACTGCTCAAACAGGGAGAACGGTGCATCCTGCGTGAGACAGTTGATATTCATTTTTCCGCTTTGGCGGATGACATGGTGAGAGTAGTTTTCTTTATTGATGGTCACGGCAATCCGGTTGGGAGTATTGGTGACCTGTGTTACAGTGTTCACAATCAGCCCGTTATCCTTTTTGCCGTCGTTTGAGGTGACCACATACAAGCCGTAGCCAATGTTAAAGAGGGCAGACAGATTGTTTTTGTCAATGGTTTCGCCCTGCTGTGCCAGATAGTCTCCGCAAAGCTCGTCGGACAGCGCTTCCAGCTGATTGGAGCTTTCTTCGCTCAAAGCAGACAGAATGGTGACTTCGTTTTCCATAAACTTCAGATTTTTGGATTTCTGCAACAGCTCCTTCATCACCTTGGTGGCAAGAGGCGCCCAGCTTCCATTCTGAATAAAGGCAACGGTTCTGTTCTGGAAGTTCCGTTCGGTCAAGTGATTGATAAATTCCCGCATAAAGGGGAAAATTTCTGCATTGTAGGTGGTAGTCGCCAACACTAATTTGCTGTAGCGGAAGGCATCCTCCACCGCTTCTGCCATATCGCAACGGGCCAAATCGTTTACCACAACCTTGGGGCATCCTTTTGCTTTTAAGCGGTCAGCCAGCTTGAGAACGGCTTTTTTGGTGTTGCCGTAAACGGAGGTGTAAGCAATCATAATGCCCTCTTCCTCCGGCTGATAGGACGACCAGATGTTATATAAATTTAAGTAATAGCCCAGATTTTCAGTTAAAACGGGACCATGTAAGGGACAGATTTTCTGAATGTCCAGCCCGCTTGCTTTTTTTAAGAGATTCTGCACCTGCGTACCGTATTTTCCCACAATGCCGATGTAGTACCGTCTTGCTTCGCAAGCCCAGTCTTCTTCCACATCCAAGGCACCGAATTTGCCGAAGCCGTCTGCAGAAAAGAGCACTTTATCCGTAGAATCATAGGTCACAATGACCTCCGGCCAATGCACCATCGGTGCGGTGACAAAGGTGAGGGTGTGTGTTCCTAAAGAAAGGGTATCTCCCTCTCCCACCACAATCTGCTTGTCGGAAAAATCGTTCCCGAAAAATTGCTTCATCATGACAAATGCTTTCGCCGAAGATACAATTTTTGCCTGGGGATATGCTTTTAAGAAGTTTGCAATGTTTGCCGAATGGTCCGGCTCCATGTGCTGAATGACGAGATAGTCGGGAGCTTTGTTTCCCAAAGTGTTCTGAATGTTATCCAGCCATTCGTGGGTAAAGTTGATGTCCACCGTATCCATAATGGCGATTTTTTCGTCTAAAATGGCATAGGAGTTATAGGAAATGCCGTTTGGCACATCATATTGCCCTTCGAATAAGTCAATTTTATGGTCATTGACGCCGATGTAGCGGATGTCATTTGTAATTTGCATAGGATTCACCTCTTATGTATAAATATAGTATATCCGTTTTTTGGATTGATAAACAAAATGATGGGCTTCCTTTTTGAATTTTTCAAAAGGGAGTCGGTAAATTCATACGATTAACATACTTTCCGAAAGGGGTAAATTGTCAAGCAAGTGCAACATAAATTTCTTTAGGCGATTTCCAACCAAGACATTTGCGAGGTCTATTGTTGATCAAATCAACCACGACATCTAATTGAGATTGGGTTAATTGGCGAAAATCATACCCTTTAGGAAA
>JAFUIN010000022.1 GCA_017468465.1 Clostridia bacterium
CAAGCTCATTAAATAGTTTCAAGTGTTCGCCGGATAATGCGTCTTTCAGTTTATCCTCGTTAATGGTAAATGTGTTTAATGCTTTGTCATAGGGGGTAGTTTTTTTATAGCGTTTTTCATTGGGGTTTATGTTTCCGTAATACAATTCTTCTATAAAATTCATTCCGCACCCTCCACCGCATACACATATTCCGAGAGTATAAATTCTTCTGCCGAGTGATGAATGTTGTTCATAGCACCAACCCAAGCCATTTGGTCTTTTGCTTTTAGTTCTTCGGTGATGCCTTGCTTTATTGCCATATCTTTGACAAGCTTATCAATCATCTCTTTTGCAGAAGTGTCGATTTCTTCAAGATATGCAAGCCAAGTTCCGTTGAGTATTTTCATTGAGTAAAAACAAGTTCTGTTCTCTTTGATAAATCTTTCGTGCATCCTGCCGTACTTTCCGATGTTATACACCTTATCATCGGGTACAGTTAGGTTTGGAATGTAGTAATCGCCGTTTCTTACATACTCAATTCCGTTTTCAATAATTTTTTCTTTCATAGCGTAATCGCCCTCCTTTAAATTTGGTATCTACATTTTATCAGAAGGCATTTGCTTTGACGAATGTACGAATAAAAAAGAAAAGAGGAAAGCCCATTTTACTGAGTTTTCCTCTTTTTCTTACCTCGCAATGCCCGTAGTTCTACTTAGTGTCCTTTAGAACACTCGGCATTCTCCATACTTTTTATTTTAGAAGAAGCTGCAACTGCTACAGCGAGCCGTGAATTGCATTTGTCGCACCCAATTTTCAACCCGTAGCTTATCGTACTACGATGTTGACTAATTTTCCGGGAACCACAATGACCTTCACAACGGTTTTGCCGTCAATCAATGCTTTTACAACATCTGTTTCCATGACGGTTTTTTCAATTTCCTCTTTGGAAAGATTTGCAGCAATCACCAATTTTTCCTTGATTTTGCCGTTTAACTGAATAACGATTTCGCATTCATTATCCACGGTTTTCGCTTCATCATATTTGGGCCATGCGGTTTGATTGAGCATTCCTTCAAAGCCCAGAATCTCCCACATTTCCTCAGTTAAATGAGGTGCAAAGGGATTTAAGAGTGTGATGAAGATTTTCAGTTCTTCTTTGGACAATCCACGGTTATCATAAATGGCATTGAGCAAACTCATCAGGCTTGCGATACCGGTATTGAATTTTAAGGATTCAATGTCGGAAGAAACTTTCTTGATGGTTTTATGAATTTCTTTTTCCAGCTTACCATTAGAGGTTTCTGTTACCATATTCAAAAGTCCGTGAACACGTTCCAAGAATCTGACACAGCCTTTGATGCCTGTCTGAGACCAGGGCGCTGCTTTTTCAAAGTCACCGATAAACATTTCGTAAAGACGCATGGTGTCTGCACCATAGTCTCTTACGATATCATCAGGATTTACCACGTTTCCTCTGGATTTGGACATTTTTTCGCCGTTTTCACCCAAAATCATACCATGAGAGGTACGTTTTGCATAGGGTTCTTTGGTGGGAACAACGCCAATATCATATAAGAATTTATGCCAGAAACGAGAATACAGCAAGTGCAATGTGGTATGCTCCATGCCACCGTTATACCAATCTACAGGGCCCCAGTAGTCCAACGCTTCTTTGGAAGCTAAAGCGTTGTCGTTATGCGGGTCCATATAACGCAGGAAATACCAGGAAGAACCAGCCCATTGAGGCATGGTGTCGGTTTCTCTCTTTGCAGGACCACCGCAGCAAGGACAAGTGGTATTGACCCAATCGGTCATATTTGCCAACGGGCTTTCCCCATTGTCAGTAGGTTCATAGCTATCCACTTCAGGCAGTAACAGCGGTAATTCACTTTCAGGAAGTGCCACAGCACCGCATTTTTCACAATGTACAATCGGGATGGGTTCGCCCCAGTAACGCTGACGGGAGAACACCCAGTCACGCAGCTTGTAGTTGACCTTTGCTTCGCCCAATTTTTCTTTTTCTAAGTATTCGATAATTGCTTTTTTTGCATCACTAACGCTTAATCCATTCAAGAAACCGGAATTTTCCAGCACACCTTCTTCCACGTCGGTGTATGCAGCATTTTCCACATCACCACCGGCAACAACCTGGATGATAGGAAGATTGAATGCTTTTGCAAAATCCCAGTCACGTTCATCATGTGCCGGAACTGCCATAATTGCACCGGTTCCGTAAGACATCAAAACATAATCGGAAACAAAAATTGGAATTTCTTTCTGGTTGACCGGATTGATGGCACGGATGCCCTTTAATTCCACACCGGTTTTATCTTTTTGAAGTTCGGTTCTTTCAAAGTCAGATTTTTTGGTTGCTTCCACCTGATAAGCTCTGATTTCATCAATGTTGCTAAGCTTATCTGCCCATTTTTCGATGTAGGGATGTTCCGGGGAAATTACCATATAAGTAGCACCGAATAAAGTATCGGGACGGGTGGTATATACTCTCAGTTTTTCGCCGGAGGTTGTGGTGAAGTCCACTTCTGCACCGGTAGAGCGGCCAATCCAGTTTTTCTGCTGTGCTTTGACACGGTCAATATAATCCACGTCATCCAGATCGTCAATCAGTCTCTGGGCGTATTCGGTGATTTTCAGCATCCACTGAGATTTTACTTTTCTTACAACTTCGCTGCCGCAACGTTCACAAGCACCCTGAACCACTTCCTCATTTGCCAAAACAACTTTACAGGAAGTACACCAGTTTACTGCCATTTCCTTTTTATATGCCAGCCCTTTTTTGAACAGCTGCAAGAAAATCCACTGGGTCCACTTGTAGTAGCTTGGGTCAGTGGTATCAATTTCACGGGACCAATCGAAAGAGAAGCCCAACGATTTCAACTGACGTTTGAAGTTCGCAATGTTATTTTTGGTAACTGTTTTAGGATGAATCTTATTTTTAATTGCAAAGTTTTCAGTAGGCAGACCAAAGGCATCCCAACCCATAGGATAAAGCACATTGTAGCCGTCTAAACGTTTTTTACGTGCAACGATATCCAATGCAGTATAAGAACGGGGATGTCCAACGTGAAGCCCCTGACCGGAAGGATAAGGAAACTCTACCAACGCCATAAATTTGGGCTTGGTAAAATCGTCAGTTGCTTTGAAGGTTTCCTGCTCGTCCCAGATTTTCTGCCATTTTTGTTCGATTTCGGTAAAATTATACATGGATTTTACGCCTCCTCTTCTTTCTTCCAGTCAATTTGTTCTGCATCCTGCCAAAGACGCTCCAGGCTATAGAACATTCTGGAATCTTTCTGGAAAATATTTACGTTTACGTCATTATAATCCATCAGTACCCATTCTGCAGAAACGTAACCTTCGATATGAAGCGGCTGTTCAATCTCTTTCATTTTTTCTTCCACTTCACCGGCTAACGCTTTGATATGGGTATTGGAAGTACCTGATGCAATGACAAAATACTCCCACACAGAAGAAGTTTCTGCTACATGAAGCACAGTAACCTCTTCGGCTTTCTTATCGTCTAAAATTTTTGCCAGCTTAATTGCTTTTTCTAATGCATCCATTTTTTAGCATCCTTTCTGTTCCTGCTCTAACAGTGCATTTCTCACATCCAAAAGAACAGGTGATATTTTTAAGTGTTCCTCCACCAACGATAAAATGGTGGTATCAATTCCCTGAATAATTGCTTTGTCTAAATTATCAAAAGAACTCTCACGAAGTGCTTCTACTCCATCAAAATCACGACAGGGTTCAATATAATCTGCCATATAAATGAGCTTGTCAAAAAGGGTCATGTCCTTGCACCCCATAGTGTGATACCGAATGGCAGACAAAATCTTTTTGTCTTTCAGTTCATAATGTTTTTTTAAGAATCCTGCTCCTGCCGGCGCGTGAAGCATTTTAGGATATGCCACTTCATCAGGATGAAGCTTTATTTTCTTACACAAGTCTAACTGCTTGTCCAGGGGCATGCGCTTGGCAATATCGTGCAACAGCCCCGCAAAATAGGCCTGCTTACAGTCTTCTCCGTATCGCTGTGCCAACCGGTAAGCCGTTACCGAGACACCGATGCTGTGAAGAAACCGTTTTTCTTCAATGTAATTTTTCAAATCTTCTTCGTAGCAATCAAATTCCGAAACCGCTACCGTGCCATATAATCCTTTACGGATAATATATTGAAAAACCAAAAAAGGAAGCTTATGGAACAGATAGGTTCCTTCCCCTATTTCAGCACGAATTTCGGTAGAAGAGATATCCATTTCAAAAGGAAGAAAGAAAACCTCAGCGAAAAACTCACGTTTCAGCCTTTCAGCCGCATCGGAAGGGCAAGTATAGCCTGAACGTCCGAAAAATACCAGCTTTGCTAATTTGCAGATGGTTTTTGGCTCTCTCCAACCGAAAAAATCCGGCAAATTATCCATCCCCATCAAAAAGTACAATTCATCCTCCGGATGCTGTTCTTTCAAATAGGAAAGGGTTTCATAGGTATAACAATTCTCTTCTTTTTGAATCTCGTAATCGCTGACTTGTACCCCACGAATGTTTGCAAAGGCGATTTTCACCATTTCCAAGCGATTCAGTTTATCGGTTTCTCTGTCCTTATGAGGAGGGTTTCCGTTTGGCATCACATAAAGCATATCCAAGGAAAGCTCTTTCATCGCCGTTTCAACCAATGCAATATGTCCTTGATGCACCGGGTCAAAAGTACCGCCGAACACCCCTATTTTCATTGAATCACCCGCTTATTTCAGTTCAATTTTCACATTCTTCGGATTGGAAGAACGACGGTAAATCACGACCTTGGAGCCAACTGCAGAAACCGCTTCACAAGAAAGGCTTTCACAAAGCTCTGCCATTGCTTCCTTGGTGGTATAAAAAGAATTTTTCAAAACAGTAATTTTAATCAGCTCATTCTTTTCCAAAGCTTCTTCCATCTGTGCCAAAAATTCTTCGGAAATACCGTTTTTACCAATCTGATACAATGCCGGCAAATCATTTGCCAGACTTCTTAACTGTGCTCGTTGTTTGGTTGTAATCATATTGTTTGATTCCTTCTTCTATAATATTCTTAATCTTTGTCAAATAGGAAATATCTTCTTTGGTAAAATCTATGTCCAAAAAGAGATCTTCCCGCTTGGCTAAAGTCGCCATCAGGCTTTGTTCCCGACGGTATTTCATAATGTTTTTATGATGCCCTGAAAGCAACACTTCGGGAACTTTTCCATACTTGGTTTCTGCCGGTCTGGTATACTGGGGATATTCCAACACTTCTCCCTGGTGGGTTTCCATAAGTGAAGAATCCTTTTCAGAAAGCACTCCGGGCACCAGTCTTAAAATGGCATCCGACATCACAGCCGCCGCCAATTCACCACCGGTTAAAACAAAATCGCCAAGGGACAATTCCAAATCGCAAATGGTTTCGTTCACCCGTTCATCAATGCCTTCATAATGACCGCAAATGATGCAAAGATTTTCTTTTTCTGCCAATTCGTTGGCAATTTTCTGGGTAAAAGGAACTCCTTTTGGCGACATCATAATACAAAAAGGTTTTTCTTCTCCCGGCTTTTGCAAGCTGTCAAAAGCACGAATAATGGGTTCATGCTTAAACAGCATCCCTAAATCTCCGCCAAAGGGATAGTCGTCTACCCGGTTGTGCTTATCCTCCGAAAAATCACGGATATTCACAGCCTGCACCTCAATAATCCCTTTATCTCTGGCACGTTTGATAATACTTTCTCCCAAAAAATTTTCAATCATTTCCGGAAAAATGGTTAAAATACTCAATTTCATATGAATACCATAGCCTTTTATAACAGCCCGTCAATGGGCGTAATTGTCATTTTCCTGTCTTCCACAGAAATAAAAGGAACAAATTCCTTCACTCTGGGAATTAAAATCTGTGTACCCGATTCGCCCTTTAATTCTAAAATATCGGTGGGACCGTTCTGAATCACATCGGTTACCTCACCCACATAAGTTCCATCTTCCAGATACGCCCGAACGCCGATTAAATCAGCAACGTAAAACACACCTTCGGGAAGTGGTGGCAAATCTTCTTTTTTTGCATAAATTGTTTGATTTCGCAGGGCTTCTGCCTGCTCTACAGTATCAATATCACAAAGCTTCAAAATCACTTGGTCTTTATAATATTTGATACCTTCAATTTTATATTCTGCATTTTTAATAATAACCGAGTCCAGCTCTTCAAAAAATTCCTTATAGTCACAGTAATGGATTACCTTGATTTCACCCCGTAATCCTCTGACATTATTCACATATCCAAGCTCCATCATTTGTTCCATACCGTCACCTCAAATTCTCTTTTGGAAAATGGCAAGCATTCCCGCCGGGGAACACTTGCCACCTTACATTTTTTGTTTCCCGATTACACAATATCCACAATGGTTTTTTTGCGATCTCTGGGGGTTGCCGCTTTGGCAATGCTTCTGATGGACTGAGCAATTCTGCCTTGCTTGCCGATTACTCTGCCCATATCTTCGGGCGCAACTTTAATTTTATAGATAAATGCGTTTTCGCCCTCATTTTCTTCAATCACAACTGCATCTTCGTTTTCCACGATAGATTTCACAAGAAAGGTCAATAAATCTTTCATTTTGGCTATCCTTTCTCAAACAGTGATTATTTAATTACGTCAATTTTTTTCAGCAATACTTTTACGGTATCGGTAGGCTGTGCACCGTTTGCTAACCATTTTTTTGCCAGGTCTGCATCGATGTCGATGGTGTTGGGATTGGTCATAGGATTGTAGGTACCGATTTCTTCGATGAATCTACCATCTCTGGGATATCTGGAATCTGCAACTACAACTCTGTAGAAGGGTGCTCTTTTTGCGCCAAGTCTTTTTAATCTGATTTTTACTGCCATTTTTTTCTCCTCTTTTGCCCGCTTAAGGGCTTCTTTCTATAAAAATATTTTTTTAACTGAATGTTGGTCGGGAAAATTTTTACATTCCCATATTGCCCATCATATGTTTCATTTTACGGGCAAATTTTTTGTTGTTTTTGAATTCCTTCATCATTTTGTTCATCATTTCCAGCTCTTTGATGAGAGCATTGATGTCCTGAATGGTGGTACCGCTTCCGGCGGAAATTCTTTTCTTACGGGAAAACGACATCAGCTTGGGATTACGCCGTTCTTCTTCTGTCATAGACTGAATAATTGCTTGCGAGCGAACGAATTTTCTCTCATCAATATTGGCACCGTCCAGAGCTTTTTTATCCACTCCCGGTAAGAATCCAAGCAAATCTTTTACGGACCCCATTTTCTGAATCTGCTGAAGCTGCATCAGGTAATCACTATAATCCATACCCTTATTTTCCTTCAGCTTTTCTTCCAGCTCTAATGCCTTCTTCTCATCAACCTCCTGGCTGACCTTTTCAATCAACGAAAGCACGTCTCCCATCCCTAAAATACGAGATACCATACGTTCGGGATAGAAGGGTTCTAAATCAGATGGCTTTTCGCCAACCGCTGCGAATTTTACCGGCTTCCCAACAACCGCTCTGACAGACAGTGCTGCACCGCCACGGGAGTCACCATCTAATTTTGTTAAGATAAGACCGTCAATGGAAAGTGCTTCATCAAAAGCTTTTGCCGAATTCACCGCATCCTGACCGGACAGAGCATCAATCACCAGTAAAATTTCGGTGGGATGAACCGTTTCGTTAATCCGCTTGATTTCCTCCATCATTTCGTCATCAATATGGAGACGACCGGCGGTATCAATAATAACAATATCATTTAAGTTACGAACTGCAAAATCAACAGAGTCTTTTGCAATTTTCACCGCATCTTTGGAACCATCAATGGTAAACACCGGAATTCCAAGACCTGCGCCCAGGGTTTTCAACTGATCAATCGCTGCAGGACGGTACACGTCACAAGCAGTTAAAAGCGGCTTCTTCCCTTGCTTTCTCAAATGGAGCGCTAATTTTGCTGCTGTGGTAGTTTTACCGGCCCCCTGAAGACCTGCCAGCAAAATAATTGTGGGAGGACGGTCAGCAATTTTTATTTTTTCATTACCGCTTCCCATTAAGGCAATAAGTTCTTCATTTACAATTTTTATAACCATCTGCGCCGGAGTTAATGACTCCAACACTTCGGAACCTACCGCACGTTCGGTGATTTTGGACACCAAATCCTTAACCACCTTAAAGTTTACATCCGCCTCCAGCAAAGAGAGACGAACCTGACGCATCGCAAGTTTAACATCTTCTTCCGTCAGCTTGCCTTTTCCGCGAAGCGATTTGAACACGCCTTCTAATTTTTCTTTTAACGAATCAAACATCAGCCGTTCTCCTTTCTGCCTTACAGCTTCTCTATCAAAACACCAAGCTTTTTAGAAAGTGCCTCATCACACTCCGAAAGCAGGCTCTTAAATTCTTCTTTCAAGGATTCTAATTGCAAATTCTTTTCATATAGTCCAAGCACCCTTTCATAATGCTCCAGATGCTCGGCTCCTTTTTTGATACATTCAAACACACCTTGACGGGAAATATTCAAATGCTCGCCAATTTCCAAAAGAGAATAATCTTCATTATAATATAAATCCAGCGCCTGCTGCTGTTTTTGGGTCAATAACTCACCATAAAAATCCAGCAAAACACCATATTTGATTTCTTTCATCAAAACCATTCCTTTACAGAAGTGTAAAGTAAAAATACTTGACATAGGCTATTGTACTATAAAACGCTCCGTTTGTCAAGCATTTTTCTCAACTTTTTTGAGAATTTTTACTGCTTTTTGTCTCTGCAATCTTAATATCAAATGGGCAAGGCGAAATTTTCTGTCAAACAACCCTCTCTGTCATTCTGAGGTGCCATAGGCACTTTCAAGCGACGAAGAATCTCTTTGTTATCATTTCGCTGCGCTATTTCCCTGTCATTCTGAACGAAAGGGCTTGCCCTGCAGTGAAGAATCTCTTTCTATGATTTTGCA
>JAFUIN010000023.1 GCA_017468465.1 Clostridia bacterium
CAGAAATATTCTCAATATAACCATCATTAATATCATAAACTAAACTTTCAAATTTATATTCCATATCTTCCAAAGAAAAAGTACTATAAAAACTAATAAAACAAACAAAAAAAATAACAGCAGTAATTGCTGTTATTCTAATATTTCTTTTGCTTTCCATCCCCGGCTTATCCGAAAATCTACGGGCTTATTACAGGGAAGTTTCGATTTGTATGATCCCCTTTACGATAGGGCTTCCGCTGGTGATGTTCATGCTGACATTGCTAAAAACCTCTAATACAAAAGGTCATTTTCAAAAAAGCTGTAGTAACGGTGACCATGAACAATAATATGGTCTTTCACACGGATATCTACTGTGTTCAAAGCACGGGTAATGAGTCGGGTGGTGTCAATATCTGCTCCGCTGGGCGAAAGATTGCCACTGGGATGATTATGTGCCAGAATGACCTGCTTGGTTTTTGGATATTTTAAGGCAGCCTCCAACACTTTACGAGGCTCTACCGGAATTTCACTGACAGAGCCCTCCAGAATTTTTTCGTAAGAAATAACTTTTCCGCTATTATTCAGAAAAACAGCGTAGAACACCTCATTAGAATGCCCGAAAAACATTGCAGAAACATAATCTGCAATTTCTTCTGTTGAGCCGAGGACACGTTTTTCTTTCAGCTTTTCGGTTTCGATTTCCCGCATGATACAGTTAATCAGCGTAATGAGTGCAACAGTGTTTTCTCCAACTCCCGGAATTTTCTTCAATTCCCCCGGAGATGCCTCAAAAACAGCAGAAAAATTACCATTAAAATAATTGAGAATGTCGTGAGACAATTCATTCGTATCTCTGCGGGGAATGGAATAAAACGTCAAAAGCTCCAAGAGCTCATGGGGGCATAGATAATCCATCTGCCCGGAAAGCAACTTAGAGCGCATGCGGCGACGATGTCCGTTATGGGGATTTTCTAATTGTTTCTCCCGATTATCTGTCATACAAATTATTTCCGTCCTTGTCGATTACTACAGTAAGCGCCAAATCTTTGACAGTAAGCTTGCGAACTGCTTCTGTTCCCAAATCTTCATAGCACACAATTTCTGCAGCTGTAATAGACTTGGAAATCAATGCACCGGCACCGCCAATCGCAGCAAAATATACACTCTGATTGCGTTTCATAGCATCAATAACCGGCTGCTTACGAATGCCTTTGCCAATCATACCAAGCTGTCCCAAATCCAACAATACGGGAGCGTAACGGTCCATACGATAGCTGGAGGTAGGTCCGCAGGAACCAATCACTTCTCCCGGCTTTGCAGGGGTAGGACCGGCATAATAAATAATTTTATCTTTAATATCAAAGGGAAGTTCTTCTCCTTTTTCCAAGGTTTCGGTCATTCTCTTATGGGCTGCATCTCTGGCAGTATAAATTTCGCCGGATAATAAAATCATATCGCCGGCTTTTAAGTTTTTAATTTTTTCTACTTCTGAAGTGTGTAATTTGAGTTCCATTCTCGCAACTAATGTCCTTTCCAACTTTAACAATTTCTTTCATCTATAAAATTTCCGGAAGACAGGTAGCATCCTCCAAAATAAAATTAGCGCCCATATTTTCAAAGAAAACCCGGGCATTTTTTCCGTCAACACCGGTCAGCACAGCACAGAATTTACACCCTGCATTTTGTGCCGCCAACAAATCACATAAAGCATCTCCAACCACAAGCACACGACTTAAATCCGGCTTTTTATCCAGATGTTCTATCGAAAATGCGCTGCCCATTGCCGCTTTGATAAACTGGAACGGATGGGGCTTTACCAGCTTTTCGCCCTCCGGAAGCTTCTCCTGCCATTCCATTACATCGTCGTAGCTGACAATTTTATCTGCATCAAACAGGGAAAGCACACCCCAGTTAGAAAGAGGACGTTCCAGCTCTGTCTTCGGTCTTCCGCTACCGATTCCCAACCGATAACCTGAAGCTTTCAGAGCAGTAAGCATTGCTTTTGTTTCCTCCAGACCCAAAAGTGCTTCTTCCGAATCCATCAATCCGATATTTCCCTTCGATGCCGCAGAGGATGTGGGATATAACGAAAAATACTTCTCATCCCCCAAATACCAATGCTGAAATTTCAAAACAATTTCCTGATATAAATTGCCGCCTTTTTTGGCATAGTCTTCAGGATAATTGAAGATTTCTTCATATTCCTGCGCCAAAACTTCCAGAAGTTCCGGTGCCAGTACATTTTTATCGGTTAAAAAGGCAGATACCTGAGTGAAAATATCTTCCTCCTCAAGTCCTTCGCTTTTTAAGATATCTGTAGCTAAAATCACCGCATAAGCCAAGTCCCAATTAGAATTGATGCCCAGCGATTTTACCGTTGTAACTGTATTTTGATAATCAAACACGGTATCCGTAATAGAATCTACATTTTCGTAGCAGTATTCGGGATTCAGCTCCAAATCTTCACAAAAATATTCATACACAGTCAATGCTGCTGCTTTCCAATAGGCATATTCGCCGGTAATGACACCGTCCAGATCAAACAGCACGGTATCAAACTGCCTAGAGTGCCCGTCGTCCATAATATTTCTCCGTTTCTTTTTCGATATATTTTATAATACTTCTACATTAAAATCAATTTTACCTGCCACACCGGAGGTTAACCCCACACGGCTGCTATCACAAGCTAAAGCATTTTTCAGGCAAATGCCGAGCGCGCGGTAAATTGCTTCAAAAATATGATGTGCATTGGTTCCCTTTTTCAAGTTCACGTGCAAGGTTGCCTGCGCTCCCTGTGCCACACCTTCCAAAAACACCAGCAAATCTTCGGTAGGCACGCCTTCTGTCATTTCCGGAATGTTTCCGGAAAGATTTTCAAAATCAAAATATGCACGGTCTTCAAAGCTGATAGCCGCTTCTGCATAGGCTTCATCAATAATGCCAACACCATTTCCGAAGCCAACCACGCCGTCGCCACAATTTGCTGCTACATAAGACTTCAAAGCCTTCCCGAATGCGATTCCCAAATCTTCAAAAATCACGTGTGACAACACAAAAGTATTCAACTTCACATCGGTTTCTATCGTAAATCCACCGCGATATGCAATGTGTTCCAGCATATGATTCAAAAATGGATACGGTGTATTGATTTTAGCACGATAATCAGATGCAAGACCGGAAAAATCGCACAAAACGCGCATTTCAGATTCTGTTGTGGTACGTGTTACTTTTACAGTTGTTTTCATAAATCAGCCTTCCTTTCCGTTTGGATAAAGAGGATTTTTTGTGTTTTTCTCATAATGCACGAATTGCATTATAACACATTGTTAAGAAAAAATCAAGCCCTTACGGCAACATCTTGCGGAATTCTTCCTCCGAAAGGATGATAATTCCCAAATCCTGTGCCTTTTTCAGTTTGCTTCCCGCCTCTTCTCCGGCCAATACATAATCTGTTTTTTTGGAAACAGAAGAGGAAACCTTGCCGCCGTTATCTTCTATGATTTTCGAGGCTTCATTTCGTGTCAAAGTAGGAAGTGTGCCGGTTAAAACAAAGGTTTTATTTAAGAAAACTTCAGATACGCTTTCATCCTGATATTCCATATTGACACCGTGTTGCATCAGCTTTTCTATCAGTGTTCTGTTTGCCTCGGAGGAAAAGAAATCCACAACGCTTTTTCCGGAAATCTCTCCAATTTCAAAAATGTTCACAAAATCCTCCACCGTTGCCTCCATCATGCGAGACATGGTTTTGAAATTTTTGGCGAGAATTTTTCCTGCTTTTTTTCCAATCTGACGAATGCCGAGAGCATAAATCAACCGTGCAAGCTCCTGCTGCTTGGATGCTTCAATCGCAGAAATCAGATTATCTGCCGATTTTTGTCCCATCCTGTCTAAAGAGGCAATCTGCTCTGCCTTTAATTCATAAATATCCGAAACTTTTTCAATTAGCTTATTTTCTAACAGCAAGCTGACAATCTGAGGGCCTAATCCCTCGATATCCATAGCATCTTTGGATGCAAAATGCACAATATTCCGAAGAATCTGTGCCGGACATTCCAGGTTTGGGCAGCGATGTGCCGCTTCTCCTTCCACCCGAACAATGCCGGTTCCGCATACCGGACATTTCTTTGGCATAGAAAATACTCGTTCTTCTCCGGTTCTTTTTTCGGGAACAGATTCCAGCACTTCGGGGATAATATCTCCTGCCTTTCGCACCCGAACAATATCTCCGATGCGAATATCTTTCTGTTTGATGTTGTCGTCATTATGCAGTGTTGCCTTTCGCACTGTTGTTCCTGCCAAACGAACAGGTTCAAGCTCTGCATTCGGTGTCAGAACACCGGTTCTTCCCACCTGGATAAAAATATCAGTAAGACGGGTTTCTTTTGTTTCGGCAGGATATTTATAGGCGATTGCCCATTTGGGAAATTTAGAAGTTTCTCCCAACACTACACGAGAAGAAAAATCGTTGATTTTTACAACAGCACCGTCAATATCAAAAGGCAGCGTTTCCCGCAGTTCTCCCAATCGTTCAATTTCGGAAAAAGCATCTTTCATATTGGAAAAAGCGTTATAGGAGGGGCTGACCGGAAACCCCAGCTCTTTTAAGAATGTCAATGTTTCATCATGAGAAGAAAATGCTTTCCCTTCGCAAAGCTGCAAATTAAAAACAAAAAGACTTAATTTTCGCTCTGCCGTTACATTCGGGTCTTTCTGACGTAATGAGCCTGCCGCTGCATTTCTGGGATTCGCAAAAGGCTTTTTCTCTAAAATTTCCTGCATTGCATTCAAATCTTCAAACACGGCTTTCGGCATATACACTTCCCCACGTACACACAGATAGGGGATTTTTTCAGGCAATACTTTGGGAATTTCCTTAATATTCATTAAATTCAAAGTTACGTCTTCCCCCACAACGCCGTCACCGCGGGTTGCACCTCTTACAAATATGCCATTTTCATATTCCAGAGAAACCGATAAGCCGTCGATTTTCCATTCCACAATATATTCATAATCGGTGCCAAGCACGTTTTGCACCCGTTTATCAAAATCCAGAAGTTCTTCATAGGAAAAGGCATCTTCTAAGCTTTGCAAGGGCACACGATGTTCCACCGGCGAAAACACATCACTGGCACGACCGCCTACATTTACCGTGGGAGAATCTGCTGTGCGAAGATGGGGGTTTTCGTCCTCCAATCGTTCCAGTTCACGCAAAAGCTTATCATAGGTAAAGTCGTCCACTACCGGATTGTCCTGGTTATAGTAACAATCTGAATAATATTTGAGAAGTTCTTTTAATTCTGTGATACGCTGCTCTGCTGACATATCAAAAAACGCTCCTTACATACCTTGGCTCAGGCTTTTATAGTTAATAAAAAAGTTGTAGTCCATCACTTGTCGCACCACAAAAGAGCTGTCGATTTGCTCACATACATTGCGGGAAAGCTCTGTAGTATTGGACGGTGGTATCAATAGCACCGCAACCACAATGAAGCAAACTGTAATAAAGGATGCTCCGGATAACACCACGCCGCACAGACGGTTTAACGTGCCGATTACCGGAACGTGGTTAATCAGCTTGGTGCACTTCTTCAGAATCAGTATTCCCAGTTTTATAATGAAAATGATCAGAAGAATACTAATCACGTTAAGAATGACAGTGGTGATGCCGGATGCCATCGTTTCGGTTAAGGCAGTGACATCAAACACCTGATATTTTACAAACAAACCATCTAACTGTGCGTTTGCCTGACTTTTTTCCACATATCCTTTCATCCACTCTAAAACACCGGCGTTTACCCAGTCATACAACGGGGTTTTCATCAGCATTGGTGTAATGTACGGATACAATAAATAACCGCCGATGGCAGATATAATGACACCCATAAATCCAACCAATGCCTGCAAAAATCCGGTTTTATAACCTACATAAAAGGCAATTACCAAACAAATGATAAATAAAATATCAAGCATTTTTAATCCCCTTTCCTGTTAACGAAGCACCATACGCTCCTGCCCGATGACAGCAATTTTATTTTTGAAATAGGTTGCGTCCTTGATTTCAAAATCCATTAGTTCGCTGTCTAAAATTTTTCCGTTTTTAGAAACATTCAAAATTTCTTTTCTTTTGTATGCTAAAAATTTGTCTTTGGAAATATCGCCAATTTTTAAGAACGCATCCAGAGAAAAGCTATCTGTTTTTCTTCCTTTTTTATCATATACCTCGCAGAGATAATTTTCGGAAACAGAGTTTTCAAAGCACAAAAGCACGGAACCGTTGGTAAAGGTATCAAACTGCTTTAATTTTCTGTCGCCAAACTGTGTCAAGAGACTCAATTCGCCGCTGTCTGTCATCAAATACAGTCCATTCGTGCAAAGTATCAAGGCATACTGGTCAGTATAAGAAACAGCTACGCCCATTTTATCCCCAATTACCTGCCCTCTGACAGGTTCTTCGGTATCCAGCCGGAAAAACAGCATTTTGGAAGTAATTCCCCCACCGGACACATCATTGGTTAAAACCGCCATCATATCGGTTTTCGGGTTAATTTTTGCATCTACTACATAGCCTGTACCGGAATACCAGGTGTATAACTCGTTACCATATTCATTGTAAACCTTCACCGCAGCTTTAGAGCCATCCTCGTGAAGAATCATTACAAACTGACCTTTTTCGTTCATATCTGCACGAATGATTTCCTTATCGAAGCTCAGCGGTGCAATAATTCCGCTTTCGTCAAATAAAAGTGCTGTAGTTCCGGAAATATCGTATGCAAGAATGGTTTTTTCGCTGGTTAAGTATACCGGTTCTTGCATTGCACGAATAAACGGAGAAATGGTGGAGTTTACATCATGTGCTACATCCTTGCCCAAAGCATTTACCGATTTCAACCCGTCAATAGTGGTGAGGTAGTATGTATTTTTTAATGACACACCACTGATATGCTGTGCAGGAGTATAATACACCGGTTCTGCCTGCCCGGGAGCTGAAAACAGACCGCTTTGATATAAAAAGCCGATCCCAAGACACAGTAATGCCAGCAGAATAACTGCAAGCAATATTTTCCAGAAGGTGTTTTTCTTTTGCTTCTTTTTCTCAGCGCGCTTTTTCCGAAGCTCAATCCGTTCTTCCAGGGTTCTTTCTTTCTTTTTCATCAAATCACATCCTCTTTCAGACCGATTAGTAATATACATCGTATAAATATAATCCATGCGGCGGAACCGTCATTCCCGCATCTGTACGGCATTTGCTTTCTATGATAGTCTTTAATTCTTCCCGTTCCATTTTGCCATTCCCGATTTGAATCAGCGTACCGGTGATAATTCTTACCATATTATATAAAAATCCATTAGCAGAAATGCGGATTTCAATTTCATTTCCCGTTTTTGTGACGGTTAATTCGGTGACATTTCGAACGGTAGTTTTCACCTGAGCACCCGATGCCATGAAACATTTGAAATCCTTTTCTCCCACAATTAAACTGCAGGCATCCTGCATTTTTTTCACGTCCAAAGGAATGGGATAAAAATAACTGCGTTTACAGAAAAGTGCTTCCGGATTTCTTTGGTTTAAGATTTTATACACATAGGTTTTATACTTTGGTGAAAACCGTGCATGAAAATCATTGGGAACCTCTTTGCATTCTCTCACCGTGATATCGCAAGGCAATAAAGAATTCATTGCCAGAACAAAACGGTCACAAGGAATGGGCGACTTGGTATGCACGTTAAAATAATAGCGCAGTGCATGAACTCCCGCATCCGTTCTGCCACAGCCGATGATGCGCAAATTTTCCCCCGTTAACGTATGAAGCACTCGTTCCAGCTCGCTCTGGATGGTAATTTGCCCATCCTGACACTGATAGCCGTGATAATTGGTGCCGTCGTAGGAAATCTGAAACAGTAAATTTCTCATAAGGATGCTCCCACAAGGTTACAGGATAGCATAACCGTAATTGCTAAAATAAAGACGAACAGTGCTAACGTATCCTTTTTCTGATATTTCAGTTCTTTCAGCTTTGTGCGGTCATCACCGCCGTGATAGCAACGGGATTCCATTGCAACTGCCAACTCGTCTGCCCGACGAAAAGCCGATACAAACAGCGGAATTAAAATGGGAACAAGCGCTTTTGCACGGCGAATCAGATTCCCCTCGGAAAGAGCTGCTCCCCTTGCCTTTTGTGCTGCCATAATCTTGTCGGTTTCTTCAATCAATGTGGGAATAAACCGCAGTGCAATAGACATCATCATGGCAATTTCGTGTGCCGGCACACCGATTTTGGCAAACGGCTTCAATAAACTTTCAATACCGGAGGTTAGCGTAATGGGCGTGGTGGTATAGGTTAAAAACGACGTCCCCATCACCAAAAACACAATACGAAACAGCATAAACAACGACATAATAATGCCTTCATGGGTAATTTTTAAGATTCCCCATTGCCACAGAATCCGTCCATCTGTCATAAATAGATTCAACAGTGCTGTAATAGACATCAGAATGAGTAAGGGTTTTAAGCCTTTCAATAAAAAGCTAACCGGAATTTTGGAGACAGCACAAAGAAGTAAGGTGAGTACCGCCAACACCAAAAATCCCCAGAAATTCTGAATCAGAAAAATCGAAACAATATAAACCAGCGTCAAAACAATTTTCAAGCGGGGGTCTAATTTGTGAACCACTGATTCTGACGGGTAATACTGCCCGATGGTAATATCCTTTAACATAGTTATCCTCTCAAATTCATAATTGCCGAAACTGCATCCGAAACCGTAAAAATATTTTCGGGGATCGCGATTCCCTTTTCCCGAAGCTTATGGACCGCTAATGTAACCTGCGGAACTGAAAGCCCGATTTTGTGAAGCTTTTCTGCGTGATGAAACACCTCTGCCAAACTGCCGGAAAGCATCACCTTTCCTTCGTTTAACACCAACAATTTATCACAGTATTTTGCAACATCCTCCATGCTGTGAGACACTAAAATAACGCTCATATTCATTTGTTTGTGAATGTTGCGGATACTTCTTAAAATTTCTTCTCTGCCCTTGGGATCCAGCCCGGCCGTGGGTTCATCCAGAATCAGAACCTTCGGTTCCATTGCCAGAACTCCTGCAATGGCAACTCTTCTCTTTTGCCCGCCGGAAACAGAAAAAGGTGATTTTTCTGCTAATTCAAAGGGCAAGCCAACCAATTCCATTGCCGTGCGTACCCGAAGATCAATCTCTTTTTCCGAAAGCCCCATATTGGAGGGCCCAAAAGCAATATCCTGATAAATGGTTTCTGCAAACAGCTGCTGTTCAGGATACTGAAACACCAATCCAACCGTAAAGCAAAGACCTTTTGTATCAGCGTTTTTTCCGGTAATGATACGGTCTCCCACACGAATCGTTCCTTCTGTAGGCTTCACAAGACCGTTCAAATGCTGCACCAATGTGGATTTTCCGCTTCCGGAATGACCGATTAGCCCAACAAATTCACCGCTTTTCACAGTAAAATTGATGTTTTCCAGTGCCACCT
The DNA here is from genome assembly GCA_017468465.1 of Clostridia bacterium. Lineage (GTDB taxonomy): Bacteria > Bacillota > Clostridia > UMGS1840 > UMGS1840 > SIG452. Next base: position 9,494 of record JAFUIN010000023.1, read on the forward strand.
TTTCAAAAGGAGTGCCGGGTACATATATATAAGTTAAATTTTCAACTGAAATATTCAATGTTTTCACCAGATTTTTCTACAATACTTTTGTGATTTGTTCTACCAATTCATCCACAGATAAGATGCAAGAGTCAATGTTCAACCCTGCCTGATGGAGCTGATAGGAAAGCTCGGTAATCTGCGGAACGTCCAACCCCGTCTTTTTTAAGATTTCATATTGGGAAAAAATTTCCTCCGGTGTTCCGTCCAGTAAAATTTTTCCCTTTTCCATAACAACAATGCGGTCAGCAAGGGCTGCTTCTTCCATATTATGCGTGATGAGAATTGCGGTAATGCCATATTCCCGATTCAGTCTCAGAATGGTTTCCACTACTTCTTTTCTGCCTCTGGGGTCCAGCATAGCCGTGGGCTCATCCAGCACAATCACCGAGGGGCGCATGGCAACAATGCCGGCAATGGCAACCCGCTGTTTTTGTCCACCGGACAAGTGCTGCGGTGAACTGAGTCGGTATTCATACATCCCTACACATTTTAACGCATCGTCCACTCTTTTGCGAATTTCTTCGGAAGGAACGCCTAAATTTTCCGGTGCAAAGGCAACATCATCTTCAATGATGGATGCCACCAGCTGATTGTCGGGATTTTGAAATACCAATCCACAATTTTTCCGGATTTCTAAAAGAAGCGCTTCGTTCTTTGTATCCATCCCGGAAACATACACTGTTCCGCCGGTTGGAAGAAGCACTGCATTAAACAGCTTTGCCAAAGAAGATTTTCCACTGCCGTTATGCCCTAAAAGTGCGGTAAAGCTCCCTTTTTCGATTGTTAAATTAAACTGCTCAAGAACCTTTTTCTGACTGTCCTCATATCCAAAGGTCAGGTTCTCGGTTTTAATAATCTCCATCATATCTGATTCCTCTTTTTGCTACTCTGCCTGCCATCTTGCAGTAGAGCCGCAAGGTAAATACAAGCCGGAATGTGTGGCACGAAAACCAATTTCGTCTGCTGTCACCTTTCCGCCGAATTTCTTCCCAACTGTTAAGTTCAGGATGTTTTCCATGACTGTATTGGACAGGCCTGTGGTATAACTGTTGATAATAAAAAACAGCGGTTTTTCGGTTAAAATGCGGGAGGACAATTCCACCAGCTCAAAAATTTTATCTTCAATCTTCCATAACTCACCGTTCGGACCTCTCCCATAAGAAGGCGGATCCATAATAATGGCGTCGTAATAATTCTGGCGCTTAATTTCACGCTCCACAAATTTGTAAGCATCATCCACGATAAAGCGAACCTTGCCGTTTTGATTTAAGTTGTTTAGTTCTACATTTTCTTTCGCCCAGGTTACAATGGATTTCGCAGCATCCAGATGGCACACGCTTGCTCCCTCTTTTAAGCAGGCAACAGTGGCACCACCAGTATAGGCAAATAGATTGAGCACTTTGATTTCTCTGCCGGAGGAGCGAATCATATCACGGGCAAAATCCCAATTAACCGCCTGTTCGGGAAAAAGGCCGGTATGCTTAAAACCGGTAGGGCGCACCTTAAACCGTAAGTCACGATAAGAAATTTCCCAATGCTCGGGCAATTTTTTATAATATTTCCATTCGCCGCCACCCTTGTGACTGCGAAAATATTTGGCATCAATTTTTCCGGAATGCTTCCCGATGGCACCATGCTTCCACACGACCTGGGGGTCGGGACGAAGAAGCTTGACATCCTTCCATCTCTCCAGCTTGTAGCCGTCTTCCGCATCCAGCAACTCAAAATCTTCCCAATACTCTGAAATCCACATAATTTATCCTCATTTTTCTAAGTAAAATCTACAAAAATCTAAAAATGGACATACTTTGATATATTTTATCACAAAAGCATAGACTTGTCAAGGTTTACAGGGCGAAAAACAGCATAAAAAAAGCCTCCTCTGTGTAAGATGAGATAAGGATTGCCGAACAAAACTCGGAGGGGTTGTTATAGGGTAAAAATATTAAAAAGAGATTCCTCGCATTCAATCGGAATGACACCTGTCAGGTGTTCTGCCGATTTTTTTCTTTTGTCATTCTGAGGAGTCCGCATGACGACGAAGAATCTCCTTTGCAGAGTATGTAATAATCCTACAGAAAGATTCCGCGTTTCAACGTGCCATTGACATGCGGAATGGCAGCAGAAAACGTGATTCGCAGAGCAACCTATCTATTAACATCCATAAAAAACGGAATATTCCAAAAAAGATTAAAAATTTTGCTTGCATTAAAGTGTATTATATGGTATAATAAAATGTAAAAATATTGAAGAGGTGAACTGAGTGGCAACGGAAGAAATTTACGGCAACGACAGTATATCCAAACTGAAAGACGAGGAGCGTGTCAGACTGCGCCCTGCGGTTATTTTCGGTTCGGATGGTATTACGGGCTGTCAGCACTCTATTTTTGAAATATTATCTAACTCTATTGACGAAGCCAGAGAAGGCTACGGCAAAAAAATTGAAATCACCAGATTTCGTGACCAATCGGTTGAAGTCAAAGACTATGGTCGCGGAATTCCTTTGGACTACAACTCCAAGGAAGACACCTACAACTGGCAGTTGGTTTTTTGCGAATTGTATGCCGGTGGGAAATATAACAATCAGGGTGGCGAAAACTACGAATACAGCTTGGGCTTGAACGGTCTGGGCGCATGCGCAACCCAATATGCTTCTGAATATATGAGCGTTCGGGTGGTTCGTGACGGATATCTCTATTCCCTGGAATTTGAAAAAGGAAAAAATGTAGGTGGATTAAAAAAAGAACCCACATTAGAAAAGAAAACAGGCACCGTTATCAAGTGGCGGCCCGATTTAGAAGTATTTACCGACATTGATGTTCCTCTGGAATATTACATCAATACATTAAAAAAACAAGCTGTGGTAAACTCCGGCATTACATTTCTCTTAAAAGACGAATTGGAAAACGGAAAATTTCAGGAGTATACCTTCCTTTATAAAGACGGTATCACCGACTATGTAAACGAGTTGACAACAGAAAAGGCGCTTACCCAGGTTCGCACCGTTTCTGCGGAACGTCTGGGACGTGACAGGTCGGACAAGCCGGAATACAAAGTAAAAATGAACTTCGCATTCTGTTTCAACAACGAAGTGAACCTCATTGAATATTATCACAACTCCAGCTTTCTGGAATATGGCGGTTCCCCCGAAAAGGCAGTAAAAAATGCGTTTGTTTACGCCATTGACAACTATATCAAGCAAACCAACAAATACAAAGCAAACGAAGCAAAGATTACTTACAACGATGTATTTGACAGCTTGATTTTGGTGTCCAACTCATTCTCCACCATTACCTCTTATGAAAACCAGACCAAAAAAGCAATTACCAACAAGTTTATTCAAGAGGCAATGCAGGATTTCTTAAAAGAACAGTTGGAAATCTACTTTATCGAAAATAAAACTGATGCCGAAAAAATTGCAGAGCAGATTTTAGTAAACAAACGAAGCCGTGAACAAGCGGAAAAAGCCAAGGTTAACATTAAGAAAAAGCTGTCGCAAGCTGTCGATGTGGTAAACCGTGTGCAGAAGTTTGTGGATTGCCGTACCAAAGATGTGGCTCGACGTGAGCTTTACATCGTGGAAGGTGATTCTGCGCTGGGCTCCTGTAAATTGGGCAGAGATGCAGAATTTCAGGCAATTATGCCAATCCGCGGTAAAATATTGAACTGCTTGAAAGCCGAATACGATAAAATTTTCAACTCTGAAATCATCACCGATTTGATGCGCGTGCTTGGCTGCGGTGTGGAAATTAAACTGAAAAATCAAAAAGATATGTCTGCCTTTGATTTGGACAAGTTAAGATGGGACAAAATCATCATTTGTACCGATGCTGATGTGGACGGATTCCAGATCCGTACCCTGGTTTTGACTATGCTTTATATCCTGACCCCCACTCTCATTGAAAAAGGAAAAGTTTATATCGCAGAATCTCCCCTTTATGAAATTAACTCCAAAGAAAAAGGAACATTCTTTGCATACGATGAAAAAGAAAAAACTGACCATCTGGCTTCCTTGACCGGAAAATATACCCTCCAGCGTTCCAAGGGACTTGGTGAAAACGAGCCGGAAATGATGTGGCAAACCACCATGAACCCTGAAACAAGACGGTTAATCAAGGTAATGCCCGAAGGAATGATTGAAACCAAAGAAACCTTTGAGCTGCTTCTGGGAGATAACCTGCAGGGCAGAAAAGATTATATTCAAATGCACGGTAAAGAATATTACGAATTTTTGGATATCAGCTGATAATTTTTTTGCACAAAAGAAACCATAAAAGGAGCGTGACCCCCTTTGAATCATAGAGAACAGCCCATTACCGAGACCTTACGAACCAACTATATGCCCTATGCTATGAGTGTGATTATTTCTCGTGCCATTCCGGAAATAGACGGTTTTAAGCCCTCTCACCGAAAGCTGTTATACACCATGTATAAAATGGGACTCTTAAATTCCCAAAAGATAAAGTCTGCCAATGTTGTGGGCAGAACCATGCAGTTAAACCCTCACGGAGATGCAGCAATATATGAAACCATGGTTCGTCTCACCCGCGGAAACGGCGCTTTGCTTCATCCGCTGGTGGACTCCAAAGGAAACTTCGGGAAAGTATATTCTAGAGATATGGCATATGCTGCTTCCCGTTACACAGAAGTAAAGCTGGACCCTATCTGCAACGAGCTGTTCCGTGATATCGACTCAGACACTGTTGACTTTATGGACAACTATGACGGAACCTTAAAAGAACCGGCGCTTCTCCCGGTGACCTTCCCCACCATTTTAACCGGAGCAAATCAAGGGATTGCCGTTGGAATGGCATCCAATATCTGCTCTTTTAACTTGCGGGAGGTATGTGATGCTACCATCGCTTACTTAAAAGACGAAAACGCCGATATATATGACATTATCACCGCACCGGATTTCCCCACCGGAGGAACCATTATCTGCGAACCCGAAGCAATGAAGGAAATTCTTGCCACCGGGCGCGGTTCTTTCAAAATCCGCGGTTCTTATGAATACAACAAAAAAGAGCATTTAATTGAAATCAAAGAAATTCCATACACCACCACGTCGGAAGCGATTATCGACAAAATTGTGGACAACATCAAAAACGGAAAACTCAACAAAGAAATTGCCGATGTTCGTGATGAAACCGACCTGAGCGGTCTGAAAATCACCATCGACTTAAAACGTGGGGTTGACCCGGATGCCTTGATGCTGAAACTTTATAAGATGACTCCCCTGCAGGATAGCTTTGGCTGTAACTTTAATTTAATTGTGGGCAACGAACCGGATGTATACGGTGTGGGCGGAATCATTCACGAATGGTCCAAATTCCGTATCAACTGTGTGAAACGCAGACTGTTATACGAGATTAAAAAGAAATCTGCAAAGCTTCACCTGCTGGAAGGTCTGAAGAAAATTCTTCTGGATTTGGACAAAGCCATTGCCATCATTCGCGGAACCGAAGATGACGCTATGGTTGTTCCCAATTTAATGGCAGGCTTCGGCATCGACGAGGTGCAGGCAGAATTTATTGCAGAAATCAAATTAAGAAACTTAAACAAAAAATACATCTTAAACAGAATCGCCGATGTTGACGATTTGAAAAAAGAGTTAAAAGACCTGAAATATTCGGTAGAACACGAAGAAAAAATCAAAGAAATTATCATCGAAGAGTTGACCAAAATCAAAGACAAATACGGTATGGACAGAAAAACTACCTTTGTAGCCGAAAATGAAGTCGATCACTACGAAGCCAATACTGTAATTGAAGACTATAACCTGAAGCTCTTTATTACCAAACAGCATTACATTAAAAAAATCCGCCTGACTTCCTTAAAAGCCGGCGGAGAGCACAAGCTGAAAGACGGTGATAAGGTAAACTTAGAAATTGATGAAACAAACTTAGGCGAAATTTTGGTATTTACCAATCACTTTAATGCCTACAAATTGAAAATTCATGAAATTCCCGATACAAAGCTTTCCAACTTTGGAGAATATCTCCCCTCTTTGCTGGAAATGGAACCTGAGGAAGTTCCCGTTCAGCTTTTCACCACGGGAGATTATAAAGGCTTCTTCCTGTTTGTGTTTGAAAACGGTAAAACTGCAAAAGTTCCCGTTTCAGCTTATCAGACCAAAACAAACAGAAAGCGACTGATCAAAGCGTATTCCAACGCCTCCCCTGTTGTCAGAATTTTCAAGCTGCAGGAAGATACCGATTTAGCACTGTTCTCCAATATGGATAAAGCATTGGTGGTAAACACATCGTTAATCAACTTAAAAACCACCCGTGACACCATCGGCGTGCAGACCATGAGACTGAAAAACGCAAAAATTAAAAAAGCGGCTCTGTTGACCGAAACCCGCATCAAAGAGCCGGAATATTATTTAGGCAAAACCATTCCATTAAGCGGATGCTCACTGCGAATGGAAGACAAAGGCTTCAAACAGCTGAAATTATTCTAAGCTGTTTCGCCCGCATCATAAATGAAAGAAAAGGAAATGAATTATGAAACTTGGAATCGTAGGACTTCCCAATGTCGGAAAATCCACTTTATTTAACGCAATCACAAAAGCAGGTGCAGAAGCGCAGAACTATCCCTTTTGCACCATCGAACCAAATGTTGGTATTGTAACGGTACCCGACCCCCGTTTGGACGTTTTAACCAAAATGTATAACTCCAAAAAAACCGTTCCCGCAATTATCGAATTTGTTGACATTGCCGGCTTGGTAAAAGGTGCCAGCAAGGGCGAAGGTTTGGGAAACAAATTTTTATCGCACATTTGTGAAGTAGACGCTGTCATTCACGTGGTAAGATGCTTTGAAAACACAAACATTGTGCATGTGGAAGGTTCAGTTGACCCTGCCCGTGATATTGAAATTATCAATATGGAATTGATTTTTGCCGATTTAGATTCCATTGACAGAAGAATCGAACGTGCCACCAAACAGCTGAAGGGTGATAAAAAATATCAAGTAGAAATTGATGTATTAAAACACTTAAAAGAAGAAATGGAAACGGGCAAAACTGCCCGTGAGGTTGGTCTTTCCGACGAAGAAAAAGAACTGTTAAAAGACTTGTCTCTCTTAACCTTGAAACCGGTTATCTACGCTGCAAACCTGTCGGAAGAAGATTTGAAACAAGGCGGCGAATCAAATGAATATTTCAAGCTTTTAACCGAGCTGGCAAAAAAAGAAAACGCCAGTGTTATCCCTGTTTCTGCACAGATTGAAGCAGAAATATCTGAACTGGACGACGAAGAAAAGGCAATGTTTTTGGAAGAACTTGGATTGGCGCAATCCGGTCTGGACCGGCTGATTCAGGCAAGCTATTCCCTCTTGGGTCTTATTTCTTACTTAACCGCCGGTGAACCGGAAACCAGAGCCTGGACCATTGTAAAAGGAACCAAAGCACCCGGTGCTGCCGGCAAAATCCATTCCGACTTTGAACGTGGCTTTATCCGTGCAGAAGTAATCGGATATGACGAACTTATCGAAGCAGGCTCTATGACCGCTGCAAAAGAAAAAGGCTGGGTTCGTTCCGAAGGAAAAGAATATGTGGTAAAAGACGGCGACATTATTTTGTTCCGTTTCAATGTGTAAAGGATTTTCATTTATGTATCAACTGTTAAAACAAGAAGGCGAAGCCAGACGCGGCGAATTCAAAACCGTACACGGCACGGTGCAAACCCCCGTGTTTATGAATGTGGGAACAGCTGCCGCAATTAAAGGTGCCGTTTCTGCATTGGACTTAAAAGACATCGGCTGTCAGGTTGAGCTTTCCAATACTTATCATTTGCATCTTCGCCCCGGAGATACCATTATCAAACAAATGGGGGGACTTCACAAATTTATGAACTGGGACCGCCCCATTCTTACCGATAGCGGCGGATTTCAGATTTTTTCGCTCGCCAAGCTTCGTAAAATTCAGGAAGAAGGAGTTACCTTTGCCTCTCACATCGACGGACGTCGTATTTTTATGGGGCCGGAGCAATCGATGCAGATTCAGTCCAATCTGGGTTCTACCATTGCTATGGCATTTGACGAGTGTGTAGAGAACCCGTCCACCCACAGCTATGTAGAACGTTCTGCAGCAATGACGGTCAGATGGCTGGAACGCTGCAAAAAAGAAATGGCACGGCTCAATTCCCTGCCCGACACCGTGAATCCCAATCAACTGTTGTTTGGCATCAACCAGGGCGGCATTTACGAGGACATCCGTGTGGAGCATATGAAGCAAATTACCGATATGAATTTAGACGGTTATGCCATTGGCGGTCTTGCAGTAGGCGAAACTCACGAAGAAATGTATCGCATTATTGAGGCAGTGATGCCCTATATGCCAAAAGAAAAACCCCGCTATTTAATGGGTGTTGGAACGCCGGGCAACATATTGAACGCTGTGGCAAGAGGTGTGGATTTCTTCGACTGTGTGATGCCTGCAAGAAACGCACGTCACGCATCTATTTATACCAAAAACGGCATTATGCACCTGATGAACAAAAAATATGAGACGGATGACCGTCCCATCGACGAGCAATGCAACTGCCCCACCTGCCGCAATTTCTCCAGAGCATATATCAGACACCTGTTCAAAGCAAAAGAAATGCTTGCAATGCGGCTTTGCGTGATGCACAACCTATATTTTTACAACGAATTGATGGCTGACATCCGTCATCATATTGAAGAAGGAACTTTCACCAAATTCTATCTGGAAAAAGCACCTTTATACGATAATCATATCCAGGAATGAGGAATATAAAGATGGAAGAAATGAAAAAATTTAACGAAAACGAAAGAATTGAAGATAAAATTGAAGGCAGAAACCCTGTGCTGGAAGCTTTGAAAGCAGATACGGAAATTGATAAAATTTACGTGATGAATCACTTCAAAGACCCCATTCTCTATCAAATTGTAAAGCTTGCCAACCAGAAAAAAATTCCGGTTTCCCGTGTGGAAAAAGGCAAACTGGACCGGATGAGCGAAGTGAAAAACCATCAAGGTGTCATTGCTTCGGTATCCCAGGCAAAATACGTTTCTGTACAGGAAATCCTGGAATCAGCTTATGAAAAAGGAAAAAATCCTTTCCTTGTTATTTTAGACGGCATTGAGGACACCCACAATTTAGGCGCCATTGTCCGTTCGGCAGAATGTGCCGGCTGTGACGGAGTCATCATTCCAAAACGCCGTGCTGCAGGGGTAAACAGCGGTGCCTATAAGGCGTCTGCCGGTGCAGTAAATTATATGAAAATTGCCAGAGTCACCAACTTAAACTCCACCATTTTGGAGCTAAAAGAACAGGGCGTGTTGATTGTAGGCACCGATGCCTCTGCCAATATGTCTTACAAAGACCCGGACCTGACTGTTCCCCTTGCCATTGTAATCGGTTCGGAAGGGTACGGAATGAGTGAACACGTAAAGCAAAAATGTGACACTTTGGTGAGTCTTCCTATTTTAGGACAAGTGAATTCCTTAAACGCATCGGTTTGTGCAGGCATTATGATTTACGAAGCACTGAACCAAAGAATGAAATAACATTACTTTACATTAAAAATCAGAGCTGCCTTACTTTGCAAGACAGCTCTGTTTTTTATTCTGTTTTTTTCTGAAGCTTTGGTAAAATCACATGACGGATTAACATTACAATTCCAATCAATACGGCAGAAACCAATATGCCGCACAAAAGACCGTTGACTACCCGAAGCAAGCTTACTGTCACCGCAGTAAACGTATGGCAGAAAGTGTTTAACAAAGAAGTAAACAACACTGTGGCGAAAATTCCACAAAGAATTTTCCATTCTGTTTTAACATTTGTGACTCCAAAATAAAGGAACAAGGCAAATGCCGGATATCCGAACAAAAATTCTTTGAATCGGGGACGAATGTAAAACACATCGGTAAGCCATTTTCTGAAGCTGTCTTCCATGGGTAAAATCAAGTTGGATTTTCCACTGCGGATTAAATAATATACCAATCCCAAAAGAATCACCACTCCAATCGGAATCAATATCCATTTATTTACCTGTTTCATCCAACTCCACATTGCCTTGGGAAGTTCTTTCAGAGAAATGTTGTCTCTGTGGTAGATCATGTACGCATTACATATGGTTACCAAAATAGGCAACAACAAACTGATTTTCACACCGTAGAAAAAGGCTGTAGAGGTGTAAAATTCGATGCCTCCCAATAAAGCTGCAATGCTGATGATTGCGCAAAGCAGTATCCCAAACGTTGCACCGAGAATGAAAAACAGCTTTGTCTTACCGTTCATATGTTTATCCAGATAATATATCAAAACTGTCAGTAAAAAGCAAGCAAACAGCATAATCGCCAAAGCATAAAATGCTGCTAAATATTCTGAAAACGCATAGGAAGCAATGACAGATACAATCATTAGTCCAAAATAGCTTTCTGTGAAATAGACAGGTGTTTTCCGAAGGAAAAACAAAAGATATAAGTACAAAAATGTCAATGCAAGAATTCCACCTGCCATCACCATGGTATTTTGAGAATACGGATATGGCATTTTTTCGCGGGAGGAGGTGACCTCATACCCTCTCATGGAACTTGTAAAATCAGAAATCGCTTTTGCAGTTAGGTTAAAATTGGTTTCTAAGTCAACATCCGGATTTTCTAAAAGATTGGTATGAATAAAGGTAGTATTTCGCTCGATCGCCGAGTTGAACCACTGATAATAGCGATAGCGGTACAATGACTGGTCGTGCGGCACTAACTTGTCCATATGAAATCCGCGAACTGTGTTATATTTCATAACCGAAAAGAAATCGTCATACAAATACGGGTGTTCATTTCCGATTTGATTTTCGTTTTCCCACAATACCAAGGTAAAGTCCATGGTTCGCAAGGTTGCCTTCATTTCGTCGGACAGCGGTTGTTTATTATCGTGGGGATTGTTCCTTAAAATTACAAAAGAAACACTGTTAGAATTGACAAACTCATTAAAATATTTGGGATATATGGGGTTTTCAAAGGTGTAAGACGGATAGAACACCGCCGCTTTCATCCCAACACTTTCCACCAATGCCAAATCGAGATAATCATAGCCCACAATTAAATCGTTATGATGGGTCAGGCTTTGAAATGCAAACACCATGGTTTCGCCATCTTCCAGAAAACGATTGGTATAATCGGTGTACCGATAAGAAAGCTCCAGACTCATAAATTCTCTTAAGGAGGAATCGCGAACCACGGCAACCAGATTATCCGACTTCATGGGATAATCGCCCAATGCTTCCCGAATCTGACGGGAGATATCATCCTCGTTGATAAACAAAGAGGAGTAAGTTATCAGCTCTAACCGTCCGTCTTGGTTAAGACTTTTTATTGTCAGTGGCTCCAATGTTACAACATCTGCACCGGCATCCTGTAATATACCAAGCGCTTCTTGTGTATTTTTTCCCTGCTGCTTCAGATTGGTCATATCTGCCGAAACAAAAATATTGCGGCTGCCGGTTTCGTATACAATTCTTTGAGTAAAGCCGGTCAATAAAATCAAGGTCATGACCACTGCCACCAGACCGGCAATCCAAATCCGTTCCTTTTTCATATAAAAATCCTCTCTCATCACGAAAAAATAGCAGAGAGGATATAAAACTTCTCCGCTATTATATCATTATTCGGTTACAACGCCCTTTTTCAAAATAATGTTGGCATACAGTGCGCTTTCTCCGCTCATAATGACAGCATATGCTTTTTCGGCACGTTCATAGAATGCGTAACGTTCTACAAATTCGATGGGTGCATCTGTATGTTTTGCCACAATTTCTTTATAAGTGTCCCAAATGGGCGTTTCCACAGTGTCACCGGGTACTTTTTCCATTAAATATACCGGTGTTGCATAGGTATCAAGCGGGAACAGTTTCAAAATTGCTTCTAAAATTTCAGGCACATCATGACCATCCAGACGAATCAATTTGTCTCCGATTCTGGCACCGGGAAAATTGCCATCGCCAATAACGATTTCGTCGCCATGCCCCATTTCCATTAAAATTTTTAATAATTCGGGGGATAAAATTTTGGGAATTCCTTTTAACATAACCAATACTCCTTTTATAGAATAGAAATTATAATACTGATTGGATACAGTATATCACAAATTTTGCAATTCGTCAATAAATTCTTTCTATTTTAAGAGGATTCCCGTAATCAATCCAAAAATATACATAATTTCACAGATTCTTGACTTTGAGGATTTCTTTTCCTGACGGGAAAGTTCAGCACTCAAAACATAGAGCAAGCAGCCGGCACAAAAGCCAAAACTGAAGCTGTTACACCCCGGGCTGATATTCCCAAGAGCAGCTCCGACCATTGCAAAAAGTCCGGTGAACACACCGCAAGACAGCGCAAAAAGAAAAATCTCGCCGAGTTTTTTGTTCCAAGTGCCACAAAAAAGAATGCCTTGCGCAGTATGGCGAATCAAAAACCCTGCAAATAAAGCTATCGCCAATTCAATATGGTTCACAAATGCCATCCCCACCGCCAGTCCCTCCGGAATATGCGGAATCAGCATACAGAATCTAAACCGTCCGTCTGGTTGTTGTTGATAACCTTTTCCCCATATGAAAACAGAACCAACCCCTCCGATCAGAAGCCCTGTGCAAGCATGGATGAATCCACCGATATCAATGGCTACCGGTAACAAATGAAAGGTTACCGTTGCCATCATCAGTCCTGACGAAAACTCCTGAAAGCCGGAGCAGAAACTGCTGTTATCTGTGACAATTAACTGTTTATTATGTTTTTTGATAAGCCACCCAATGATGTAACCCACCAAAATGCCCGGGGCACCTGATAAAAAACCGAAAAGAAAAACTTCTGCCATATATAGAACGCTCCATTTTTTTAAATCTTACTTCACTATATGCCGAAAGCATTCATTCTAAAACAAAAAACTGCAGTAATACAATTCTTGAATTACTGCAGTTTTCTTTTCTTTATACAATCGTGCAATCCCAAACATCAATGCTGCTGTCACCAAATACTGATTTTAGTTGCTTGCGAACTTCATCTTTTGTCACATTTTCTTTCAAAATTGCCTGTAAGAATCCGCCACCGCCGGCACCGCAAACCAATTTTCCGTCAATAAAAGGTTCTAAAGAAGCAAAAATCTGGTCAATTAAGGTATTGGTAATGCCTTTATCAATTTGCTGCGACAATTCCCAATGGGTATTCATCAGCTTTGCAAATGCATCAATTCTGCCTCGTTGCAGCTCAAACTTCATCAAGGTTGCAATCCGCTGAATTTCATCCAGCGCATCAACAACCTCTTTTTGATTGCCGATATAGCTTCCAATCACATCCCGTAGCAGATTTCTTGCCAACCGACGCTGTCCGGTATAAATCAACACAAACCGACGATTCAGCTCTTCACGGACTTCTTCTGCTATGGAGACATATTCAATCTGTAAGGTTTGGTCCATACCCGGACGGGTGGTAATATATTTCAAACCGTCAGTCATACCGCCGACCTGGTCCTGCCAGCCACCGCCGGTAGACATAATCTGCTCTACGCACAGCACCTGACGGCATAATTTTTCTTCGGTATATGAAATTCCAAAAAATTCTGAAATAGCTTTCACACAAGCAGCAGACAGAATGGAGCTGGTCCCCAACCCGCTTCCTTTCGGAACGCCGGTCACTTCAGAATTCATCACGAAACCACCGCCCATACGCTCCAGAATTTCAGCAAGATTGCCACCCTCACGGGGTAAAATTCCGCAAGCAAGCAGCGCCGCCTTTTGCAAAGCAAAGGGGTCATAAGGATTTCCGGTCTGTTGTAAGGGCTCAATGGTATCAAATTCACCATATACATCCATGTCCCGACTTTCAAAAACGATTTTTCGTTCGGGAATACGTTTTAGGGTCACTTCCACCGGCTTTTCTCCATTTAAGAGAATTGCCGCATTGAGCACTGTTCCTCCCTGTTCCATACAGTACGGAGGTGTATCGCTCCAACCGCCGCCAAAGTTCACACGCAAGGGCAGTTTCACCGTGTGTTTATCGGTTACAATTTTACATTGCGCGTGATATTCCATACAGCTGCTACTGTTTTCCAGAATCGCCTGACGGATACAACCAAAACACTTGGTATAATAATCGTCTCCGTACACTTCTCCCAACGCTCTGCCGATATAATAATAGATACGAATTTTTTGAGAAAAATCAGCATTTTTCATGTAGGATTCCAGCCATTGCTTTTGAACATCGGTTAATGTGGTGACAGAAAGCTTTTGACAAACCTCGTCCACCGGTATTCCCTGTTCAATAGCTTTGGCGATGCCATCCATTGTTCTTAACTCATGCAAACGATTGCTCCAAAGAATAATCGCTTTGGAATCTGCATCAAAAAAACCTGATGACAAGCTTTTTCTGTTAGCATTTTTCCAGAAATCTATGTTTCCTTTTCCCTGAAACAGTGCATACACATTCAGCGCCTGAGAAACTGCCTCCTCCATGGAATCGCACACCGGATACAATTCGGCATTCCAAAGAGTGTGGTCATTTGTTTGCCACAATTCATCTACAGAAATCTGATTTCTTGTTAAAAAGGAAGAAAGCTCTTCGCCACAGAAAACCGCTCCATCTTCTAATGCAAGCTTTGGATTATCCAGAACACCGTAAATTCTGACTACATATTTTCCGTCACGCTGCTTCAATCCATGCAGTACCACATTGGAAGGTACACTGACTTTGGAAATTTCCACACCGGACAACAAAACGTTGTCTCCCACCACAGCATCCCGATGTACGAAGCTGTCTTCAAAATAACAATTACTTCCCACACTTGCCTCGTGAGAAACCACACTGTTATATCCGGCAGCATCGTGGGTAATACTGCTGTTTACTGTACGGCTCCAGCCTAAATTTGTATAATTTTCAATTTCTTTGGACATCAGCTCCATAATTTCTGAAGTGGTTCCAAAATGAATGAACTTGGTTGGTGCAAATCGAAGCAATTTCATACGGTAAGGTCTTAAGACTTCCCACACCTGCTTTCTTGCCAAGGTTAATTCATCACAAAATTCACCTTCCGGTTTTTCTTTATAAAACGCTTCCAGCGATGAGGTTTCTGCCAATGGATACAAAAAATCCCCATACAGCGAAAGCCGTACTGTATCGTTAACCAATTTGTTATATTTATCACAATCAAATATGCCGTTTGTGGAAATCAGTGCATAAAGGGAGGCAATCATATCAGCAGAAAAAATCACAGCTCCGGTGTCAATATCCACACAGCCATTTTCATTGACAGCTCCATTTTGCGTCAACTGTTCCACACTTTGTTTATGTAAGAAGGCTTCCACATTTCCGCTTTCGCCCTGCAAAAATACACCGTGATTTTTGCCGGTTTCCACAGGTTCTTTGAAAGAAATTGCAGCAGCTCCGTGACCGGAATAATCAATCTGCAAGGGATTAAACAGCAAAAGAACATCACCCGATGCCAAAACCATACCTTCACGGATTCGGCTGGGAACCGATGCCATTACAATCATAAATTCATCAAACAACGTAGATGCCATTCCGTTAGGAAGCTGATGCGGAACAGGTGAAAAAAGTTTGCCCAAAGCAGAATATTGGGGCACCCGTTTGCTGTCTCCGCCGGAATGAATCACCAGAATGCGCAACTGTGAAAAATCCGCACATCCTCTATGCTCCGCAATATAGCGAATGACTCCCAATGTTGCGCCACCGCTGCCAACACGTTTGCCTTCAGGATCCGGAACAACTGCAAAATGGGTATCTTTTGGCAAAAAGCCTTTGTCTTCACGAACCTTTAACTGTGCTCGATAACCTTCTGCCTGCAGCTCATTGGAGGCGGTGAGAATCACATAATCCCAATATGCACCACCGGACTGTTTCAAGCTGCGATGATATTCCTCCCAGGCATCGCTATATGATTGTGCGAGAAAAAGAGACGTTAACTGTTTCATCACTTTACTCCTTCAGATTTCATTTGGTTTGGGGTTCCACACCGGGCACTGTGCCGATTTTTTTTGCAGGATTTCCTGCCCAGATTTCTCCGTCCGGAATCGGTTTTGTAACAACTGAACCGGCACCCACAATGCTGTATTTGCCGACAGTGACACCTTTTAAGATGTAGCTTCCGGCTCCGATAAAGGCATAATCTTCAATGACAATAGGGTTGGTAATCACCGCCGGAATTTCTGGTTTCTGCGTTCTCTCAAATGGATTGAGAGAATGAAAATTGGTATCGTAGATTTTAACACCGGCACCAATACGAACAAAATTACCAATGGAAACACAGTTGGCACAGGTGATGGCGCAATTCGACATTCCCACATCGTTTCCAATGGTAAGGTTAGCATTTTTTAACACTTGAATATAGGTTTTTTCTCCACCGCCAATGGGATTGGCTTTCCCTTTGGAATTGATGCGGACACGATCTCCTATGGTAATAGTCCCTTTATTTTTTATATATAAAATTCCTTTTGTTTCGTGCTGTTTTCCAACCTGAACATGTTTCAGAGCATACCACATCCGATTTATAAGGTTGGAAGGAAGATAATAGAAAAAGCGAAGAACTTTTTTTATCGTACCTTTCATTTTGTACTCTCCATAAATTCTTTTAATCGTTCCGCCCATTTGGAATAATCAAACTGATTGCAAACAGTATTTCGTGCTTCCACGCACATTGTTTGCCGTTCTTCAACACTCATCGCAAGCACTCGTCTGATAGCTTCTGCACAAGCCTCTGGAGTGTTTTCATCAAACAAAACCGCATCTTTCCCATCGGTTAAATAGCGGTAATAGTCCCCTACCCGATTTCCAATGGGAACAATGCCATATGCCATCAATTCCGGCAATTTACTGGGGAAGTTTGCACGGGTCACCAGGTTATCCGGACGAGACATATAAAGATAATCCACCCTTTGATACAAATTGATCAGCTCGTCATATTCCATCCAGCCGTGAAACAAAACAGTGTCTCCAAGCTGGTCTAACACAGTTTGTTCATCGGCTAAAAAAGCACGCAGTTTTTCCTCTTTTACCCCGGTCATATGAAAACGGACGTGTTGCTTTTCATCTTCGGTCAGTTTTGCCAATCCTTTCAACATCACACCAATGTCATCCTTATACATGGGATTGCCCGGATAAATCAAATGAACAATATCTGTATTTTCTTTTTTAGAAGGATCAAAGGGGATGCCGGCTGCATCAATAATCACAGGAAACACTTTGGTATTGCATTTTTTGCTGCGGTAATATTCTGCAATACAGTCTGAAATGGAAACAATTCCATCGCACAAAGGTGCCCATTTTGCAAAGGTTTTATTAGCAGAACGGTAACGAATATCCTTTTCCCCTTTCGGATACTGAAAAGGCTGATGCCATTCCACCACATCTATCACTGTTTTAATATTTCGTTTTTTACAAAATTTCAAAATTGGTGCAATATATAAGCTGTTGGAGCCATACAGATAGACAATATCTCCTTGTTTTACGCCACATTTTTTCAAGAGAGAAACCATCAGATAGCCACTCAGGAGCTTTTCTTTTCTTGCATCTTTCAATTCCAAATTGCGATAAGGCAAGCCGGCATGATAGTAATATCCATTTTCCGATTTTGCATTCTTCGGTGTTTGTCCGCAAGACAGCACAATCACCTCATAAGAAGCTTGCTTAAGTGCCTGTGCAATATATTGAATTCGGTTTGCACCTGCATCTCCATGAGGAAAATGCGCACTGGCACAAACATATATTTTCTTATCCGACATAACTGTAAAGCTCCTTTTGATATTTTATATCAATCTATCTATAGAACCGCTATATACAGTATAGCATCAAAACAATCATTTGTCAACAATTACGTCATTTGCCACCATATTTGCACAAAAAAAATTGCTTACCGAAAACGGTAAGCAATTTTTATAGGTTCTTATTTGCCCATTGCTTTCTTTCTGCTGTTTAAGCCTGCAGTTTTCATAGTTGCCCACAACGGAGAAACAATGAAGACAGAGGAATATGCACCGCCGATAATACCAATGATTAAGGGGAATGCAAATTCTCTGATAGAATCTACGCCCAGCACATACAACACAGCAACCATTACAAAGGTAGTGATAGTGGTGTTGATGGAACGACCTAATGTCTGGGTGATAGACTTATCGGTAATTTCAGCAAAGGTTTCTTTTTTCGCCAATCTCTGATTTTCTCTGATTCGGTCGAAAATAACAATGGTGTTATTGATAGAGTAACCCAGGATGGTCAGCACAACAGCGATAAAAGAAGAGTTCACGGGAACGCGGAAAATTGCATATACGGAAATCATAATCAGAACGTCATGAATCAGTGCAATAATTGCGCTTAAACCGGATAAAAATTCAAAACGGATGGTGATATAGATGAGCATTAAGATAACTGCAATCAACACTGCCCACAATGCTTCGCCTGCCAACTGTTTGCCGTATGCAGGAGTGAAGGTGGAAATGGAATAATCGCTGTAATCTTCTGCCAAATTGTATTTGGTTTTTAATGCGCCAATCAGCTTGTCAGACTCAGCTTCAGTTAAGTTTTTGGTTTTAATGGTCATTTCGTTGGGATTATCCAGACTGGGCTGTACTGCAGAAACGCTGAAGCCCAATGCTTCGTTACAAACAGAAGCCACTTCGTCTTTGGAAACTTCCTGACCTAAGTTCATCATAATGCTGGTACCGCCGGCAAAGTCAATATCAATATTGAAGCCGCCAACCAAAGAGAATACCAACCCTACTAAAATGATTGCAACAGAAACAGCAACATAAATCCATCTGTTTTTGTAAATATTAAGCATTGTTGTTTCCTCCTTTCAGCGGTGCGCCGTATAAGAATCTGTTTTTGATGTTGATGTCAACCGTTGCTTTCAAGAGGAACTTGGTTACAACGATTGCAGTGAACATAGAAACGATAATACCAACACCTAAAGTAATGGCAAAGCCTTTAATCGGACCGGAGCCTAAGAAATAAAGAACACCGGCTGCGATGATGGTGGTAACGTTAGAGTCGATGATGGAAATCAGGGCTCTGTTGAAACCAGCATCCAGAGAAGCTTTTAAGGTTTTACCCAGTTTGAATTCTTCTTTCATTCTTTCAAAAATGATAACGTTGGCGTCAACTGCCATACCGATGGAGAGGATAACCCCTGCGATACCGGGTAAGGACAGGTTGATTCTAAAGCCAGCATAAATCAGGCAACACAGTGCTACATAGAACACCAATGCAATAGAAGCTACCAAGCCCGGCAGTCTGTAAAGCGCAATCATAAATACAAAGATAATGATTAAGCCGATTAAAGCAGCCAATAAGCTGGTCTGTAATGCAGAATCACCCAGGGTAGGACCTGCGGTTCTCTGCTGAACAACTGCCAGATTGAAAGGAAGCTGACCGTCATTGATTAACGCTGCCAGTTCTTCTGCAGATGCTTTATCAAAGTCACCTTCGATCTGGAACTGTGTGCTTTCAATTCTTTCTTTTACATTGGGAGCAGAAATTACATCTTCGTCTAACATAATTGCAATCTGCTTGCCAGCATACTGGCTGGTTGCATCTGCAAAACGTTTGGAAGCATCTTCTGTAACTTCGATTGCAACAACGTGCTGCGCACCGGAAGTGTTGGTTGCCTGCAGATAAATGCCTTCTGCAGATTTGATATCGTCACCGGACATGATTTCTTCGCCGAATGTATTGGTTGCAGAATCATAACCGTAGAATGCTAATTTTGCAGTCTGACCGATTTCCTGAATTGCTTTTGCTGTATCTTTTACAGAGGGCAATTCCACTTCTAACTGGTTACCTTTTACGGTAACAGTACCTTCGGTATAACCCTGTCTGTCCAGACGTGCGGTAATAATTTTTCTCGCAACTTCCATCTGGGATTCTTCGGGGTCAATTGCAACAACAGAACCGTCTTCTGCTGTCTGGGATGCCTGATACACGATTACGGAACCGCCTGCCAGGTCAAACCCTTTTCTGATACCATGTTCTTCGTCAAAAACAGGGTAAGTCTTGAATGAGCCGATTGTCACTCCAAAGGCTGCTGTGTAACAAAGTACAAAAACAACCAGAAGGGCAATCACAATTTTGCCAATACCTTTAGCCATGTTTTCCTCCTGTGTGCCGATAACGACACTATTTGAAATAATTTTATAACTTAATATAGTATACTATTTTTTTCAGGATTAGTCAAGCAAATTCTGAAAAATACGAAAAATTTGTTCTTTTTTGCCGGAATTTTGTTGTTTTTTATCCTTAACCTGCCGGCCAGGTCAATTCGCGACCGCCAAGCAAATGAAAATGAATGTGAAACACCGTCTGTCCTGCTGCCTGATTGCAGTTGGAAACCACACGATAGCCGTCCTCGGAAATTCCGTTTTCTTTTGCAATTTTAGGAATTGCTTCATAAATCTTGGAAATTACAGAGGAGTTTTCCTCTGTAATTTCGTTCAATGTGGAAATATGTTTTTTAGGAATCACCAAAATGTGCACCGGTGCGGTGGGAGCGATATCCCAAAAGGCATATACGTAGTCATCTTCATATGCTTTTTTAGAAGGGATTTCCCCTTTTATGATTTTACAGAATAAACAATCTTCCATAAAAACCTCCTTACAACTGACCCTTCAAAACTTCTTCTGCCAAAGACAATGCTTCGGAAATTTTAGAAGCGTCCTTACCGCCACCTTGTGCCATGTCGGGCTTACCGCCGCCGGAGCCACCTGCTGCCTTGGTTACTTCGCGGATGATATTTCCTGCATGTGCCCCTTTTGCAACGGCTGCTTTATTGGCACTTGCCAGGAAAGTAATTTTGCCGTCTGCTACGCTGGACAGCACAATCACAACCGGAGCATCAGCAAATTTATTTTTAATTTCATCGCACAAATTACGGAGCATTTCTACAGATGCTCCTTCTTGTTGTGCCACAATCAGAGAAACGCCGGAAATATCCTTTTTGGAATTTAAGATTTCGTCAGCTTCCCCTTTGGAGAGCTTCGCTCTTAATTCCTCAATCTGCTGCTTTTGCGCTTTCAGTTCGTCCATAAACTGAGCTGCTTTGACAGTCAAATCGGAAATATTGTTTACTTTGAAGATTTTTGCGGTGTCAAACAACATTTCTTCCCGTTTTTTCATAAATTCAATGTAATTGCTGCCGGTTACTGCTTCAATTCTTCTGACTCCGGCTGCAACACCGCTTTCGGATACAATTTTGAACAAGCCTGCCTGTGCTGTGTTGGTAAGGTGTGTACCACCGCAAAATTCCATGGAATAGTCACCCATGGTAACAACACGGACATTTTCGCCGTATTTTTCGCCAAAGAGTGCCATTGCACCTAATTTCTTTGCTTCACCAATGGGCATTACTTTGCAGGAAATATCCATTGCAGATAAAATTGCATTGTTTACCAAGTTTTCAGTTTCTTTCAGTTCGTCAGCAGTCATTGCTTCAAAATGAGAGAAGTCAAAACGCAACCGTTCGGGAGTCACATAAGAACCTGCCTGATTGACATGGTCACCCAACACAGTTTTCAATGCTTTTTGCAAAAGATGTGTGGTAGAATGGTTTCGTGCTGTTGCCAGTCTTTTTTCTTTGTTGACCGATAAGGTAACTTTGACATCCTTTTCCAGAGCACCGGTTTCTACCGTAACCATATGACCGAATTTTCCGTCAGAATATTTTTTGGTGTCGGTAACTACCGCTTTCACACCGCTTGCTAACATCAAGCCGGTGTCTCCTGCCTGTCCACCGCTTTCACCGTAAAATACAGTCGTGTCGGTGAAAACAGTGCCGCTTTCGCCTGCTCCTAATGCATCTACCATAGCACCGTCTTTTAAGATTGCTGTAACAGTTGCTTCGGTTTCCAACATATCGTAACCGGTAAATTCACAGAAAGGCAAATCTTTAATCAATTTTGCAACTTCGTTTTCCCAACCTAATGTAGAGGTATCCCCACGGGCATTTCTTGCTTTTTCTCTCTGTTCATTCATACAAGCATGATACTTGTCTTCATCCAGAGTGAAGCCGTTTTCTTCTACCATTTCTTTGGTTAAATCCAAGGGGAATCCATAAGTGTCATACAGCTTGAATGCAACTTCACCGTCAAACACGGTTTCGCCTTTTTTCTTCATATCGGCAATAAAGTCACCAAGCATCAAAAGGCCTGCATCAATGGTTTTATAGAATTTTTCTTCTTCGGTAGAGATGATTTTCTTAATATAGTCCTGTTTTTCCCACAGTTCCGGATAAGCATCTTTGGACTGATCGATTACTACATCGGCAAGCTCGGTTAAGAACATTTTGTCAATGCCCAACAGCTTTCCGTGACGTGCCGCACGCCGCAGTAATCTACGCAGTACATAACCTCTGCCTTCGTTGGAGGGAATAACTCCGTCAGACACTAAAAATACAGTGGAACGGATATGGTCGGTTACCACACGAATAGAAACATCGGTTTCATGTTCTGCACCATAGGTTTTACCTGACATTGTGCAGACAGTATCCAGCACCCGTTTTACTGTGTCAACTTCAAACAGAGAGCCTACTCCCTGCATAATTGCCGCAATACGTTCCAGCCCCATACCGGTGTCGATATTGGGATGCGCCAGACGATTGTAGTTGCCGTCTTTATCTTTATCGAACTGAGTAAATACCAAATTCCAGAATTCTACAAAACGGTCACAGTCGCAACCTACTGCACAGTCAGGGCTTCCGCATCCGTTTTCTACACCGCGGTCAAAATAAATTTCAGAGCAAGGACCGCAGGGACCGGTTCCGATTTCCCAGAAGTTGTCCTCTTTGCCAAGACGAACCATTCTGTCGGGAGAAACTCCCACTTTTTTGGTCCAGATATCATAGGCTTCGTCGTCGTCCTGATAAACGCTGACCCAAAGTCTGTCTACCGGAAGCTTCATACGTTCGGTAATAAATTCCCACGCCCAGCCGGTTACTTCATTTTTGAAATAGTCACCGAAAGAAAAATTCCCAAGCATTTCAAAGAAGGTACCGTGACGAGCGGTTTTCCCTACTCTTTCAATATCAGGAGTTCTGATACATTTCTGGCAGGTAGTAACACGCTTGGACGGAGGAGTTTCTTCTCCGGTAAAATATTTTTTCAAGGGTGCCATACCGGCATTGATTAACAACAGTGAATTATCGTTAATCGGCACCAACGGGAATGATTGCATTCTCAAATGTGCTTTTTCCTGGAAGAATGATAAAAATTCTTCACGGATTTGATTGAGTCCCATTTTTTCCATTTTGTTATATATCCTTTCCTTTTTAATACAAGCTGATAATCGGCTTACTGCTGAACGCCGTATTTTTTTTGAACATTCTCCCGCCGTTTTAAGAGAATCATGGTTCCACCCACGATAACATGGCAAAGAACAACGTCAAACAATATATTATACAAAAAGAGTTCAGCCCCAAGGGCGGCTTCTCCACTCACAAATATCGGAGCCATAAAGGCAAAAAGTGCCGCAACACACAACAGTATCAAAAATAATGCTTGCGCTTTTTGAACATTTTGTTCTGCTTTTTTGAGTCGGATGCCGCACCATATAATAACTGCGCCGAAAAACGCCAATACAAACCAGAAATCCGGCTGAATAAAGCGCCGTTTCAATCCGCTGTATAAGTTGAAACCGTATTTTAATTTCTGAATTTCCGGATAGTTGGACACATATTGCTGACGAATTTCGTAACCGTTATCGGCAGCGCATTCTAATTTTTCTAAAAATGCTGACGGATGGGTCAGATAATATCCGATAATTTTTCCGTAATTTACGGATAATCTACCATCATCCAACACAGCAGAATCTACATCATATACCGTCTTTCCCACATACTGCTCTGCTTCCGCAGGAAGCCCCAAATCAAGAACTGCAGCTGTATCCGGATTATCTTTCAATATACCGTAATAAATAGCATGAAAGCGATTCTGCTGCTCTTTTTGGAAGAATACTCCGCCGCTAAAGCATACCACAGAACCCACTGATACTGCCACTGCCAAGCAAGCAGTCACAATCCGGTACCACAAATCTTTTCTGACAAAAAGCGTGGGAATCAGGCAAAGTGCCAGGAAGATACCAATCCAGAAATATCCGGGTTTCAAGCCAGCTGCAAAAAATGAAAGCAATGCACACAAGAGGGTACGAATCATCCCCGGCTTTCCGTACAGCTGCGATAGTATCAGGCAAACTGTTACTAAAATTACACAGTAAAAGGCACCTTCTATATTCAAAGAATTCAAGTGCAAAAGATATGCAAAATCGCAGAAAAGAAAAATTCCAACGCCTGCAATCAGCAGCTTATACCAAGACTTTTCGGCTGGATATTTTGCAATAAAATACGCCATCGACAAAAGAACAGCAAGAAAATATATACTTGCCAACCCTCTCACATCAAAACCGGAAAACAAGGCAGACAGCGGCCGCAGAATCCAATTCATAGTGCCGGTGTAGCTATTTTCACAAGGGATAGCAGTAAAATACGTCTGACATCCGTTTGAGCTGTTTAAGAAAAAGCCGCCGGAAGCAATCTGGAAATAATCGGAACCACCCATTCCTGCCACAGGTGCCAACAGATTACACCATGCAAACAACAGAATAGAAACCCCTAAACACAAAAGGATTGCCTGTTTTGTTGTCCATTCTTTTTTCAAAATATTTTACACCTCCAACGGTTATCTCCATTTCTTATACGAAAAACAAAAAAATGGACGACAAAACATCTTTTTTCCATAAAAGATGTTTTGTCGAGCACTTCTGACAGTTATTTCAGTTTTTCACCACAGGATAAACAGAAATTTGCATCATTGGGATTGGTTTTTTTGCATGCAGGGCAAAGAGATACATTTTTGATGCTGTTAATTTCATCTTTGATTGCAGAGATTTCTTCATATTTTGCATCAATATCCTTAAGCATCATGTCAATATCTTCAGAAAATTCTGCTCCTGCTTCATAATCACGATATACCAGCATACCGATATTTTTGAAAAGCTTATCAATTTTTGTTTCCAATTCGTTAATAGAAAAAGTCAAACGGGTAATGTCATACAACTCGGTAGACTTCTCCTTTGTGTATTTTGCAGTTTTGGACACTGTGCTTTTCACTTTATCAAACCATTCCATAAATAATACCTCCATTATAATAATTTATAGTAACATTATATTATTCTTTTATCTTTTTCTGCGCAAAACTTCATACATACTGATTCCACCGGCAACCGCAACATTCAGCGACTCAATGTCGGAGTCCATGGGGATAATATAAACTTCATTCAAGGTTGCAAGAAGTTCTTTGGAAATGCCGTTTGCTTCCGAGCCCAGCATAATGGCTGTTTTATCGGAAAATGAAGTCTCATAAATGGACTTTGCAGTTTCCGTTAAAGCGGCTCCGTATATGGTGTAACCTTGTTCCTGCAAGGCAGAAACCAAATCGGCTAAATCCTTTACCCGAATCAGATTCAACGAAAAAATTGCAGACATCGCAGAACGAACCACCTTGGGAGAAAACACATCGGCACAATTTTCGTCCATAACGATGTCAGTAAACCCACTTGCCAATGCTGTGCGTAAAATCGTTCCTAAATTACCGGGGTCGGACACTCTATTTAACAAAAGTACCTGCCCGGAGGTAATCTTTCGCTCTTCCGGCATATGAAACACTGCCACAATTCCCTGCGGTGTCTTGGTTTCACAGACTTCCTTTAATACAGCATCGCTGACACGGTATATGTCTGTTCCTTCCAATGCGGGAACCGGCTCTGCAAACGTATTTTCCACAAGAAGCATGCTTGGCTGCTGCTTCTTTATACTGTCCATAACATTCCGATATCCCTCGGAAAGAAACATACCGCTTTGTTCCCGATATTTTTTCTGTTTGAGCTTTTTGAGTTCACAAACAGTTTTGTTTTTAGAACTGGTGATTTCTTTTATCATACTATGCTCTCCATGAGGAATTGGGAATCTGTATCAACGATAAACAAGTGCACAATCACGGGATACGCTGCTTTCTACGGTATGTAGTTGGTGGAAAGCAGCAAGTATATTGTGCATTTTAGCGAATGCCGCGTACGTCTTTGTACGCAAGCGAGCGCAAATGTGCAAGGTACGCCGCTATCCATGGTATGTAATTTGAGGAAAGAAGTAAGTAGATTGTGCATTTTAGTGAGTGCCGCGTACGTCTTTGTACGCAAGCGAGCGCAAATGTGCAAGATACGCTGCTATCCATGGTATGTAATTTGAAGAAAGAAGCAAGTAGATTGTGCATTTTAGTGAGTGCCGCGTACGTCTTTGTACGCAAGCGAACGTAAATGTGCAAGGTACGCCGCTATTCATGATATGTAATTTGAAGAAAGAAGCAAGTAGATTGTGCATTTTAGTGAGTGCCGCGTACGCCTTTGTACGCAAGCGAACGTAAATGTGCAAGGTACGCCGCTTATTTCTTCAAATTCTTTTGGCAGCAATGACGCCTCGGACATTATTCAACCGTACCAAAACCTTTGCAAGCTGGTCTTGACCGGTCACTTCAATGGTTAGATGGATAAGTCCGGTGCCGTCTTTTACGACTTTGGCAGACATAGCGTTAACAGGCACTTTCATATCGTTTAGGGCAAGGGTTAAATCCACCAAAAGACCATTACGGTCTGCAGAAGTCACTGCAAGGTCTACGCTGTGAGAACTTCCGTCCTCTGCTGCCCAGGTGGCTTCGACCAGTCGGTTTTTGTCGCCGTCGGAGCGCTCGATGTCACGAAGTGCTACACAATCAGCACGGTGAATGGTAACACCACGGCCGCGGGTAATATACCCCACCACTTTATCTCCGGGAACGGGAGAACAGCATTTTGCGGTACGAACCAGGCAATTATCCTGCCCTTTTACCACAATTCCCTGCTTAATATGTTTTTTAACGGTTTTTTCTTTATTCGCATTTTGAATGTCATTCAAAACGGTATTATCATCCGGAACACGGGTGCGTTCCAGATAATCCTCAATACGAAGTGCGATTTTTTCGGGGGTTATACCTCCATAACCCACAATCGCATAAAAGTCATCTACTTTGGCAACACTGTATTTTTTGGAAATGTAGCCAAAAAGCTCTTCATTTTCTACCAGTTCCTTCAGGGTCATATCAAACTTTTTGATTTCTTTTTCCAGCATTTCTTTACCCTTTTGGATGTTTTCTTCCCGCTTTTCTTTTTTGAAAAACTGATTGATTTTACTTCTTGCCTGGCTGGTACGGGCAATTTTTAACCAATCGGCATGGGGACCGGAAGATGTGGCAGAGGTGATAATTTCCACAATGTCACCATTTTGCAGTTTTTGGTCGATGGGCACAATACGATTATTCACCTTGGCACCCACCATACGCCAACCAACAGCGCTATGAACCATAAATGCAAAATCTATAGGAGTGGACCCACTGGGGAGACTGTATACATCCCCTTTGGGTGAAAAAACAAAAACTTCGTCAGCAAATAAGTCAATTTTTATATGGCTGATATATTCCGATGGGTTAGAAAAATCTTTTTCAGTTTCCAACAACTGACGAACCCACTGGAATTTATCCCCGGAGCCGCTTTTGTTCTGGGCTCCTTCTTTATACTTCCAATGTGCAGCAATGCCGTATTCTGCAGTGCGGTGCATATCCCAGGTTCTGATTTGAATTTCGAACGGGGTTCCCGCATGACTGACTAAGGTTGTATGCAAAGACTGATACATATTCTGCTTGGGCATACTGATATAGTCCTTAAATCTGCCGGGAATCGGTTTATAAAGCTCGTGTACACAACCGAGCACAGTATAGCACTCCGTAATGTTGCCGACTATGATACGAAGTGCGAACAAATCATATATTTCGTCTATGGTGATGTTTTTAGAGTACATCTTCTTATAGATGCTGTAAAAATGTTTTGCTCTACCCTCAATATGAGCCTGCACACCGATTTCGGAAAGCTTTTCGGTCAGCTGGTCTTTGATGTCCTCAACAATCTGAAGACGCTGTGTACGCTTTTTGGCGATTCCGGTAGAAATTTCTTTATAACCAATGGGGTCCAGATACAATAAAGATAAGTCCTCCAACTCCCATTTTAAGTTATAAATCCCCAAGCGGTGCGCAATCGGAGCATAAATCTCCATGGTTTCCAGCGCTTTCTCACGCCGCTTTTCCTCAGGCATACTTTTCAACGTGCGCATATTGTGAAGACGGTCTGCCAGCTTGATGAGAATGACACGGATGTCTTTTGCCATCGCCATAAACATCTTTCTTAAATTTTCAATCTGCTCTTCTTCTTTGGAGCTAAAATCAATTTGCCCCAATTTTGTTACACCGTCTACAATGTTGGCAATATCTTCGCCAAATTCTTTTTTTACATAGTCATAACCGTACTCGGTATCTTCAATGGTATCGTGGAGCAATGCAGCACAAATAGACTCGTCGTCCAGATTCAACTCAGCAATGATTTCTGCAACAGAAAACGGATGATTATAATAAGGTTCTCCGCTTCGCCGAAACTGACCTTCATGAGCCATTTTACAAAACTGATAGGTTTTTTGCAACAATCCCTCGTTACACTTTGGATTATACTTCTTTACTTTTTCTAAAAGCGCAGAAAACTGTTCCATACTGTTCTGTTAAAAACCTTTCTTCCACACACACGTAAGTCGATTATACAAGCTTAATATCCTTTAATTTCAATGCAGGATATTTCTTATTCCGATACTCATTGGTATAGGGTGATACAATGGCATTGACCACATCACCGTTACGGAGCATGCGGAAGCTTTCGTTGGAGCCAAGTCCAAAGCCAATCACCATAATGGAAAAGCTCTTCTTGGAAAATTTCATACGGATATGCTTTTCGTCTCCAAAATAGGTAATGTCCTCAATTTTTACTTTTTCAATGAGGAAATGAGGCATCGGATTGCCCATACCACAGGGCTGAATGCCTTCCAGCATATCGGTCAATTCCAAATTGATATCCTTATCGGTGATTTTACCTTCGTAGGTAATTTCTTCCACGTACACTTTGGTGTTGAAATTTTCTTTGGCATAAAGGTTAATTTTTTCACGGAAAGCATCAATATTATCTTTCGAAACGGTCAACCCCGCTGCCAGCTCATGACCGCCGAATTTTAGTAGCAAATCGTCGCAATAAGACAAAGCTTCAAACATATTGAAGCCCAAAAGACCGCGACAGGAGCCTTTTGCTTCGTTGCCTTCCACTGCAATCAATACACAGGGCTTTCCATATTTTTCAGTAATTCTGGATGCTACAATCCCGATTACACCGTGATGCCAGGATTCGGATGCCAACACAATGACACGATCTGTCGTATGCGATTTATCCTTATCAATAATTGCACAAGCCTGACGCAGAATTTCCTGTTCGATGGTCTGGCGGCGGATGTTTTCTTCACAAAGCATTTTTGCAAGAGATTCCGCTTCCTTCGGATCAGAGGTGGTGAACAGTCGAACCGCATCTACTGCGTTGCCCAAACGGCCAACTGCATTGATTCTGGGAGCAATAATAAAGCCAACATGCGAGGAAGTCAATACTTTTCCGGCAAGACCGGCTTCCTGAATCAGCGCTTTCAGACCAAGGTTCTGGGGATCGCCCAGAAGTTTTAAGCCAAGGGATACAAACACACGGTTTTCGCCGGTTAAGGTAACAATGTCTGCAATGGTACCAAGGCACAAAAGGTCACCGTAACGGTCCAACAGCTGTTTGGATTTTCCGCCGCTTTCCAATGCTTCAATCAGCTTGAATGCAACGCCTACCCCGGATAATTCCTTGAAAGGATAGGTACAATCGGGACGCTTGGGGTTAATGACCGCAAACGCCGGCGGAAGCTCTTCTTTACACTTATGATGGTCGGTTACAACCACAGAAATGCCCAGAGAAGTGGCATAACGGATATCGTCAAATGCGGTGATGCCGCAATCAGCCGTAATAATCAAGCCAACGCCGTCATTTTTGAAGGACAGCACAGCATCCTTATTCAAGCCGTACCCTTCATCAGAACGGGACGGGATGTAATAGGACACGTTGGCTCCAATGGATTTTAAGTACAGATAGATAATGGAAACAGCGGTAATGCCGTCAACATCATAATCTCCATACACAACAATTTTTTGATTCTGGGAAATGGTCTCGCGAATTTTAGAAACACCTTTTTCCATATCCTTAAGCAAAAAGGGATCTAAGAGTGCATCTACACTCGGATTCAAAAAAGCCGCTGCCTGTTCGGGAGTTTCAATACCGCGGTTACATAGAACATTTGCACAAAGCGGGTGCAATTTCAGCGCTTCTCCTATTTTATTTGCAGTTTCAGGATTGGGTTGTTTTAACACCCATTTGCTTTTTTTTGTCATTACGTAAGCCCTGCTTTCTCATATTTTTTTACATTATACCACTAACAAAAAAAATTTTCAAGATATATTTGAAAAAAAACTTTACAAATTTATAAAGTTATGCTAAAATAGAAAATGATGTTTTGTAGGTATTCCTTTGTGCAATATGAATTTGCAAAAAGAAACAAAGCATAAAACTGCAAAACATATTAAGATTTTCCGATATCGGAGTTGATTTTATTTTGAAAGTTACCAGCGGAATTCGCAGAGGAACCCTGCTGTTCTCTCCTGAAGATTTATCGGTACGCCCCACAACAGATAAAGTAAAGCAAGCTGTTTTCAATATGATTCAGTTTGATGTGCAGAAAGATAGCGTGCTGGATTTGTTCGCTGGCAGCGGTGCATTGGGAATTGAAGCGTTAAGCAGAGGCGCAAAGCACTGCACCTTTGTGGATATACAGCCGGAGATTGTCAGAAAAAATGTGGAAAAGGTTCGTTTTGGCGATATTTCCACCATTGTTTGTAAGGACTATCAAACTTTTTTGAAGCAATGCACCACACGATTTGATTTGGTTTTTTTAGACCCACCCTACCAGAACGGGATGGTTGAGGCAGCTCTTAAGCTTTTAATTGCGCACAATCTTTTGCTTCCCGACTGCCTGATTGTTTGGGAAAGCGACGCATCCGAGCAAATAACACCACCCGATGAAATCCGGATTCTGAAGGAACGAACCTTCGGAAGAATCCACGTCAGAATTGGAGCACTATCATGAAAATCGCAATTTATCCCGGCAGTTTCGACCCGCTGACCAACGGACACCTGGATATTATTACACGGTCCTCAAAATTATTTGACAAAGTCATTGTGACCGTGCTGACAAACAGCAGCAAGCAACCGCTGTTTTCAGTGGAAGAACGCCTTGATCTCATCCGTCGGACCACCAAGCACCTTCCCAATGTGGAGGCAGAATGTTTTGCCGGTTTGCTGGTGGATTTTGCAAAAGAAAAAAATTGTAATGTTTTAATTAAGGGGCTTCGCGTTATGTCGGATTTTGAATACGAATTCCAAATGGCGCTGGCAAACAAAAGCCTGATGCCGAATGTGGAAACCATGTTCTTGCCCACAGCACAGGAGTATATGTTTTTATCCTCCAGCATCGTGAAAGAACTGGCACGTTATCACGGCGATCTGACAGGCTTGGTTCCCCCTGAAATTGAGCAGGATATACGAAATAAATTTTAACTGTTTTTGAAAGACAGAAAGGAGCATCTCTTATGGATTTACAGGCATTGATAGACGAATTGGAAGAAATCGTTGAATCTGCATCAAAAGTACCGCTTTCCAGCAAATGTATGATTGACCGGGAGGAAGTCTGGAGTGTAATTGAGCAAATCAGACTGCACTACCCCGAAGAATTAAAACAGGCACAATGGGTAAAAAAAGAGAGAGAACGCATCATCAACGAAGCAAATCAGGAAGCTGCCTCTATTATTGAGACTGCAAATCAGCAGGTTGTGCAAATGGTCAACGAAACCGAAATCATCAAAATTGCAAAAGCAAAAGCAGATGAACTGGTAAAAGAAGCTGACCTGGAAGCAGTGGAAATCAAGCACAAAGCTGAAGTGGCAGCGACTGCTCATTATGACGAAGTGAAGGAACGTGCAGACCAGTATAAATTAAACGCTCAAAAATATGCAGACGGACTTTTGGCAACTGCAGACAATGCAGTAAATTCTGCCAGAGACACCCTTTATAACGCATACACTCAAATTAACGCTTCCTATCAGGAAACCGAAACACTTCTGGACAAAATTGCATCTTCCAGACAGGTCATTAACGGCGCAAAAGAATAAAAATCGTCAGGCCGCAAGGTGCAACGATGAAGACATTAAATTTGGGAACGATTTACATAAGCTGCCCTTTCTCTATAAGTGCGATTTGAACAACAGTTGGTGAAACCAATGAAGTGAAAGAAAAGCAAGTTGTGTAATCAACCGCAGAACATTGCAATAAATAAAAGGGCTATTACTCCATCGGGTAACAGCCCTTTCTTTCCCCTTAGATTAAGTTGTCAGGAGTCTGATATGAAAAAAGTGTGCGACAAATTGCAAGAACACAAGGAAAAATTAAAACTGGTACCAAAAAAACCCGGTGTGTACCTGATGAAAAATCAGGATGACCGGGTCATTTATGTTGGCAAAGCAAAAGCGCTTCACAACCGTTTGTCGCAATATTTCATTGGTACTCCCAAAGATACAAAAACCATGCAAATGGTCGCCCACGTGGACCATTTTGATTATATCATTACTGCATCAGAAAAGGATGCACTCCTATTAGAAAACAATCTTATCAAAAAATATAAGCCAAAGTATAACATTCTCTTAAAAGATGATAAAACCTATCCCTTTATCAAAATCAACCGTGGTGAAAAGTTTCCCTATTTGTCTCTTGTGAGAAAAGTTCAAAAGGATGCGGGACAGTATTACGGCCCTTATCTGAATGCGCAGATTGTAAACGAGGTGATCGACCTGGTTTCCAAGGAATACGGTCTTCGCTCTTGTCAAAGCAATTTATCCAAAGGAAAAATGCGCCCCTGTCTGAATTATCATATCGGATACTGCACAGCCCCCTGCTTTGGGCATATCTCCGAAGAGGAATATAACCAAAAACTGCAGCAAGCCATCCAAGCTCTGGATAACGGTTTGCGGAGCATATTACCGCAGTTGAAAGAAAAAATGGAAGCCTGTGCTGCGGCCTTGGATTTTGAAGGTGCCGCAAAATATCGGGACAGCATTCGTCTGGTTGAAAAATTCTCGCAAAAGCATCAGGTAATTACCGTGAAAAAAGTCACCCTGGATGCAATCTTTTTATATCGTGACGGTCCCCTTTCTGCGATTTCCGTGCTGGAGGTGCGAAACGGTATCATCAACGGCAAAAAAAATTATACTTTTCCGGAATCTCAGGCTGTTCCTACCGACGAAATGATTTCTTCTTTTTTGGAACAATATTATCTGACACAGGAAAATAAGACAGGGCGTATCGTGCTGTCTGTCAACGAAGAGACCATGCCTGATTTTCCGCTCTTATCCGAGCTTTTATCCCGTTTGTTTGAGCAAAAAATCACTGTCTCTGCACCACGCGGAAAATTCACAAAAGACCTTTTGGAAATGGCAAAAATCAATGCCATTGAAGCAATCAAATTGCGGTTGGAATCCAAAATCGATGACCAGCTGTTTCTTTTGAAGGAAGCACTCAATTTATTTCAGACCCCCCTGCGAATTGAAAGCTACGACAACTCCAATACCGCAGGTGCAAATGCAGTGGGCGTAATGACCGTATTTGAAAACGGCGTTCTCTCGCAAAAAGAAAAACGAACCTTTGCCATCAAAAACCGCAACGGTTCCGACGACTACGCCGCTATGTACGAGGTGCTGGACCGAAGATTTTCTCATCTTGCAAATGGAGACAAAGGCTTTGATATTGCCCCAGATTTGGTTTTGGTAGATGGTGGAAAAGGTCAGGTTAAAATCGCCAAGGAAGTACTGATCAAACATAACTTTCAAATTCCGGTTTTTGGTATGGTGAAGGATGAAAAGCATCGTCTCAGAGACTTAACTGACGGCTACCGAATGTATCAAATAAAGGATGCACGGCAAGTGTTTGTGTTTGTGTCTAAAATCAACGAAGAAACGCACAAAAACGCGTTATCCTATCACAAAAAGAAAACCACACTCACTGCCACACAGTCGGAGCTTCTCACCATTCCTCAAGTGGGAATGACTACCCTGAAAAAGCTATATGGTCATTTCAAAACCTTAAAAAACATCAAGGAAGCGACAGAAGAAGAACTGAAGCTTGCAGTTCCAAGCTCTGCCGCTAAAAACATCTACCGCCATTTTCATCCTGATGAATTTGATGCTTCAAAACAATAAAAACAGTATCGTTCCACCAATCAGGAGTAACACACCGCCACCCAATAAGAGAAAGAATCCCGTCGGATACTTTCTCTTATTTTTTATGCGAAAACGCTGGGACAATGACGTTTGTTTTTTGATATAATTTTCAATAATTTCTTCCGCAACCTGCAACGCCATGCTTTTATGATTCATATCGTAAAATTCCTTTCCTCAGGATACTCTCAATTCATCCATATTATCGGCAAATTTGTTTACATTATACGATGTTATTTTTGACAAGTAACAAACCACAGCGTTCTTTTTTTCTCCCTTTTTTCATAATTTAGAAAAAAAGGAGGTAACAAATGAAA
Organism: Clostridia bacterium; assembly: GCA_017468465.1. Classification (GTDB taxonomy): domain Bacteria; phylum Bacillota; class Clostridia; order UMGS1840; family UMGS1840; genus SIG452. The sequence continues at coordinate 44,169 of JAFUIN010000023.1, forward strand.
ACAAGCATTGTATTTTCATTAAAAAACTTTTTATACCGACTCAGCATATTGCTGCTGTGCATTGCCATTTTCGCAGCATGCAACAAATGGAATCTACCATCCAAGCTGTTTTCTTCTATGACAAAACAACTGATTGCCAAAAAAACAGAGCTTCCGTTTTCAAAAGACACGTTTTCTTCTTTGTTATTCGCAAAAACTGTTTATGCCGCTATGCCTGTGAACGTCGAAAAGCCTGCAGCTGCCGAAGTTGAAACTGCAACCTCACCGACTCCTGTTGCCACCAGTGCTCCCGAACCTGTTCCGGCATCGAAGGATTTTTCGTCACCAAGCAATCAAAGCAACAACCACAATCATGGTGTTGTTGTAAAAAACCATGCAGAAAAAAGCTTCAACATTGAAGAACTGCTGAAGAAGCCCCTGATATTCGACAATTCTACCGGTGGATATAAGGTTCTCGTTGTGCATACACACACAACAGAAAGTTATTTTCCAAATGACCGTGACAACGATGAAAACAAAAACATGATTCGCGTGGGAAAAGAATTTGTCAATGTGCTGGAAAAAAACCATATTCAAACGCTGCACATTACCAAGGTGCACGATGTTCCTTATACCACCTCGTACAAAAAAAGCCTGGAAAGCGTGAATGCTGCCTTAAAAGAGCATCCCTCTATTGAAGTGGTAATCGACTTACACCGGGACGCTTTATACGATGCAAACGGTGGAAAAATCAAGCCTTTGACAACCATAAACGGAGAAGCTGCTGCACAGGTAATGATTGTAACCGGAACCGAAAAAGGCGGTCTTCCCCACCCGAACTGGATTGATAATCTGACCTTTGCCGTAAAGGTGCAGAACAATCTGCAACAACACTATCCCAATTTGGCACGTCCTGTAGATTTAAGAAAAGAACGATTCAATACCCATACCACAAAAAATTCCATTATTTTTGAAATCGGTGCCAACGGAAACACCATAGAAGAAGCAATCGCCGGAGCAAAGCTGGCGGCACAGGCAGTGGCAAACGTGCTCCAATCGAAATAAGCTTTCAGGAAACAAAGTTTTCTGCATAAGAAAGGTCAATATTCCGATGCAGTGCCAGGTTGATTCCACCGGCAACCATACGGGCACTGCGGGCAATCATATTGTCGATATCCTTCGGACTGACAAAACAATTTTTATCGGTATGTTTCATCATGGCACGAAGCATTGTTTGTGCCTCTTCCAAGCTGTCATTTGCTTCAAAAAAAGACGATAACGCAGAATAAACAATGGAATCAGAATCCACTACCGTGGGAATCCCAATGGCAATCACCGGAACCCCTAAGGAGTCCTTGTTCAATCCATCTCTGCGGTTTCCCACACCGGAGCCGGGGTTAATGCCTGTATCGGTTAACTGTACCGTAGAAAACATTCTGCCCGGATTTCCGGCACAAAGTGCATCTACGGCAATGACTGCTGACGGTTGATACCGCCCCACAACGCCTTTGACAATCTCAACCGTTTCCAAGCCGGTAATCCCCATTACCCCCGGAGAAATGGCGCTGACTGCCTGAAAATCTGCTTTGTTTTCGGTATTCAGATAATCCATTACGTGATTGGTTACCATAATGCGTTCTATCACAGAGGGTCCCAAGGAATCGGGCGTAATATTGCGGTTTCCTAACCCGATAACCAAAATCTTTTCTGTGTTTTTGGGTAATAGCTTTTTCAGCTCTGTTGCTAATAATTCGGTGTGTTGCTCCAGTTTTTCCGGAAGAGTGTCGGTAAACGCCTTGGTTTCCAGCGTTACAAAATTACCCATCGGTTTCTGAACCAGTCGGGATGCTTCCTTTGTTGTAATGGAAATGCGCGTTACCAAAGTGCCTTCTGCTTCCTCGGTTGATTGCATAATTCCTTCGTTTTCGTGGGTATAGATGCTCTCTAAAGCAAGGTCTGTTCGTAGTGGCGACATACTGACATTTCTCCTTTTTATTTTTAGTATGTCCGAAAATATAAAAAAACGTAAGGAATTTTTTCAGAATTCCCTACGTTTTTTCTTTTTTTAGGATGCCTGATCCACCGCAATCATTTTAGCATAAATCTTTTCAATCCCGATTGCAATATGCTCAGCAATTTTCTCGATTCGTTCTTCCTGCAATAGTTTTTCCAAATCGGCAGGATTCGACATAAACAAGCATTCCACTAATATTGCCGGCATTTGGGTTTTGCGGATTACCACAATCTGCGGATTTTTAAGGAGTCCTCTGTCGTAACCTTCTGTTCCTTTCACCAATTCCTTTTGCATGATATTGGCAATGGTTTTTCCGGAAATGTTCATTCCTTCCTTGGGGTCATCGTAAGCATACATGGTCAAGGTTCCCTTTGCAGAAGAATCCTCAAAGGAGTTGTTGTGAATGGATACAAACAAATCTGCATTTGCAGAATTGGCAATATCTGCACGGGTTGTAAGCCCTACATAAGTATCAGTGGTACGGGTTGCAATCACACGGTAGCCTTTATTCTGAAGAATCTTCAGAACATGGTTGGAAATTGCCAGATTCAGTTCTTTTTCTTTCACCACAATTTCGCCATCCACTATGCCTAATGTTCCCGGCTCGGTTCCACCGTGACCGGGGTCTAAAACAATGAGTTTTTCGGTTTTGGAAACCGAATCTTCCTCCGGAATCGGTGTAGGAATCAGCTTCGGCTCTGTTACGGTGACAATGAAGCTTGTCCCGTCTGCCCGATAAGTATATCGGGCATCTTCTTTTGCGGTAATGGTTACCCGAGTTTTATCGGTATGTTCATAAAACTGAATCTTTTCCACGTAATTTCCTTGGAAGTGAAGGTTATCTGCTGTGCATCCGGTATTGTAAAAATCAATCACAATCCGATAAGGATTATAAAGCACAAAGGGGTCTGCAGAAAGTACCGTGTTGGACGAAATAATAATTTCATCATCGTCTGCTTGTTTACTTGCAGAAATCTTCTTCACCATAGATGGAGAGTCGGTCAGAGAAATGGAGAAAAAGCCGTTGTCATACCCGAAGTTTACCTTGGTTTCCTTATTCAAATCCACCACAATGCGTACACTGTTCGGCTGAACGGTAAACTGTGAAAAACGAATTTTGGAAATATATTCTGACCCTACTTTCAATTCGTTAATATCGGTTTGCAGCACCGCATCAGGAATATCCACAACATACCGAAGGGGATTTTCCAGCTTCATGGTCTGATAGGACTCGATTTTTCCCGTTTTGGTTTGAATTTTCAAGTATAGCTGATTGGCTGTTCGTTCAGTAAAGATTTTATTAATAGTAATATCGTCTTCTGTAGTCAGTGTGCCCTCTGTATTCTTGCCGGGTGACTGGGTTGACACCGGTTTAATGACAGGAGCAGCGGTTGGTTTTACAGTAGGAGAAGGCGTAGGTGACGGTGTGGGCGACGGCATCGTAATCAATACACTGCGGGTATCGTCATCCCAATCTACATCGTAGCCGAAATTTTCCGACACAAACCGAATCGGGACAAAGGTTCTGTCGTTACGAATCAATGCCGGAGTATCCATAATAACCGGCATATCTCCCACATAGGCAATTTCATTGTCTATGGTTAAAACAACACGTCGGTTCGGAGAATAAATGGTTACCTTGCGGTTTGCAGGATTCCAAAGCACGTCATAGCCCATTTTTTCGGTGATCATGCGAACCGGAACCATCGTACGGCTATTTTCTATGTATGGCTCTACGTCGGAAGTAATCCGATTTCCTTCCAGATAAATTTTTATACTGTCATCAGCAACAACCGCTACCGCAGTCTGCAACAATAATATCAATGCCAGGAAAAAAACTGTCAATTTTTTCATAAGACGGCAATCAACTCCTTTCCCATATCAATTCTTATCCCAAAAAAATTATTCCAATGTCATTTGTTCATACTGTTCCGTTTTTTCATACGGAATCCCAAAATGCTGATATGCCAATCTGGTAACTACTCTGCCGCGAGGGGTTCTCTGTAAAAAACCAAGCTGCATAAGATAAGGTTCGTACACATCTTCAATAGTGTTGGCATCTTCTCCGGTGGTTGCAGCCAGCGTTTCCAAGCCAACCGGCCCGCCGGAGAAAGCGTCAATCATGGTTTTGATCATATTTTTGTCGGTTCTGTCCAGCCCGATATCATCAATTTCCAGCATAGAAAGCGCATAATCTGCTGTTTTTGCATCTACGTTTCCATTAGACTTGATTTCGGCATAGTCACGCACACGGCGCAACAAACGGTTAGCAATTCGGGGAGTTCCTCTGGAACGGCGGGCTATCTCCATTGCACCTGAAATTTCTATATTGACGCCCAGAATCTGTGCAGAACGAAGAACAATCTGCATCAGCTCCTCCGTGGTATAAAGCTCCAACCGCTGAAGGACACCAAAACGATCTCTCAAAGGAGAAGTCAAGCTACCCGCTTTTGTAGTTGCTCCAATCAATGTAAATTTGGGCAAATCCAGACGAATACTTCTTGCAGCCGGCCCTTTCCCGATAATAATGTCCAAGGCGAAATCTTCCATTGCCGGATACAACACCTCTTCCACGCTTTTGGAAAGACGATGAATTTCGTCGATAAACAAAACATCATGCTCGGAAAGGTTGGTCAGAATTGCCGCTAAATCACCCGGTTTTTCAATGGCAGGACCGGAAGTGACACGCAAATTTACATTCAGCTCGTTGGCAATGATATTCGCAAGGGTTGTTTTCCCCAATCCGGGAGGTCCGTAAAACAAACAATGGTCCAAGGACTCATTCCTTTTTTTGGCGGCCTCGATAAAGATTTTCATATTCTCTTTTACTTTTTGCTGCCCGATATAGTCCTCCAGTGTTTTGGGGCGAAGACTCAGTTCAGAGTCATTTCCCAAAGCTTCCGGAGTGACAATTCTTTCTTCTTCCATCATAGGCTTGGTTCCTTTCGTTACAAATTATCCATATCTATTCTATTGGCAAATGAAAATTTCAACTTTCAAAACAAGTCGCACGAAAATTGCTCAGATTGTGTATTTCAGCGAGTGCCGCGTACTTTTTTAGTATCGGTACGCGTCCATCTGTTTACCCGGAATTTTACCTTGAATAAGTCGCAGAAAAATTGCTCAGGTTGTGCATTTCAGCAAGCGCCGCGTACTTTTTTTGTTATCCGGCACGCGTCATCTACTGATCCAGGATTTTTACCTAAGACAAGTCGCAGAAAAATTGCTCAGGTTGTGCATTTCAGCAAGCGCCGCGTACTTTTTTTGTTATCCGGCACGCGTCATCTGCTGATCCAGGATTTTTACCTAAGACAAGTCGCACGAAAATTGCTTAGATTGTGCATTTCAACAAGTGCCGCGTACTTTTTTGGTATCGGTACGCGTCATCTGCTGATCTAGGATTTTTACCTAAGACAAGTCGCAGAAAAATTGCTCAGGTTGTGCATTTCAACGAGTGCCGCGTACCTGGTGTACGCAAATGAGTGTAAATGTGCAAGATGAGTGATTTTTCAAGACTACATTAACTCTTTTAGTGCTAATTTAATAATCTCTTCCAGCTGGTCCGACTTGGAAGATACAAATTTCACTGCTTGACGGGATTCGTATGCAGAATATCCTAAAACCATCAGGGCGTTTACGGCTTCTTGCAAAATACTGTTGGGAACAGAAACGGTTGTTTCGCCGGAAGCTCCTGCAATTTCCCGAAGGTCAACCCCTTTCAGTTTGTCTTTTAATTCAACGATAATTTTTTCTGCCAGTTTTTTCCCAACGCCTTGCGCTCTGGTAATGGATTGTGCATCCTGTGTTGCAACACTCATGGCAAATTCAGTCGGTGTTAAGGCAGACAAAACTGCCAAAGCAGCTTTTGGACCAACCCCCGAAACCGACAGCAGCATTTTGAAGGTAGAAAGCTCCTCTTCGGTGGAAAATCCATATAAATCGAGAGCATCCTCCTTCACATTCAAATACGTGTAAACGGTTGCTTCCTGATGATTGGTAACACGGGCTAATGTTGTATTGGAGGTGTAGATTTTATATCCGATTCCCCCATTATGTATAACCAAGAACCCTTCTTTCACTTCTGCAAGTCCTGAAATACTATAATACATAAAAATTACCGTCTCTTTCTATCGTAATAAAATGAATCATTATTTCAGCTTATCAAGATAACTGTGATAGCCGGAATAATTGGTGTGACAAACAGCAATCGCAAGGGCGTCGGCAATATCGTCCGGCTTTGGAATTTTCTCTAAATTCAGCAGCGTTTTTACCATTTTCTGAACCTGCATTTTTTCTGCTTTTCCATAGCCCACAACTGCTTGCTTCACCTGAAGCGGTGTATATTCATACACAGAAATTCCCGCAAGCTGACATGCCAAAAGAATGACTCCACGTGCCTGTGCAACGGCAATGGCGGTGGTGGTATTGGTATTAAAAAACAGTTGTTCAATGGCAACCACATCAGGCTTTGTTTCTGAAAGCCAGAGATTCATCTCCCGAAAAATAGTCTCCAACCGGTTAGACATTTCTTCTTTCGGAAAAGTTTCAATTTTTCCGTATTTTACAGTGGAATATTTGTTCCCAAAATATTCAATTACCCCTACCCCAACCAATGCGTAGCCGGGGTCAATCCCCATAATTCTCATAGCTTATTCTTAAAAAAACTCCCAATTTTCTTATGCGGAAAATCGTTTTTTTCTCCCTTTTTGCCAAATTTTCGAATTTTCAAGAAGAATTTTTCATAAAATTCAAATTAGCTCTTGTATTTTTATAAAGAATGTAGTATAATTTTGTAGTAAGTTTATCGGAAACCGTTTTTTTCGATAAAATTCGAACCACAATTATTATTATAGCACATATAAAGGAGAAATGCAAGATGAAAGAAAAAGTTATTTTAGCTTATTCCGGTGGATTGGACACTTCCATCATTATTCCGTGGCTGAAAGAAAACTACGATTACGAAGTTATCGCTGTTTGCGGTGATGTTGGTCAAGGTAAAGAAACCGACGGTCTGGAAGAAAAAGCTATCAAAACCGGTGCTTCCAAATGCTACATTGAAGATTTAAGAGAAGAATATGTAAAAGATTTCATTTATCCCACTGTTAGAGCCGGTGCGGTTTATGAAGGAAAATATTTACTGGGTACCTCCCATGCAAGACCCTGCATCGCAAAAAGACTGGTGGAAATCGCAAGAGCAGAAGGCGCAACCGCTATCTGCCACGGCGCAACCGGTAAAGGTAATGACCAGGTTCGTTTTGAGCTGACCATCAAGGCATTGGCACCCGACCTGAAAATCATTGCTCCCTGGAGAATCTGGGATATCAAATCCAGAGACCAGGAAATTGAATATGCCCAAGAAAGAAACATTCCGATTCCGGTTACCAAAGAAGACAACTATTCTATGGACAGAAACATCTGGCATCTGTCTCACGAAGGTCAGGACCTGGAAGATCCGTGGAACGAACCCCAGTATGACAAGCTGTTGAAGCTGATGGTTACTCCCGAAGCTGCTCCCGATAAACCGGAATATGTGGAAATTGAATTTGTAAAAGGTGACGCTGTAAAGGTGAACGGCGAAGCGCTTTCTCCCTTGGGTGTTGTTACCAAGCTGAACGAAATTGCGGCAAGAAACGGTGTAGGTATTGACGACATCGTTGAAAATCGTCTGGTTGGTATGAAATCCAGAGGAGTGTATGAAACTCCCGGTGGAAAGGTGCTGTACTTTGCGCACAGAGACTTAGAGTACTTATGCTTGGATAAATACACCATGCACTATAAAGAACAGCTGGCTGTAAGATTTGCAGAACTGGTGTACGACGGCTTATGGTTCTCTCCCTTAAGAGAAGCATTATCTGCTTTCGTTGATAAAACTCAAGAAAATGTGACCGGTACTGTTAGACTGAAGCTTTACAAAGGAAACATTATGTCTGCAGGTTCTAAATCGGAACATTCTCTCTACATCGAAGAATATGCAACCTTTGATGAAGATGAAGTGTACAACCAGAAAGATGCAGAAGGCTTTATCAACCTCTTTGGCTTACAGACCAAAATGAAAGCATTGGTTGACTTGAAAAACAAGAAATAATTAAATACCAACAGAAGCACAAATCTTTACCAGGGTTTGTGCTTCTTGCGCAGTATGAGAGGAATTTTTTTATGAAAAAAATCTGCATTTTAGCACTTTTTCTCTATATGTTTTTGATGTTTTCCGGCATTTCTGCCTTGGCAGTAACCGACACTGTTACCAAAAGCGGAACCTTTGAAGGCTATTGGGGTGACTCATTCCAATGGAAGCTCTACGACGATGGTGAGCTTGTGATCACCGGAGAAGGAATTTTAACCTGCAGTCCTTACGGTTCCTCTAACGGTTCAGCCTATCCTTGGTATTCTTCCTACAGCAAAATAAAATCTATCACCGTAGGTGAAGGAATCACAGCGGTAGGTTTATATGCTTTTGATTCATGCTATGCTACCAGTGTTTCTCTCCCCGAAACACTGAGCTCCATCGGTAGCTACGCTTTTAGAGGAACAAAAATAACCTCTATCAGGACTCCGGCAAAGTTAGAAACTGTCTCTTCTTACGCATTTTTGAACTGTAGCAGTTTGACAACGGTTGAAATGCCCAATATAACTACAATTAACTCCTGTGCCTTTGAAAATTGTAAAGCGCTTAAAGAAATTACCATTACGGCAAAATACATATACAGTGAGGCATTTTACAACTGTAATACTCTTCACACCGTTAACTTTTCTGCAGTTCCCACCACCTTGGACACCTCTGCCTTTTCGCTGTGTTCGAAATTACAAACCGTAAATTTTGTCGGTACCGAAACCCAGTGGAATAAACTTGCAAACGGAAACAACATCCTATCCAAGGTAACTACAGTAAATTATGTAAAAGCACTCAGCTTTGACGCTAACGGTGGCGGATTTGGTATTCTTCCTGTATTGGCAACGGCAGGCTCCACTGTTGTTATCCCAGATGCCGTTCCTATCAAAAACGGCTACACATTCTTTGGGTGGGCAGCTTATAAATATGATACCATTGTGGCATATTCTGCAGGTGATGAATTCCCTCTTTCTGAAAATACAACGCTCTATGCTGTATGGGAAACCCCCGACGGTGTACTTGCAAAAGGTACTCATCCGAGCACCGATATGAATTGGGTATTGTACGAAGACGGACACCTCGTTATTGACGGCACGGGCTCGGTTTACGGAGATAACTCCAGCGATACAGAAGGCTATAAACACTACCGCACCGCTATCAAAACTGTCACTGTAAACGAAGGCATCACAGGAATAGGAAACAATGCATTCTACAATTTCCCAATCACAAGCATCAGCTTACCATCTACTCTGACCGGTATTGGATATAATGCGTTTTCCTACACCAATTTGAAAAACATCACCATTCCTTCCTCTGTTAGCTATATCGGTAGCGGAATGCTATTAGGAAGCCAGATTGAAACTATCAATTTAGGAAATCCTTCTTATGATATTTCAACCATCTTTACAAGCTGTACAGATATGCAATCTCTTGATTCTATCACCGTAGATGAAAATAACACCTTATATACTGTGCATAATGGTGTGCTATACAACAAAGATATGACCGCTGTTATCCGTATCCCTGCAACATTTGCAGGACAATTAGTGTTGCCGGATTCTGTTACAACCGTCAGCAAATATGCGTTTTCTGATGCACCGAATTTGGAAAGCATCGTGTTCCCTGTTAACATTACGCAAATTGGTGACAGAGTATTCAACAGCGAAGTCGCTCCCACTATTTATTATAAGGGTACTGAAGCGCAATGGCAAAATGTCAGTATCAGCACTGTTTGGAACAACATCATCCCTTCTGAATATGAATACGGAAAAACCTACAGCATCACCTATGATGCGCTGGGGGGAACTGATGCGCCCATAGCAGGTGAAAAGGTGAAAGGCGAAGTGTACACCATTTCCGAAACCATTCCCCAAAAAGCAAACTACACTTTTCTGGGATGGGCAACCACTGCGAATGCAACCACAGCACAGTATCTTCCCGGTGATGTCTACACCGAAGACAAGGAAACCGTGTTCTATGCTGTTTGGGAATTAAAGGAAGCAGAGGTTGAATACACAGATGCCAGCCGTTGGTGGATGTTTGGTGTTTTCGTGGAAGGAAATCCGTCTGATAAAACTGCTTATGTTGCTATTTATGACCAATATGAAAAATTCATATCGTGTGATGTTTTTCCTGTTGTAAATGGAAGCAGTGACTTAATGCTTCCCAAAGACAGCCAGGCAAAAACGGCTAAAGTGTTTGTGTTGGACGATATCACTACAGCACCTTATACTAAATCGGTTACAATCAATCTAAATTAAAATGAAAAGCGAGGAAATAAAATCATGAAGCTTTGGGGCGGAAGATTTAATAAAGAGACAGACAAGGCCGTGGACGATTTTAACAGTTCCATTTCCTTTGACTGCAAAATGTATAAAGAGGATATCAAAGGAAGTATTGCTCACGTTACCATGCTTGGAAAGCAAGGCATTATCCCCCGGGAAAATGCTGAAAAAATCAAGGATGAGCTGGGCAAAATTCTGGAGGATATCGAAGCAGGAAAAATAGAATTTTCATTGGAAGCAGAAGACATTCATATGAATGTGGAAACCATTTTAATTGAACGTCTGGATGCCATTGGAAAGCAACTACATACAGGCAGAAGCCGTAATGACCAGGTTGCTTTGGATGTAAAAATGTGCACCAGAAATGCAATTTCTGATATCAAAGGCGAAGTAAAAAATCTGCTCTCTGTCATTGCTGGTTTAGCGGAGCGGGAAAAGGCTACCATTATGCCCGGGTATACCCATTTGCAAAAGGCACAGCCCATCACTTTGGGACATCATTTGATGGCATATTTCCAAATGTTCCGTCGGGATTATGAACGTCTCTCTGACTGTTTGAAAAGAATGTCTCTTTGCCCGCTGGGAAGCGGTGCATTGGCAAGCACAACCTATCCCCTTGACCGTCATTACACCGCAGAGCTGTTAGGCTTTGAAGGCCCGACCGAAAACAGCTTGGACGGTGTTTCCGACCGTGATTTTGTGGCAGAGTTTATTTTTGCATTGTCTTTAATTATGATGCACTTATCAAGATTTTCCGAAGAAATCATTCTTTGGTGCAGTGACGAATTTTCCTTCATCCGTTTGGATGATGCCTATTCTACCGGTTCCAGCATTATGCCCCAGAAAAAGAATCCTGACATTGCAGAATTAACCCGCGGAAAAACCGGTCGAGTATATGGCTCTTTGATGACCATTCTGACCATCTTAAAAGGAATTCCTCTGGCATATAATAAGGATATGCAGGAAGACAAGGAAGCGTTGTTTGATGCTTATGACACTGTAAAAATGAGTCTTCCTATCTTCGCCAAAATGATTGAAACCATGACCGTAAATACCGAAAAAATGCGAAATGGTGCCAAAGGCGGCTTTACCAACGCTACCGATGCAGCAGACTATCTGGTAAAAAAAGGAATGCCGTTTCGTGATGCTCACAAAGTGATTGGCGAGATGGTTAGCTACTGCATTGGCGAAAAAATTGCACTGGAGGATATCCCTTTAGAAAAGCTGAAAGAATTTTCCGCTGTAATTGAAGAAGATTACTACCATGCAATTTCTTTGGAAACCTGTGTGAACGAACGAAATGTTTATGGTGGACCCGCTCCGAAAGCGTTGGATGTTGCCATCCAAAATGCAAAGACTTTCTTAAGTAATTTATAAAATTTTTTTCGTAGAAATGTAAAATGAGAATACAGCATTTAGTTACTTTTTTCAATCATATCTCTTTTACATTTCTACCTTATGCCCCCGTAGTTAAGTGGATATAACATGCCCCTCCTAAGGGCAAATCGTGCGTTCGATTCGCGCCAGGGGTGCCAAATCTCATATTTTTAATAAAGGACCTCACACTATGAAAAAAACAATGAAAACTCTTTTTGCAATGTTGCTGCTTGGAATGCTTTTTTCTTTTTCCGGCATCACAGCACTGGCAGAAAATGATATTGTGACAACTGTAGGAGATATCAGTGTTCCCGGTAACGGAACAGCTGCAAATCCGTATTTAATTTCGACCGAAGAACAGCTGTTGCTGATTGCAAACAGCTCCCTTCCCAATGCCTTACAATCACGTTACAAGCTGCAAAATGATATTACCGTTACACAAGAAACGTGGATGCCTATCGGCTATGACAATAAGTCACCGTTTTCCGGTTCCTTTGATGGAAACGGATATACTATTTCTGGAATCAATGTCGAAATTGGTTATACCTATTCCGGTTTCTTTGGCGTCAATACCGGTTACATTAAACACCTTCGTATTGATGTTTCAATCAATTCCGGTGGATGCAGTGGTAGCTTGATTGCACGAAACGAAGGTGTCATACTGGATTGTTTTTCTTCAGGAACTATTACCAGTACCGGAAATCAGGTAGGCGGGCTGGTCGGCTTAAACTTCAGCGGTACCATTGGATACTCAGGCTCTACCACAACTGTGTCAGGAAAAGAATGTGTAGGTGGTCTAATTGGCCAACATCAAGCTTATTATGTCAATAACACCACCATCATTCACAACAGCTATGCGCAAGGAAATATTATAGGAACCACCAACGTGGGCGGTCTGGTAGGTCGTATGTATGAAACCAATAATATGAAGCCGGTTGTAGAAAATTGCTACGCTTCCGGAATTGTCAACAACGGTAAAGGCGGTGGTTTACTGGGTAGCGGCTACGGAACATATTATAACTCTTACTATAATGTGTTCAACACTGGAAACCAGCGCGGTTTTGCGGTTTCCACCGAAGAACTGAAAGACCAAAATACGTTCTATCTTTGGGATTTTGAATACAAATGGGCGATTGACAACGAATTTCCATACATCCGATATACCGAAGGTACTTCCGAAAGCAGTATATTAGACGGAGCAGGAACCATCGAAGACCCATACCTCGTGAGAAATGAAAAAGATCTACGTAACGTACAAGGCGGAAAAGGGACCGATCGAGTCTATTACTATAAGCTGGTAAACGACATTGAATTGACCGCAAAATACTGGACCCCTCTAAACGCTTACGGCGAATTTGAAGGGGTATTCAATGGAAATGGACATACCATATCCGGTTTGAATTTTTCTTCCACCAACTACGATGCAGTCGGTCTGTTCGGATACAACAGCGGTACCATCAAAAACCTTACAGTTATCGGCAACATCCAAGCCACTGCAAAAGCCGGTCTGCTGGCTGGGCAAAATAATGGCCTTTTGGAAAACTGTTTTTCCTCGGGAACCGTAACCAGTACCGGAAATGAGGTTGGCGGATTGGCTGGGTTGAATTTCAGTGGAAGAATCCGCTATTGCGGCTCTGATGCAACCGTATCAGGAAAAGAAAACGTAGGTGGTCTGGTTGGTCAGCACCAGGGTTATTACTCCGATCGGGTTGCCCTCATCAACGATTGTTATGCACAAGGAAATGTGAACGGAAATACCAATGTGGGCGGATTAGTTGGACATATGTATGCAGTCTACAATCAGGAACCCATCATCAGAGACTGTTATGCCTCCGGACTTGTCAATAACGGACAAGGTTGCGGATTAGTGGGTACTGGCTACAATCATGGACGGTATTACAACTCCTATTACAACTCTTTCAATGCAGGGAACAAACGAGGATTTGCAGTTTCGTTGGAAGAATTAGAACAACAAGATACCTTCTATCAGTGGGATTTTGATAATGTTTGGGCAATGGATAGCGGATACCCGTATATTCAGCTAAGAGACGGAGACAAGTCTATCACCTTTGAGGGAACCGGCACCAAAGATTTTCCCTACCTTGTGAAAACCGAGCGGCAGCTTCTGGCGATAGCAACCGAACGGACACACATTGAAAACGACGTATATTACCGGTTAGCCAATGATATTACGCTTACCGCAAAATGTTGGACTCCCATCGGATTGTATGAAGAATTTCAGGGTATCTTTGATGGAAACGGACATACGATTTCCAACTTGAATTACACCATCGGCAATTACGATTGTGCAGGCTTATTTGCTTATAACAACGGTACCATCAAAAATCTTACGGTTGTCGGCAACATCAAGGCTACCGCAAAAGTCGGAATGCTGGTAGGAGAAAATAACAACGGTCTGATCGAAAACTGTTTTTCTACTGGAACTGTAACCAGTACAGGAAACGAAGTTGGCGGGCTGATTGGGTTGAATTTCAGTGGAAGAATCCGCTATTGTGGCTCCGATGCAACCGTATCAGGAAAAGAAAACGTGGGTGGTCTGGTTGGTCAGCACCAAGGTTATTATTCTGATCAGGTTGCCCTCATCAACGATTGTTATGCACAAGGTGATGTAAGCGGAAATACCAATGTGGGCGGGTTGATTGGACGTATGCATATAGTCTACAATCAGGAACCTATTGTTAGAGATTGCTATGCCTCCGGATTTGTCAGTGGCGGAACCGGCGGCGGTCTTTTAGGCACCAGTGGCGGTCGATATTATAACTCCTACTATTATCATGGAAATGCAGGAAATCAAAGAGGATTCGCAGTATCACCGGAAGAATTAAAACAACAAGATACCTTCTATCAATGGAATTTTGATACTGTTTGGAAAATGGATGGCGGATACCCGTATATTCAGCTTCGAGACGGTGACAAATCCATCTCATTTGAGGGGTCCGGTTCTGAGGATTTCCCCTATCTCATTAAAACTGAACGACAACTTTATGCGATGGCAACCGACCAAGCGAGAATGGGTGATAACATCTATTATCAGCTGGCAAACGATATTGCTCTCACCGCAAAGCATTGGACTCCTATCGGTGCTTCGGTCGACTTTAGAGGCGTCTTTGACGGGAACGGACACACCATATCCAATGTCGAGCATGTTCGTTCCTCTATCAACAATATAGGATTCTTCGGTGTGAATGCAGGTACCATTAAAAACCTGAAGGTATCCGGAGATATTATTGGTAAAGGAAACACCGGTCTCCTTGCTGCAACAAACTATGGCCTCATCGAAAACTGTCTTTCCGAGGGAACTGTAGTAAGCAACGGCGATAATGCAGGTGGCTTGGTAGGTTACAATGATGGCGGGAAAATCCGCACCTCCGGCTCCTTTGCTTCTGTAAGCGGACAAAACAACGTGGGGGGCTTGTTAGGTTACAGCAATGTTTCCTATAGCGACGGAGAAATCACCAACTGCTTTGCACACGGCGACGTAACGGGAAACTCTACCGTTGGCGGGCTGGTTGGTTATCATTATCAATACCGCGGTACATTTGTGCTGCAATATAATTATGCTATCGGTAAAGTTTCCGGAAACAACAAAGCCAGCGGTCTGCTGGGTGGATATCATTATGACGGCACTGCCACAATGTCAGACAATTATTATAATTCTGAAACTTCATTATGCACCGATACGGTGGCTGCTACCCCAAAAACAACAGCAGAAATGAAAACAAAAGATACCTATGAAGGATGGAATTTTGACACCATCTGGGCAATGGATGACAATACACTGGACGGATATCCGTATCTGGAAAATGTTGTAACAGCGGAAGATAACTCCATGGATGCAGGCGGAATTTCTTTCTGGCTGACCCTAAGCGGAAACCCGAATACCGGTACGGTATATGCCGGAATATACGAAGCAAATGGCACTCTGAAACAACTGAAAGATTACCCTGCCCAAAAAATTATCAATATCGTATTTGATGAAGGTATGACAGGGTCTTATGTAAAAATTATGTGGTGGAAAGAAGAATTGGTACCTATGTGTCCTCCTCAAACCATTCCTCTGCAATAACAAAAAGTCAAAGGAGACTCTCTTATGAGCGTATTACAAGAATTGACACAAATTTTACAAAGAGGACGTGTTCCCAAAGTAAAAGAACTGGTAGAACAGGCAATTTCCGAAGAAATTGCACCGGAAACCATTTTAGAAGACGGCTTACTGAAAGGCATGGCAATCATCGGAGAAAAATTCAAGAAAAATGAAGTATTTATCCCCGAAGTAATGATGGCAGCGCGTGCCATGAACGCAGGAGTAGAATTACTGCGCCCATTGCTCATTTCTGCCGGAGTTTCCAAAAAAGGAACTGCCGTTATCGGAACAGTGAAAGGTGATTTGCACGATATCGGGAAAAACATCTGCAAAATGATGTTGGAAGCAAAAGGGCTTGAGGTGTTCGATCTGGGCACTGATGTTACTGCCGATACCTTTATTGAAAAAGCAATCGAGCACAATGCAACTGTAATTTGCTGCTCTGCTCTTTTAACTACAACCATGAATGAAATGAAAAATGTCATTGTAAAAGCCACAGAAGCAGGCATTCGTGACAAGGTAACCATCATGATTGGCGGTGCGCCGGTAACACAGGAATTCTGCGATACTATCACTGCAGATTATTATACTCCCGATGCCGCAACCTGCTCCGAAGTTGCACTGCAATCCTGCACTCGGTAATCCTCTCAAAAATAACCACCACAGCAGCAACGAAATCAACTCTTTGCAAGAAAGGAGCTTTTTTCCGTGAAAACAAAGCATACATACAGCTACCACAGCTTTTTCTTCCCCTTTGTATGGGATAATGCCGGTAAAATGGATTTTGTGACCTATCTGAAAAAAGTAGAAGAAAGCGGTTGGAACTGCAATGATGTAAGAAATTTTTCAGAAATTGACTCTGATTCGGTTGCAGATTATGCAGCCGTACAATATTTTACCGATGCGGCAAAAAAATCTCTTTTCGGCTGGAATGCTGATTTTGTTCGCTGTTATCGCTCTAAAAGAACAGACCAAAACGCAAGATATATCATTGAAAAAGGAAAAAAAAGCTGGAATTTGAGACTCTTGTCCATCCAGCTGAAAATTTACAATACAGGCATTGGTATTTTATGTTTTGAAACTGCTAATGACGATGCCTGTACCTTAACGGATGTAAAAGCAATCAATGAATACGGCAGAAGAATTTTTCCGCCATATACTGCCAAAGAAGGATGCAGCCGATGCGCCGACCGATTAGGAATCTTTGTCCAAAACGCTGAATTTTGTGAGAACATTGCTACAAAAATTCCCTCTTCCAGTTTAGATTGCATTCCAAATTTCATCTGTCAATTATTACCCTCTGGGGTACCGATTCAATCAGCGATTGACGACAGAATGTATATTTCCTGTCTGGTAAATGATGCTGCTTCGTTTTCGTTCTTAAAAGAATATCAAACCAATGAAACAGCCTCACAAAGCTTATATGAGCTTATTTTTACCGATTTGGAAGGAACCTGCTCCTGCCCTACCCAAGATGTTAGAGAAACACAGCTAGAACGTGTGCTTTACCGTCGGTGGCTGGAACAGCTTTCAGAGGATGGTACTGTTTGCGGAACCCTGTATGCAGTAACAAGACATTCGTTTTTTTGTATGACTGCATCCGAGGATCCCCTATTGCCGGAGCATTCGTTCCGTGCAATTTATACCCCCATGGCAACAATGGTGTTATCACAACGGGCAACTATTTTATCGTTGGATAATATGGTGTCGCATTTATCCAATGGATTTGGGCAAAAAAACGCCAGACTGACAAGAAAACAAATCCGAACACTGCAGCAATTACAAGGAAAACACATTGGTTTCCTGAATCAGCATATGAACATTGAAGTCACCTGTCAGGAACAAGGAATTGAGCTGTATGAAATGCTACAGCAGGAAATGAATGTCAATCGGGAAGCAGAAAGCATCTGCAATGAAATTGAGCGGCTGTCCGATGCAGCAAACACTGCAAACGATAACTTTTTAACTATTCTGGCTACCGTTTTGGCTTCTGCCCTTGTATTTTTACAGCCGGTGGCAGAAACTGTCTTTCAATGGATTCCGCTCTATTATCTCTCAACAATCGCACTGGCTGTCGTAATCATCATTCTTGTTTTCAAAAAACGATAAAAAAACGAGCTATAGCAAAATGATTTTCGTTTTGCTATAGCTCATTTTTTTGGCTTATTCAAACAATTTCAACAGCGCTTGAATGTTTTCCTCACTGTACTCAATTTCCGAAGAATACAGGCGCGCGATTTCTACCAGTTTGTCCATTGAAAAACCACCGGAAGAAACCATCCGAAACAGAGAAGAAACCATCCATAAGCCTAAAACAGAAAATAAAATCCGCTCACGAAAACAGCCGTCGGATAATCCTTGTGCCAAGTGTCGATACACAAAATAACAAAGAAGCTGTTCCAAGGGAATTTCCCACTCTTTGCCCAAGGGCAACAGCTCCTCCGACAACGAAAACTCCCGAAGAAGTCGTCCCCATGTTTCATCCAGACGTTCCAGCGACAAAAATATATCTGCCCATTCCTGATTACTTTTGTCCGGGAACGACATCTGATATTTTGACAGCAGATTTTCTACCCGTTGCTTCAAAGAAAATTCTCTTTCTTGTATCATTCTAAAGATTTCCTTGCGGAAACGAAAAAAGCATTTTTCTTCTTCTGTCAGTAACATTTCGTCTGCTTCCGGCACAAAAAAACGTTCCTTTTGAGAGAGAATCAACTCCCCCGCCGCTTCACAGCAAAGTCCCAATCCAATTTCGGTGTAATGGGTATAAAAATTGCGAAATCTGGGATGGTCAGTACATATCTGGCAAAGAGCACTTTCCCCTTTTTCCAGAATAATATCGCATAAATTATCTTCATTCAAAAAAGGACAACGCTCCTTGTCATCCAAAATAAAATGAGGCGTATTTTCAACTGAAATATGCTCTTGTAAGCGTTCTCCAAGTGGCCCGGAAAAAGACTGATATCTTAGGTAGGTTTCTTCATCAATATCAATCTCCCACCCCACACAGCAGCTATGCTTACATCGCCCTGCAATACACTGAAATTGCTGATAATAGCCGGGTTTCAAAAGATTCATAACACTCTTCCCTTCTTCTGAAAAAAAGCACCTTTTCGGCGCACTCCGAACAAGGTGCTTTTAATGCAATCAACGCAAAAATCCAATTCCCTCCCGAAAGGTTTTTCCGGCTAAAGCTGCCTGTTTCACAGCTTCGGAAAAACAGTTATAGGCGGGCACAAATTTCACACTGAAACGATTGGTATTCCAGCGAAAAACATAACGTAAAATGGCATCCGATTCTTCCGTATCCACAACCTCAAATAAATTCCGGAAACTTAAAATATTACTGTCCGGAGGCAAAATATCCTGCAATCCATCGTCCAGCAACCAGGATTTTACCACAATGGGATATTCCTTGCCAAAGAAGTTCTTAGCCTGAAAAAACGCATCTTCACAAGCTTTTTTGGATAATTTTCCGCCAAAAGGAATGTAACAGCGTAACAGAGTATCGCCCTTTTTTATGCCTTTTTCCGGAATCTCCCAAAGAGAAACTTCCAACCCGAATTGCAGTCGTCCCAAACGGAAAATTTTGCCGTCCAGAAGCTTCAGTATCCATTCCATTCTGCCAAGTGAAAGCTCATTTTTTAAGTCACTGAATATGTTGGTATAAGTAACAATATCGCTTAAGGTATCGAAAAGAATCGGTTCTCCGATTCCTTTTTCCTGATATTTTTTTTCCAATGTTTCACACAAGAACAATGCAGAAAGGAAATTCCGCTTTCCATCCTGACATTCCACATCATAAGCATCTGCAGAAATCGTATCCGAAATGGCTGCATCTTTCAGAATCCGATAAAATTCTTCATCAAAACAGCGCGGGAACCCAAGTTTTTGATACCACTTTTCAATGATTTTCGGCACCTCCGGATTTTTCGGGCTCCAACCGCCGGCATTATCAGGAACAGGCAGTTCATGGGTAACTGCTTCCCCTTTCCCTAAAAAACGCATAACATTATGATAATAATAATTTTCAAAAATTTTCCGGCTCACACCAAGCTCCTGCATCATTGCCTGATCAGTTTTTAACCACTGAGCTGCCCATTGCAGCTTGTAATCATAAGCAAAGCAGTCAGACCCGAACATCACGTTATAGCCGGTGTCATAACCACCGCTAAACAGCTTGGAAAGCAAATCTTTCCGGTAGATTGCCGGAGTTCCGGGCGTAGTGTCGAAAAACATTTCTGCCGGATTTCCATGGGTTTGTGCATTCAGAAACTGACCGTATACTGCAAAGCATTCATCAATCCACGGCCAGGAGCAGTGCCCTAAAGAAAAACGAAGCCCCGGAATCTTCGACAGCACCTCCCAGTGTACCGGACGGTTATACTTGGAGGAATCGGTTCCATCCCATAAAATACCGGAATGAAAAAACACGGGAACATTCAAATCGGCAATGGTACGAAGGATTTCCATTGTTTCTTCGGAATACACATAATAATCCTTACAAATCATCTTAAATCCGCAGATGCCTTTCTGCACGGCTGCTTGGATTTTTGAGCACAAATTTTCCTCTTTCGGATGAATCCACAAAATTGGAAAAATCCTGTCTTCGTAGCCTTTTTGCCATGCAAAAACTTCTTCCATTCTTGCTTCAAAAGAAAGACCGATTTTGGCATTTGATTCCATAGGCTGTGAAGACATTACGCAAGCACCCCAAACACCTGCTTTTTCCATGCTATCAATTAGTTTGTCCGGCTGTGGTTCGGTGCCCCACGCGTGTACATGCATATCGATTATTTTCATAAAAATTTCTCCATACTTTGCAGAATTTCACTATCTTTTATTCTACCATATCCAATCCGTAATTGTCAATTATTTCAGCGAAGATATTTTCAAAATATTTTCAGAAAAAATATTGCAAATCAGAAACGCTTATGCTATAATTTAGATAGGAAAAGAAGCGGAGGAAACAATGTATAACATCATGTTTGTATGCCACGGAAATATCTGCAGAAGCCCAATGGCTGAGTTTGTGCTGAAGGACCTGGTAAAAAAACGAGGCATTTCCAACCAGTTTGTAATTGCATCATCAGCAACCAGCAGAGAAGAAATCGGAAATCCGGTTCATCAGGGCACTAAAAGAAAGCTTTTGGAGCATGGTATTTCCACTGACGGAAAATATGCAATTCAATTTACAAAAGAAGATTATCACAGCTACGATTTTATTATCGTAATGGATTCCTACAACATCAAAAATCTTAAATATATCATCGGTCAGGACATCGAAAAAAAGGTTTATAAGCTGCTGGATTTTGCAGATGGAGGCGATATTGCGGACCCGTGGTATACAGGTAATTTTGACGATACCTATCGCGATGTTGTCAGAGGCTGTGAAGGATTTTTAAGACACCTTGGGATATAAAAAAGTGGCTGTACGAACACAGCCACTTTTTTGCTTCACGGATACGGTTTGATATCCGTTTTTATTTCCTATCTGCAACCACAGTTACAATTATTCTGTGCCTGGGGGGTGCTTAATGTGTTGTTGTCAAACCGGCAAGCATTGGGCGGGAAAAATTCATCCAAGGGAAAATTGATATTTTCAAATAATTCACAGGGATTATCTTCGGTAGCACCTACGCACTCTTTTTCCGGAATGCAGAAATCATATACCGGAATTAACAGCTGAACATTTCTTTCTAATTTAATAATAGAGAATAATCCCAAAGTAACAAATACGTTTTTATCCCGTTCTTCTCCGATGATGTCATCATCAAAGCAACGGCTGATTTCTCTCGGGATACTGGAACAATCAATTTCACAACAGCAGTGATGCTGATGTTTTTCCACGACCTTCGCAGACAAAGCAATAGGCTCTACCACTTCTACAATCGCCTGCGGCATATTATTTTTCACAGAGAGCAGCAAATCCTGTTCGTCAGGACGATATTTGGATGTGAAAATTTTCGCCTTTCCTTCGGAACCAAATAAAATTACCTTTTTATCGAAGGTAGCAAGACCCTCTACAGTAACCGGTCTGCCTACACCGGTGAACACATCTAAGTATACCTTGAAGAAATATTTCAAATCAACGGTGTAAAAGCCCCGGTTGAAAGGAACTTCCTCTACGTCGGTGTAGACCCAGATGATTTCTGCTTTTCTCACTTTGATGTTAATAGAACGGTCAATAATTTCCTGACCGCAAGGAGTTACATATACTCTGGCATCAACGATACAATCCTTATCCTTACAGGCATCGTAAACCTTGTCGGTATGGATGCAAACAGCGTCTCTGATGCTCTGGTTTGCACATTCTTTCGACATATTACAGTCCTCCTATATTTTTTTGAACCAAAAACAATGTTTTGTTTTCGGCTCACTTCCATTGTATGAAACTCTCATTATTTGGTTCCAAACGAAACACTTTTTCTTTCAAAAGCTAACATTCTCCAGCGATTTTTTGTTTATTTTTTGTCTCTATCACAAGGACAACTGTTCGCTTGTTGTTAAAATCTACCACATTTTGTCCGTCGGAGGAAGATTTTTTTGTAAGAAAAGCAGATTTTCGGAACAAAAAAAGCAGATTTTCGCTTTACTTATTTACAATTATAGTATATAATTGATAAGCAAAAAAAATTTTTTATAAAAAGAAAGGAGACCCAACGTATGAGACTGAAAAAACTCTTAGCGCTTGTACTGACGCTGATGATGGTAGTGTCTATGTTCACCGTTACCACCACAGTATCAGCTGCAAACACCGGCAAGATTAAAAACGTCATCTACATCATTGGTGACGGTGCAGGTTTCGAACCCTTCAAACTTGCCGACGCAGTAAAACAAGCAGGCGGTATTAACTCTGTATACCCCAATACCGTAAAACAAACTGTGAACAAATTATTTATTAAGGATTACCTGATTGGTGGTGTAACCACCAAACCCGCAGGTGCGGATGTTACTGACTCTGCTGCAGCCGGTACTGCTCTGGCAACCGGTCGCAAAGCAGGTCTGTACTCCCTTGGTGTGGATGCTTACTTAAATCCGAGAGCAAACATTCTGGAAGCTGCAGAACTTGCTGGCAAAAGAGTAGGTGTTGTATCCAAATACGAATTTGCTCATGCAACTCCGGGTGCATTCTCCGCTCACTATTTTAACCGTGGTGTGTATCTGCCCTTGTCTGAACAGGCAATTTACCAGGGCTACGACTTGAACTTATGTCCCGGTATTGAAATTGCTGAATACGACGCCGCAAGAGCTACCATCCAGCAGCGCGGATATTCTTTTGTAAACAACAAAACCGATTTAGCAAATGTTGCAAGCGGTGATAAAATCTGGAGTAACTTAAACGGTTACACCCACCCCTTTGACATTGAAAAATCTGCTTCCGATGCAAGCTTACTGGATATGACCAAAGCAGCAATTACTGCATTGGACGGCAGCAGCGAAGGCTTCGCAGTTATGATCGAAGCTGCTATGATTGACACCGGCGGACACAATAATGACGCATTGGAAAATATCGGTGATTACATTGAATGGGACGAAACCTGTAAATGGGCTATCGAATATGCTCAAGGCAAAGGCGACACCATCGTTGTAATGACTGCTGACCATGATACCGGTGGTATGAACGTTGTAAATCAGTCTACTGCAGTATCTAACATCAGAAGCGGTGTAGATCCCACCAGCACCGGTGCTGTTACCTGGGATTCTAAAGACCACACTGCAAGAAATGTTCCCCTGTGTATTTATGCTCCCTCCGGCATCACCATGCCCTCCGGTACAGCTTCTACTCCGGGTAACCTTTCAAACTTCACCAACTATGTAGTTGATAACACTGTCATTGCTCCCTGGATTGCAGACTGCTTAGGTGTGGATTTAGATGCAGCAACTGATGAACTGTTCGTAAACGTTACCTCTCAGGGTAGCATCTCCCCCATCACCGATGAAAACGGTGCTACCAACACCAGTGCTACCTTCAAATTCAGCGGTGTTGACGTTTCTATTAAAGCAAACCAGTCTGTTGCAACCATCAACGGCGACAAAGTTGACTTAGGCGGTCAGGTTGCTGTTTGGGAACCCTACAACAACAGATTCTATGTTCCTCAGAGACTGTTAGACTACATGTCTACCGGTGATTATCCGTTAGTTCCTCTGACCTGGACCGGTAACGTAAAAGTACAGGAAGGCTTCAACGGTTACTACGGTGACTTTGCCGTTAACTCCTCTTCTTCCTTAACTTTAGCTCCCGGTGACACCGCAAGCTTCACCTGGAATGCTCCTTACACCGGCGTATACGGCATGCAGATTAAATGTGCATCCATTGGTACTCCTACCACCCTGCGTGCAACTGTTGGCGACTACTACGGTGATTACTACTTCACCACCACCGGTTGGTCCAACAACCCCGCAATGTATCAGGACCAGGCAATGTACTTCACCGCAGGTAACAATACTATTAAAGTAGAAAACGTTGGCGATGCTAACATCACCATTTCCGAATTTGACTTCGGTCGTCTGGATGCATCCGGCTTTGATTCTATGGATTATATGGATTTCGTTAAGAAAACCAGCGACTTAGAAGAAGAAGCAAACAAACTGATCACTCAGACTGCAATTACCAAAATGGGTACTGCAGGTACCTTCTGGGGTAACGTTTCTTCTTACGAAGGCGTTACCAATGTGAACAACACTGCTATCACTATGGATGCAGACGGTTGGGCACTCTTCAATGTACCCGTTGCTACCGAAGGCTTATACTACTTAAAAGTCAAAGCTTCCGGTGGTGATACTACCTTAAGAGTACTTGCAAACGATGAATACTATGGCGATTTAGCTGTTGGTACCACCGAACAGTACTACACTGCTGGTACCGACGGAGATTATGAAATCTTCTATCTGCCCGTTGGCAAAGCAACTGTAAAAGTAATGAATACCGGCGATGCTGCTTGCACCATTTCTGACATTCAGCTGGGTGCAACTCAGGATTTAGTTGATGCAGGATTCACTCCTACCATGGCTAATACCAAAAAACAGGCAACCTGGGTATATGCAGCACAGGATCAGGACGGCTACTTCAACGGTTACACCTCCGACGGTGAACCCAATGTTACTTTGGCTCCCGGCGAATTTGCTACCGTTACTGTAACCGACATTCCTTACACTGGTATCTACGCGTTCCAGTTAAGACTGCCCACCATCAGCGGTACTGCAAATGTTAGAGTTACCACTGACAAAGGTTGCTATGGCGATTACGCAATTACCGAAGCAGATACCTGGACCAACAGAATGACCCCCGGTCAGGACCAGCCTATTTACTTCACCACCGGTACCAACACCTTCTATATTGAAAATACCGGTACCACTTCCTTCTACTTAAAAGACTACGATATCGGTAGAATGGACGGCGGCAACTCCATGGATTTTGAATATCTGTTACAATGGACAGACAGAATCCCCGGTGACGGAACTGTGATTCCTACTCCGACTCCTACTACCGCTCCTACCCCGACTCCCACCATCAGTGGCGATGCTTCTCCCTGGACCGGTAAATTCGGTGACTTAGAATCTCATAAGAACGGTTATGTTGGTGAAATTTACACCATGACCACCTTCACCAAAACCAACGGAACAGAATCCGTTGCAGGTGTGGACTATCAGGCAAGCTCCTCTTCTCCCTTCAACAATGGTCAGTTTACCATGGTTGTTGGTGACTGGGGTAAATATGAAATCACCGTTCCCTACACCGGTGTGTATGCAATGCAGTTACAAGCCCTGTGGATTGGCGGAGACTCTACTACCACCTTTAAAGTATCTACTGAAGACGGTTACTATACCGAACAAACCATGACTCAGACCGGTTGGACCAGTGGTTCCTACGCTGACCAGCCCATCTACTTAAAAGAAGGTAAAAACGTAATTACTATTGAGTTGGTAGGTCCCAACAACTGTGTATTCACCGGTATTGACTTAGGTAGATTAGACGTAAATGGAGCAACTGCTTCTTTAGACTATTTACCCTTAGTTAAAACTGAAACCGTTGTGGAACCCACTCCGACCCCGACTCCGGCTTCTACTATTACTTATACTGCTCCCTACACCGGTGCATATAAAGTAACCAGTGACAAAGCTGTTACCATTACCAACGAAACCGGACACACTGCAACCTTAACTGCAGGTACTGCGAAGTACTTCTACTTAATCAAAGGTGCAAACATTATTGAAACTACTGATGCCACTGCAACCTTAACCTTCACCGAGCTGGCTAACCAGGGTGTTGATTATATTGCACAGGCAGAAGTTGATACCTTACCCTTACCGGCTAACCACATCTACTTAGGTAGAAATGACGGTTCCTCTAACATCACTAACTTCATCACCTCTTATGAAGGTGGCGCAACCGCAGGCAACAACTTTGTAACCATGCCTGCAGGAAGCTCTGTTGTAATTACTGCTGATGTAGATGAAAACGGTCTGCGTTACTTACAGATGCAGATTGACGACAACAACACCAACCACTTCATCATTGAATCTGATTTAGGTTACTATGGTGATATTTATCAGGCAAACTTAGGATGGAACAACAACGGTGCAAACGATGGCACTATCGATGTTGAATACATCTATGCAAGAAAAGGTACCAACACCTTTACTATTACCAACAATGGTACTGCAACTGCAACCGTTTACTCCTTACGTTTATCTAAAACTGCTCCTATTCCGGAAGATACCACCAATACTGATTTTGAACCGGAATACCTGGCTCAGTTAAATTACGAAAACTGTGACTTAGTTCTGCCTGAACCGGCAACTTACACCGTTACCTGGATTGTTGACGGCGTAACCACTACCGAAACCTACGTAGAAGGCACTACTCCTTCCTTCAAAGGTACTACCGACAAAGCAGCTGATGCTCAGTACACCTACACCTTCGCTGGTTGGGATAAAGAAATCGCTGCAGTAACCGGTGATGTTACCTATACTGCACAGTATAACACAACTGTAAACGAATACACCGTTACCTGGATCGTTGATGGTAAAACCACCACCGAAACCTATGCTTACGGTGCTACTCCTTCCTTCAAAGGCACTACCGACAAAGCAGCTGATGCTCAGTACACCTACACCTTCGCTGGTTGGGATAAAGCAATCGCTGCAGTAACCGGCAATGCTACCTATACTGCTCAGTATGACAAAGTTGTAAATGAATACACCGTTACCTGGATCGTTAATGGTGCAACCACCACCGAAACCTATGCTTACGGTGCTACTCCTTCCTTCAAAGGCACTACCGATAAAGCAGCAGATGCTCAGTATACCTACACCTTCACTGGTTGGGATAAAGCAATCGCTGCAGTAACCGGCAATGCTACCTATACTGCACAGTATGACGC
>JAFUIN010000024.1 GCA_017468465.1 Clostridia bacterium
ATAAGTTTATTTAGTATGTTTGTAAAATTGCTATCTAATTTTGGCATTTTAATTCCTCCGTTTCTGTAATTAAAAAAGCCGCATCATTTCGATACGACTAATTTGTTTTGAATTAATTATATTTCATTTTCAATTTCATTCTACCAATTCCATAGAATGAAATTGGCAAAAAAATCAGGAAGTTTCAAGACTCATATTCGTCTAAAACCCCTGATTTTATGCGGTTTTTAAGTTTTCACAGAGTTGACGCTATCATCAGGTGCTAGTCGGGGCAACTCGGTGGAGGTTCAAGTCCTCTTATCCGCACCAAAAAAGAAGTTATCCTTCTCGGATAGCTTCTTTTTTATTTCCATTATTACAGAGGACTTGAACCTTAAGAAGGCAACGAGCGTAAAAAAAGTTGCCGGTGGCAAGTTTTTAGCGAAGTTGGTGCGAAGTCCGGTACCGAAGCCACAGGCTTGGGTGGACGAGCAGACAAGGCGCATTGCGACTGGGTCCTCTTATCCTCACCAAAAAAAAGAAGTTATCCTTCTCGGATAACTTCTTTTTTTTATTTCAATAATTCCAACAGCTTCGGAATGGCAGGCTCAAACGCTGCGCCATACCAATGATTGTCCAGCTGTGCTGTTACGCGGATACATTCCATGGTGTATTCCGCTGCAATTTTGGCAGAGTCAAAGGCGGTTTTCCCTCTCACCATAGCACCCACAAAAGCAGAAGCATAAATGTCCCCTGTTCCGTGACAGCTATTGGGAAGCATCTGGTGCGCATAATAAGAATAATTCCCCTTTTCGTACACCACCACGCCGGTTTCGCCTTCCTGATAGGAAACGCCGGTTAAAATCACGTTTTTACAGCCTAATCCGGACAGCTTTTCCAAAAGTGTGTCAATGTATGCCCTGTCATATTCCATGCGATATTCCATATCGGTTAAAAAGCAGGCTTCGGTGATGTTTGGAATGAGGTAATCAGCCTTGGCGGAAAGCGCTTTCATGGCGTTCACGTAATCCGTATCGAAGCCGGGATAGAGCTTTCCGTTGTCTGCCATAGCAGGGTCCACAAAGAAAAGAGATGTGGATTTTTTTGTATTCTCATAGATATCCAGCACATAGGAAATCTGCTTTTGGGAGCCTAAATAGCCGGTATAAAGTGCATCAAACTGAATGCCCTCTTTGTTCCAGTGTTCCAAAATGCCCGGCATATCTTCGGTTAAATCCCGAAAGGTGAAGTCGGAAAAGCCGGCTGTATGAGTAGATAGCACTGCCGACGGCAACACACCAGTTTCGATTCCGCAGGCAGACAATATGGGCAGTGCCACTGTCAAAGAGCATTGTCCAACACAAGAAATATCCTGAATGGTAAGGATGCGTTTGTAGTTCATGATGAAAAAACCTCTTTACATTTATTGTTTTTTATATTATAATAAAAATCTGAATATAAGTAAATAATCAAAAAAGGAGTTTTTTATATAACCAGATGAAAGAAAAAAAGTATCTCACACTTTACCGCACCCTGAAGGAAAAAATATTGTCGGGGCAATACGAAAACAAGCTTCCCTCTAAAAGGATTCTTGCCGACCGCACAGGTTACAGCGTAATTACTGTAGAAAAAGCTTGCCAGATGCTTACTGATGAGGGGTATCTTATTCCCAAGGAACGAAGCGGCTATTTTATTGCAAAGCCGGATGTTTTTCAAACACCGCGGGAAACAAAAGCCATCTCTATTCCCCTGCTCCCGGAACCATCTGCAGCTACCGTTCCCGAATTTGAATATTCCTTATGGTTTAAGACGGTAAGAAAGGTCATTTCAGAGCGACGCGAGCAGTTGTTTATCAAATCACCAAACAAGGGCTGTGCTGTGCTTCGGAATGCCATTTCCTCCTATTTGCTCCGCTATCGCGGAATGGTTGCCAATCCCCAACAGATTATCATTGGCTCCGGGTCGGAACAGTTGTATGAAACAGTTGTCAAAATATTGGGGAAAGACAAAATTTTCGGCATTGAAGACCCATCCTATCGCCAGATTGAAGCTGTTTATAGTGCAGAGGGTGTCACTGTGAAAAAGCTACCAATGGCAGAGGACGGCATTTTATCGGATGCACTCTATCAAAGTGATTTTCAGGTGCTTCATGTAACCCCCTTTCGCAGTTATCCGTCAGGTGTAACTGCATCGGCAGCAAAACGATATCAGTATATTAACTGGGCAAAGGATTCCAACTACATTGTAGAGGACGATTTCAACAGCGAATTTTTTCTGCCCGGCAATCCAATGGAATCACTGTATTCGTTATGCCGTAATGAACGGGTTATCTATATGAACACCTTTTCCAAAAGCTTGTCTGCATCCATGCGAATGGGATATCTGATTCTTCCGGAGCATCTGCTCTCCCGATATGAAGCTGTATTGGGGAACTTTTCCTGTACGGTACCCGTGTTAGACCAATATATTTTAGCGGAATTTATAGACAGTGGAAATTTTGAACGGCATCTGAACCGGATGCGAAGAAAACTGAAAAGCACGGAGCAGTAAAAAAGACTGCCGCCTGTTGTATGTAGTGCGACAGTCTTTTTCCTTTTATAACAAGCTAAAACAAAACCGATTGAATTTGTTTTCCTTCCATTGCCGAAAGGACCGTTTCTCTGACTCTGGTAAAATCGCATACCAATGAAGTGGGTTTCTTAATCGGGTCATCCTGGGCAAGCGGTACAAAATACACATTTTTTACCGGCAGCATTACACCAAGACTTTTTGCCGATTGCCCCAATCCGTCATTGGTGGCAAGTGCAATCACCACCGGGATGCCGTTGCGAAGCGAAGCTTTGGTCGCCATGGTCGCAGCAGTATCGGTGATGCCGTTTGCGATTTTGGAAAGGGTGTTTCCCGTACAAGGGGACAACACCATTACATCAATATATTTTTTCGGCCCTATCGGTTCCACCTCGCTAATGGTGGAAAGCACTCTTTTCCCGGTCATTTTTTCGATGGTTTCCACAAAGTCTTTTGCCAAACCAAAACGGGTATCGGTGCGATAAGCATTTTCTGACATCATAGGAAACACCTCAAACCCGTGCTCCAACAGGTCAGATAACGCAGACAGTGATTTTTGGAAGGTACAATAAGAACCGGTCAGGCAATAGCCAACCTTTTTGTTCTCCATTTGTATCTCATTCCTTATGGGATATTTTTTTTGTTTCCAGTAAATTCACTAAAGTATCGGCAATAATATTACCGGAAGAATAAGGCGCAATCTTGCCCGGAAGTGAAAGTGCCCATATAGTTTTTAAGCCGATTTCTTTTGCAGCCTCCATATCAATACCACCGGGAACAGATGACAAATCTACCAGGAGACAGTCCGGATTGATACGGCAAAGCTGCTCTTTGCCGAAAATTTGGTTTGGAACAGTGTTTACTATGATATCAAACCCAGGAAGGCTATCAATGAAGCTATCATAACGAACGGGATGGCAACCTGACAGTTCAATCCAGGACAAATCCCGCTCACTTCTTGCTGCAACAAAAACATCTGCCCCCAAAGCTTTGCAATGACGGGATAAAATTTTCCCGATTCTGCCATATCCTGTAATGAAAATCTTGGCACCGAACACCGAAATGGGTGTCTCGGAAAACATAATGTCTAATGCTCCTTCTGCAGTGATCTGTGCGTTTTTAATGAGAAATTCCTCGTTTTTTGCATAGTCATATGTCAGATTACGGGCTGCCAGTGCAGAATTTTTAATCATCCCGCCAAATATGACCGTTTCGCCCCGAACAGTTTCCAAAAGGTGTGTCAAGGAAATTTTTCCGTCCCAAAGGGGAGTGTTCAGAGTTTCACCGTCTTTTGATACGGGAAGCGGGAGCAGAACATAATCTGCCTTCAGAAGGTCTGCTGTCAAATCGCTGCCGGATTTTAACCCCTTCAGGTATAGGTCGAAAAATCCGTAAACCTTAACCTCAAAGCCGCGCTCCTGCAACCGCTTTGCACAGGAAAGCTGCCGTAAATCTCCACCGACCGCTAAAAATTTTTGTTTCATAGTTGTTATCCTTTCCCAAAAAACTTTCGGGATTCAAAAAAATCCGTTGATTCCGGTTTGATTGCCCCACTATTAAGGTATGCAGTCCCCGCATTTTTGACACCTGATAAAAAATTCACAAAATTTGTAAAAAAGCTTGACTTTTAAGCGAAGTTATGTTAAAATATGTTCCTGTAGTGTAAAAGGAGTGGTCCTCTTGCACGGGAAAGCAGCTCCCATTGGGAAAAAGTAAGAAGGGTTTTCCGGTCGTGTAAAGAACGCTTATCAAGAAAGGAGATTCGACATGGACGTATTAAAAGCCATTACTATGGATCAGTTAAGAACTGATATGCCTAACATCCAGATTGGTGACACCGTAAAAGTGTATGTTAAGGTAAAAGAAGGCGCAAAAGAAAGAGTACAGATGTACGAAGGCACCGTTATTAAGAAAAAAGGCGGCGGAATTCAGGAAACCTTTACCGTTAGAAGATTGTCTTCCGGTATCGGTGTTGAAAGAACATTCCCCGTTAACTCTCCCATTTTAGATAAAGTGGAAGTTGTAAGACACGGTAAAGTTAGAAGAGCAAAACTGTTCTACTTAAGAAAACGTGTTGGTAAAGCTGCGAAAGTCAGAGAAAGACTGGGCGACTAATTGCCACCAAAAAGCGCAACGAAAAAAGCTGAATCGTTTCGATTCAGCTTTTTTGTTGTCTAAAAATGGGGCTTGCATTGCAAACCCCATCATTTTTTAGACTACCCTAAAATCCTAATATCGAAACCAAATAAATACTTATCCGCATTTACACGATTTTCGGGACACAGCGCAGAAATCCACGCCATTTCGCCACCAATTCCGGCATGGCGGGCATCGATGTGAAGATAGCTTTCTTTTCTGCGTATTAAGCGATGCTCGTAGCCTGCGTTGAGATAATCTTCCACGGTGTTATGATGAATGTCAAAGTGGAAGGGTAAATCCCCTTCGATGCGCATGGTGTGACCGTTGTCATCAGAGATTTCCAGCCATTCACAGGACTCATGTCCACCATTTTCTACCGGAGGATTAAAGGGGAAATGTTCTTTTTCCACTTCGCTCTCATAGACCGCTTTTACAGGAGAAAGCATTCTGTCGCAGTAGCTTTCGTTTCTGCCGTAGGCAAAGTATTTTAAGGTTTCAAACCCTTCGGGAATCACCAATTCTTCCCCGATTCTGGGCATATCGCCGAGGTCTTTATCCATATCGTAAACAACATCCACGTGAATTTTATCCTTCAACACGGTGTAGGTCAGTTTAGAATAGATATGGTAGCCGGAAACACCGGTAGTACAGTTTTCGGAAGTAACCACCACTCTGCCGTCGGAGCCCTGATAGTAGGTGACACCAAGACAAACAGGAGAAACGCCTTTCATTTCATCCCAAAGCACATTTCTGCCCCAGGGCATTCCGGGACAGTTGGTACCGCATGCAGGACGCTGGTACTGATTTCTCCAACCGTCCAACAAATAAGTAGTGCCGTCTTTTACCATGGTTTTTACCGTTCCCGTATCTTTTCCAAATACAACGGTAAAACTTCCGTCGGTAACTGTAATGTTATCATTTTCTTCCGTTACAGTGTAATTGGATAAAACTTCAGGCACAAATACTCTCTCGGTTTTGCCGTGTTCCAGTTCAAACTGTGCATAGCCGATTTCATAACCTGCATCGTAAGCCTTGGTTGCTTCTTTTGCATATACAGTAAAGAGAATGTGATATTTACAGTTGGGTTTGGATTCGTAGTCCACCTTGTAAGTCCAGTCGATGGTTTCGCCGGGCTGAAGCAAGGGCAAATCTACGTTTACAGTTTTGATAGGATAGCCATTTTCGTAAATGGTGGCAACCACGTCATAATGGTCACTGGAAAGTGCCATGTTGGTGTTGGAAACAAGATAACGGTTTTCAAATTTCGTGATTTCACGGTGGTCATAATGGGGCTTTCTGAAGATGATGGGCATATATCCCATTTTCAGTTCATATGCGCCGGGTTTCCAGGTATAATCGCCCAGCATTACGCCATTATTGGTAAAGAAAGGGGCACATTCTTTCTCTCTTATCGACTCGTTGAATGCACCGGCATAGCCGTAAAACTCTGTACCGTTTTCATCCTTGGTTGCGATGCCTTTGTCAATTAAATCCCAGGCAAAGCCGCCCTGGAAACGGGGATATTTTAAGATACAGTCCACATAACGCTGAACACCGGAGCCGGCATTCAACATCTCATACAGCATTTCAATCAAAATAATGGGGCGGTCATCGTTGACATCGGAAATCATATCCCGAATCATAAACTGCTGCGCATACATAAAGGGACGGGTATCACTCATTCGTTTGCTGACTGCTAAAATTTCACCGCCTTCATACTGACAAAGTCTGGTGGGGTCATATTCCTTGATCCAGCCATACATTGCAGCGTGAGCCGGACCAACACCGCTTTCGTTACCCAAAGACCAGCAGTAAACGCAAGCATGGTTTTTATAGAAGGTAACCATACGGGCAGCACGGTTTACAAATTCAGGTGCCCACTCGGGACTACGGGTCAGCTGACCGTACACGCCGTGACTTTCCACGTTGCATTCCAGCATTACCATTAAGCCGTATTCATCGCAAAGCTCATAAAATTCACGGCAGGCAGGATAATGACAGGTTCTCACTGCATTGATGTTCATCCGCTTCATGTTTTCCACTTCACGAATGATGATTTCCCGGCTTAAGGTACGGCCGGTGTATACATGATGTTCGTGACGATTCATCCCTTTCACAATCAATCTCTGACCGTTTAAGTGAACCACGCCCTTAATGGTTTCAATCCGTTTGAAACCAATTCGGCAGGATTCAATATCCAGCACGTTGCCATCTTTGTCGGTTAAAGTGCAAATGACGGTATAGAGCTTTGGTGTTTCGGGGGTCCAGGGGCTTACCTCACCCACAGAGGCTTTGATCAATGCTGCATTACAATCGGGCAGCTGATCACTGTGTCGGGATTCTCTGCCGATTTCAGGACAGGTTTGATACACCAGGGTTTCTCCATCATAAATTTCAAATGTTACGGTATCATTTGCAAACCCATTCACACGGTTTAACAAAATATTAGCGCTGATGCTGCCTTTTCCCAGTTCGTAATCGGTTAACACCTTCATGTCCACAATGCGCTTGGAGGGTTTGGAAATTAAGTATACCGAACGGTAAATCCCTGCAAGATACCAGTAGTCCTGGTCTTCGATATAAGAGGAGGTTGCCAGCTTCATAACCTGAACGGTTAACGTATTTTCGCCGGGTTTCACAAATTCTGTAATATCAAAGGTAGAGGGCAGCTTACTGTCTTCCGCATAGCCTACCTCCCGGTCATTTACCCAAACAATGTAAGAGGTTTCCACCCCGTCAAACTGAAGGAAGGTATCTTTTTTGCACCAGTCCTCTGAAACGGTAAAGGTGGTTTCGTAAATACCGGTGGGATTTTTCTTGGGAAGATTGGGAGCGTTTACCACCCGTTCTTCTCCATCGTCGGTGGGATATACCACACAGCCTTCGGTTTCATAATGTCTCCAGGGATATGAAAAATTGGTGTAAATCGGTTCGCCAAAGCCGTAGATTTCCCAGTTTCCGGGAACGGGAATTTCGGCAGTAAAATTTTTGTCCAAATGGGCTTCATAACCCGGCACTTCATCATAATAGCGGAATTTCCAGTTTCCGTTTAAGCATTTTACATTAGAAGATTCCAAAATATCGCAGGTAAATGCCTGCTCTTTGGTTTCATAAGCACCCCATTGAGAATGCGGAGCGTCTCTGTTTACCTGAGTAATATACTGATCCAACCAAGGTGCCTTAGTGTAAATTTTCTGATACATGGCAGATTCTCCTTTTTAGAAATTGCAAAAGTATTTAAGCTGTTTCGATGGAATTATCAATGTGAAGATTGAATTTTTCCACAGCCTGCTCTCTCATTTTATATTTTAAGATTTTACCTGCTGCATTCATGGGGAAGGCATCCACAAAATCTACATAACGGGGCGTTTTGTGCTTTGCCATGTGAGAAGAAACATATTCTTTCATTTCCTCCTCGGTCATGGTTTCCCCCTCTTTTAAGATAACGCAAGCCATAATTTCTTCCCCATACTGACGGTCCGGAACGCCGATTACCTGAACGTCGGACACTTTTTCGTGGGTATAGATAAAGTCTTCAATTTCTTTGGGATAGATGTTTTCGCCGCCACGGATAATCATATCTTTAATACGGCCTGTAATTTTGTAGTAGCCGTTGTCGTCACGACGTGCCAAATCACCGGTATGAAGCCAGCCGTTTTCATCAATAGCTGCAGCAGTTGCCTGAGGCATTTTGTAGTAGCCTTTCATAATGTTGTAGCCTTTGGCAACAAATTCACCGTCCACATGATTGGGCAGTTCTTCGCCGGTTTCGGGGTCCACAATTTTACAGTCGATGCCGTACATTGCTGCACCCACGGTATTGACACGGGCTTCCACAGAGTCCGTAATTTTTGACATGGTGCATCCGGGGGATGCTTCGGTCTGACCGTATACAATACAGATTTCTGTCATATTCATTTTGTCAATAACATCTTCCATAACCTTGATGGGACAGGGGCTTCCCGCCATGATGCCCGTTCTCATATGTGAAAAATCGGTTTTCGGAAAATCCTCGTGACCCAGCATGGCAATAAACATGGTGGGCACGCCGTGGAAACAGGTGATTTTTTCTTTGTTGATACAATCTAAGCCTTTCTTGGGAGAAAACGCCGGAATAGGAGACATGGTAACCCCGTGTGTCATAGAGGCAGTCATCGCCAGAACCATACCGAAGCAGTGGAACATGGGCACCTGAATCATCATACGGTCTGCGGTGGATAAATCCATACAGTCGCCAATGTTTTTGCCGTTGTTCACTACATTGTAATGAGTCAGCATTACCCCTTTGGGGAAGCCAGTGGTGCCGGAAGTGTACTGCATATTGCAAACATCGTGCTTGTTGATGGCTGCCTGACGGCGATACACTTCTTCCACGGAAACCTTGTCTTTTAATGCCACACTTTCCTCCCAGGTGTAGCAACCGGGATGCTTGTCACCCACAACAACAATGTTACGGAGGAAGGGCAGCTTTTTGATGTGTAAGGGCTTACCGGTTTCGTGCGTTTGGAGTTCGGGACAAAGCTCCTGAATAATGCCCACATAGTCAGAATCCTTATACCCTTCGGTCATAACCAAAGTATGTGTATCTGACTGACGAAGCAGATATTCTGCCTCGTGAATTTTGTACGCTGTGTTTACGGTAACCAGAACGGCACCGATTTTGGTGGTTGCCCAGAAGGTGATATACCACTGGGGTACATTGGTTGCCCAAATGGCAACATGGTCCCCTGCCTTTACACCCATTGCAATCAATGCTCTTGCAAAATCGTCTACATCGTCGCGAAATTCCGAATAGGTACGGGTATAATCCAGGGTGGTATAACGAAAAGCATACTGGTCGGGGAATTCTTCCACCATACGGTCTAACACCTGGGGGAAGGTCAAATCAATCAGATGCTCTTTGGGCCACACATATTTCCCTGTTTTACGAATGTTGTCCTGCAGCTTGCCACGAGTATCATGATCGGTTCCATAAGCGGACATATAGTTTACAAAATGGGGAAATACAATGCCGGCATCGTTTAAGTGGGGCGCATAAGATTTGAGCCACTCCAAAGAAACATAGCCTTCGTAGTTGATGGAACGCAGTGAAAACATTGCCGCTTCAATGGGTAAATCGCCTTCGCCCATCATGCGGTAGGAGGGTTTTCCATCTTCCATAACAGAATCCTTCACGTGGATGTATTTAATATACGCACCCAGATTCTGCACAGTTTCTTCAGGAGATTCGTTCATAAAACGGTAAGGATGATGCACATCCCAGAGTGCGCCCACATTATCGCTTGCAACACTGTTCAAAAGATTAGCCAGACGCTTGGTATCAGCATATACGCCGTTGGTTTCAACCAGCAAGGTTACCTGATGCTCTTCTGCATAGGAAACCAGCTCTGTTAAAACAGCAAGCACAGCGTCATCGTCAACTTCGCCGTCTACCTCGGCATTACGGTCTGCCAGAATACGAAGATAGGGCGTGTTTAAGGCTTCTGCCAGATGAATGTATTCTTTGATTTCTTTCTTGGTTTCTTCTGCTTTATCAGTATATTTCAATGCACAACCGGTAGAAAGACACGGAATTTCAATGTGCAGTTTTTTCAAAGCTGCCACAGTGTTATCTCTGTTTTCTTTTGAAAAAGGGTTCCCTTTGATGTTGCGAAGCCCCTCGCCCATTCCTCTTACTTCAATGCCGGAAAAACCGCAGTCTTTCGCCATTGCAGTAATTTCAGACCAGGAAAAATCAGGACATCCCAACGTGGAAAATGCCAGCTTCATAGGTTATCAAATCCTTTCTTTAGAAAGTTTTTATCAAAAATAAGTGAGTTTTTCATTTTTTGTAACCGCTCGCGTATCATGTGTGCAGCAGACGGTGAGAAAATCGGATGATTTTATCGTTTCTTATGACCGGACGCATTACTGCCGCGTACCGAGATGTACGCAAAGGAACAAAAACGAAAAAGATAACAATTTTACTCTGCTTTGAACATGGTGCCAATCCCGTCGGTGGTAAATATTTCAAGCAGTAAGCAGTGCGGGATTCTGCCATCTAAAATATGTACAGATTTTACACCACTGTCGATGGCATCAAGACAGCCTAAAACTTTGGGAATCATCCCCTGGGTAATGATGCCGTCGTCAATAAGCTTCAGGGTATCGGCTTTGTTGATTTCGGGGATAATTTCGGAAGAATTCACATCCATTTTCAAGCCCTCAATATCCGTCAGGAGAATCAGCTTTTCAGCTTCCAGCGCGCCTGCCAAAACGCCTGCAGCGGTATCTGCATTGATGTTATAGCTATGGCCGTTTTCGTCTACACCGATGGGGGCAATGACGGGAATGTATCCGTTATCTGCCAGGTTTCTTACCAATTTGGAATTGACCTTTACAATATCGCCAACGTATCCGATATCTACTTCCTGACCGTCAACAGAGGTGGTGTGCTTTTCACAGGTAAAAAGGCAGGAATCCATCCCGGAAATACCAACCGCATTGCCACCGTTGACATTGAGCAGAGAAACCACTTCCTTGTTGGTTTTCCCAATTAAAACCATCTGTGCCACCTGCATGGTGGTTTCGTCGGTCACACGGAGCCCGTTCACAAATTCCGACTGCACATCGTAGGTTTTCAAAGCGGCAGAAATGTCGGGTCCACCACCGTGCACCACAATGGGGTGCATGCCGATGTATTTCAGCAGAGTGATATCTTCCATAACGGAGTTTTTCAATTCCCCGTTAATCATAGCGTTGCCGCCATATTTAATGACAACGGTTTTATCATAAAATTTTTGAATGTAAGGCATTGCCTCTACCAGAATTTTGGCTTTTTTGATGAGTTCGTCCATATTCATAAGAAAAGCCCTCCTTTAGAGATAGAATCCGGGACTCATAAGCCCAGTGGTTTCCGGCAGGTCAAACAGCAGATTCATATTCTGAACCGCCTGCCCTGCGGCACCTTTATTTAAGTTGTCGGTGGTAGAAATCACCACTACACGTTTCAAGCGTTTGTCCACCTTCAGCCCGATGTCTATATAATTGGAGCCTGCCACATGGTTGGATTCGGGAATTTTCCCAGCCTCGTAGATGCGAACAAAGGGACAGTTTTCATAAAATTTACGATATACACCCAGCAATTCCTCGTCGGTATAATCGTCGGTTAAGTTCATATAAATGGTGGCATAAATTCCACGTTTCATAGGTACCAAATGAGGGGTAAAGCTAATCAGCACCTCTTTGCCCGCCAGCTTGGAATACTCCTGTTCAATTTCAGAAGTGTGCCGATGGGTTGCAATTTTATAGGCTTTCATATTCTCGGTGCATTCGCAGAAATGATAGTCCAGATGAATGCCTCTGCCGGCTCCTGTTACACCGGATTTTGCATCTACAATAATATTTTCGGTAGAGACAAACCCGCCTTTAATGAGCGGTGCTGCCCCCAGAATAGAGGTGGTGGTGTAGCAACCGGGGTTCCCGATTAACCGCGCGGTTTTAATTTTTTCACGATACAGCTCGCACAAGCCATATACCGATTCTTTCAAAAGGTCGGGGTTTTTGTGGGTGGTGTTGTACCACTGTTCGTAAACTGCCACATCATCATAGCGGTAGTCGCCGCTTAAGTCGATTACTTTGAGACCTGCGTTATATAAGTTGCCGATGACCATATCAGATGCCCCATGGGGAAGAGAGGTGAAAACCACATCACATTTTTTTGCGATTTCTTCCACATTGAGCTCTTCTAACACCATATCGCAGATTCCTTTTAAGTGGGGATACACATTGGAGATTTTTTCTCCTGCTGTGCTACCCGACACCAATGCGGTAACCTCCACTTCGGGATGGTTGAGAAGCAACCGCAGCAGTTCGATTCCGGCATATCCGGTAACGCCTAAAATTCCGGCTCTGATCATAATTTATATTCCTCCGTTTTATCAAGAGTTAAGCTCTGCTTCTTGCTTTTGCTCTTAACTGATTGTTTAAGATTCGTTTGCGGATGCGAAGGCTTTGGGGAGTAACCTCCAAAAGCTCGTCATCTGCCAAAAATTCCAAGGATGCTTCCAGGCTGTACACCGTGGGCGGTGTGAGCTTTAGCGCATCGTCACTGCCGGAGGCACGGGTGTTGGTCAACTGTTTTTTCTTGCAGACATTCACATTGATATCTTCCTGCTTGGGAGAGAACCCAACCACCATTCCTTCATACACTTTTGTGCCGGCGCCAATAAAAAGAGTTCCTCGTTCCTGCGCGTTATATAACCCGTAGGTAACGGCTGTGCCCGTTTCAAAAGCAACTAAGGAACCGGTAAACCGCTTGGTAATTTCGCCTTTATATTCCTGATACTCGTGGAAAATGGTATTCAAAATACCCTCTCCTCTGGTATCGGTTAAAAATTCGCTCCGATAGCCGAAAAGGCCACGGGAGGGAATGATAAATTCAATTCTCATACGATTGCCAACCGGTGCCATCTGGGTAAGCTCTGCTTTTCTGAGCCCCATTTTTTCCATGACCGAGCCCACACTGTCTTCGGGAACATCAATCACCAATTTTTCAGTTGGCTCATAAGTTTTCCCCTCAATTTCTTTCAAAAGAACTCTGGGGGTAGAAACTGCAAATTCAAAACCTTCACGGCGCATGGTTTCAATCAAAATGGAAAGGTGCATTTCTCCTCTGCCGGAAACCAGGAAACAATCGGTGGTTTCTCCGTCTTTCACACGGAGAGAAACGTCTTTCAAAAGCTCTTTCTGCAAACGGTCACGAATCTGACGGGAGGTAACAAACTTGCCCTCCTGCCCTGCAAAGGGGCTGTCGTTGACAGAAAAGGTCATTTCCACAGTGGGTTCGCCAATTTTCACAAATTCTACCGGCTCCGGATTGGAAACTGCAGTGATGGTTTCCCCAATGGTGATGTCTTCGATGCCGGAGAAGTAAATAATGTCTCCCACCTTTGCATCGGTTACCTGTTTACGGTTTAATCCATCAAACTGGTAAAGATTTACCACCTTACCCTTACGGGGAGCACGTCGGTTATGATAGTCGCAAACCATAACCTCCTGATTTTGCTTCACCATGCCGCGCTCTACTCTGCCGATGGCAACTCTGCCTACATAGTCGTTATAATCAATGGAAGAAACCAAAACCTGTAAATCACCGGTTTCATCTCCTTCGGGAGCTGGAATATAGCTGACGATTTTTTCAAACAAAACGGAAAGGTCGGTGCCTGCCACATTGGGTGAGTAAGATGCGGTGCCCGCTCTGCCGGAGCAGTAAATAATGGGGCTGTCAAGCTGTTCGTCGTTGGCATCCAGCTCCAGAAGTAATTCCAGCACTTCTTCGCCCACCTCGTTCAGACGGGCATCGGGTTTATCAATTTTGTTAATGACAACAATAATTCTGTGTCCCAATTCCAGGGCTTTTTGCAACACGAAACGGGTCTGCGGCATGGGGCCTTCCGCCGCATCCACCAAAAGCACAACACCGTTTACCATTTTCAAGACACGCTCTACTTCTCCGGAGAAGTCGGCATGGCCGGGCGTATCAATAATGTTGATTTTGGTGTCTTTGTAATGAACGGCGGTGTTTTTTGCCAAAATGGTAATCCCGCGTTCTCTTTCCAAGGCGTTATTGTCCATAACACGTTCTTCCACAACCTGATTTTCACGGTAGACACCGCCTTGTTTTAACATCTCGTCTACCAGAGTGGTTTTTCCATGGTCAACGTGGGCAATAATAGCGATATTTCTTAAATCTTCTCTAATCATAATTCTTCCTCATTCCGTCTTTGGGACACTGTTTTCTATGAGATTAAGATACAAAACCCCATAATATGACATTCTAACGTCATTATAGCACAATACTTCCCGAATTTCCAGTATTTTTTTGAATAAATTTTATTTTTTTGGAAAATTTTTTTAATCACTTTTACACAAAAATCATAAGAATTGTAAAACACATAAAAAAAGCTGCAGCAACAAGAATTTTTTTGTTGCTGCAGCCCCTTCTTATTTAGCTGAACATATCTTTTAAGGTTTCCATAAAGGATTTCTTTTTACTGTGGGTGGAACCCTCACAGGTTTTGTCAAATTCTTTGAGCAAATCTTTCTGCTTTTGAGAAAGCTTTTTGGGAACTTCTAATTTTACAATCACATACTGATTTCCTCTGCCGGAGCCACGAAGATAGGGGACACCCTTTCCCTTCAGCACAAATTTGGCATCTGGTTGGGTGCCCTCCGGAACGGTCAGCTCGATTTTTCCTTCCAAAGTGGGAACCACCACTTTTGCACCCAAAGCTGCTTCGGCAAAGGTGATGGGAAGCTCTACATAAACATCATATCCGTCACGCTGGAAAATTTTGTCCCGCTGCACACGGATTTCTAAGTATAAATCTCCGTTTGGACCGCCTCGTTTGCCGGGTTCCCCCTCACCTCTTAAGGTCAAAGTCTGCCCGTCATCAATTCCTTTGGGAATGTTGATTTCGATGGTTTTGGTTTTACGAAGCTGTCCGCTGCCGCCGCATTTTTTGCAGGACTCTTTAATCACCTGACCGGTTCCGCCACAATGGGAACAGGGAGCGGAAGTCTGGAACGCACCAAAAGCGGTACGTTGCACCTGACTGACCTGACCGCTTCCGTGACAAACAGGGCAAGTTTCGGGAGAGGTACCTTTTGCTGCACCGCTGCCGCCGCACTCTTCGCATTTCTCATTTTTCAGAATAGAAATTTCCTTCTTTGCACCAAAAGCAGCCTCCATAAACGTGATGGTGATGCTCTTTTGCAGGTCTCTTCCCTTCTGGGGACCGTTTCTTCGGCTTCCACCGCCGAATCCACCAAAGCCACCGCCAAAAAAACTGTCAAAAATGTCAGAAAATCCGCCAAAATCGCTGTAGGCTCCATAGCCGGCACCGGCTCCGCCGTTTTCAAAAGCAGCGTGCCCAAACTGGTCATACTGTTTTCTTTTCTGAGAATCCGACAGCACTTCGTAGGCTTCGTTTGCCTCTTTGAATTTTGCTTCGGCTTCTTTATTGTCGGGGTTTAAGTCGGGGTGATATTTTTTGGCAACCTGGCGGTATGCTTTTTTCAGCTCCGCATCCGTTGCATCCTTGGAAACCCCCAGCACCTCATAATAATCTCGTTTCTGTGCCATAGTTCTCTCCGTTTACATAGGTATTTCCGACAGCGCCGGCTGTCGGAAATACTCCTTTTTCTAATGATTATTTATCTTCGTCTACCACGGTGTAATCTGCTTCGTAAGCACCGTCGTCTGCTTTATTGCCGCCCATATCTGCACCGGGGTTTGCACCCATGTTGGGGTCACCCTGAGGATACAGCTTGGAAGCTACTTCATACATTTTTTTGGTCAATGCTTCGGTACCTGCTTTGATTGCTTCAGTATCGTCGCCTTTTAAGAGTTCTTTTAATTTATCAATTTCAGCCTGAACGCCTGCTTTTTCGTCTGCAGAAAGCTTATCGCCTGCATCGGTCAGCGTTTTTTCGCTTTGATAT
Organism: Clostridia bacterium; assembly: GCA_017468465.1. GTDB lineage: Bacteria > Bacillota > Clostridia > UMGS1840 > UMGS1840 > SIG452. The sequence continues at coordinate 16,171 of JAFUIN010000024.1, forward strand.
ACCATGGTGTCTGCCTGGTTTTTCACGTCGATGGCTTCTTTTTTCTTTTTATCTTCTGCTGCAAACTGTTCTGCTTCTTTTACAGCTTTGTCGATATCTGCTTCAGACAGGTTGGTGGATGCAGTAATGGTGATTTTCTGTTCTGCACCGGTACCCAGATCTTTTGCACTTACATGAACGATACCGTTGGCATCAATGTCAAAGGTTACTTCAATCTGGGGAACACCTCTGGGCGCTGCAGGAATACCGGTCAGCTGGAAGTTACCCAAGGTCTTGTTGTCTGCCGCCATTTCTCTTTCACCCTGCAGAATGTGGATATCAACCGCAGTCTGATTGTCTGCCGCAGTAGAGAACACCTGGCTCTTTTTGGTGGGAATGGTGGTGTTTCTTTCAATCAATTTGGTGCAGATTCCGCCTAAGGTTTCGATACCCAAAGAAAGCGGAGTAACATCCAGAAGGAGCAAGTCTTTTACATCCCCTGCCAAAACACCTGCCTGAATTGCTGCACCGATTGCAACACATTCATCGGGGTTGATGCCTTTGAAGGGTTCTTTTCCAATAAAGTTTTTCACAGCTTCCTGAACAGCAGGAATTCTGGAAGAACCGCCAACCAACAGAACTTTTGCAATGTCGGAGGGAGCAAGACCTGCATCCTGCATTGCTTTTTTGGTGGGTTCCATGGTTGCTTTTACCAAATCTTCGGTCAACTGATCAAATTTTGCACGGGTTAAGGTGATGTCCAGATGTTTGGGACCGGTTGCATCTGCGGTAATGAAGGGCAGATTGATGTTTGCAGTGGTCATGCCGGAAAGCTCAATTTTTGCTTTTTCTGCTGCTTCTTTCAATCTCTGCAGAGCCATTTTGTCCTGACGGAGGTCAATGCCGTTTTCTTTCTGGAATTCGTCTGCCAGGTAGTTCATTACTCTGTCGTCAAAATCGTCACCGCCCAGACGGTTGTTACCGTTGGTTGCCAACACTTCAAATACACCATCGCCAATTTCCAAGATAGATACGTCGAAGGTACCGCCGCCTAAGTCATAAATCATAATTTTGTGATCGGTGTCTTTATCCAGCCCATATGCCAAAGATGCTGCAGTGGGTTCGTTGATAATACGAAGCACTTCCAGCCCTGCAATTTTGCCGGCATCCTTGGTTGCCTGACGCTGAGAGTCAGAGAAATAAGCGGGAACCGTGATAACTGCCTGAGAAACAGTTTCGCCCAGATAGCTTTCTGCATCGCTTTTTAATTTCTGCAGAATCATTGCAGAAATTTCCTGAGGAGTATATGCTTTACCGTCGATATTTACTTTTTTGTTGGTGCCCATATCTCTTTTGATAGAGCTGATGGTTTTATCCGGATTGGTAATTGCCTGTCTTTTTGCAACCTGACCAACCAGTCTTTCACCGGTTTTGGTAAATGCAACCACAGAGGGTGTGGTTCTTGCGCCTTCCGCATTGGCAATTACAACCGGCTCACCGCCTTCCAT
>JAFUIN010000002.1 GCA_017468465.1 Clostridia bacterium
AATTTTATATCGGATGAGTATTTGCATCCATATTTGTCATATATTAAGGAGAATAGAATTGCATTTTCAACCGTTTTATTACATTCAGTTTCATTTGGATTTAACGAAATATTTCAAAGGCTTTATGACAATATATTTAATCCGATTTTAGAAAGATACAATTATCCTTCCACTGACAGAAAATATGCTATGATGTTTTATCTTAATGGAATAACTGCCGTTGTGACAGAGTGGCTTAAAGATGGATGCGAAAAGACAATCGAAGAAGTATCTCAAATTATTTACGGATGTATATTTGGGGTAAAAAAAGAGAGCATCTGAACCATTCTGCTTTTTCAATGAAATAAATCCTTTCAGGATTTGTGAAATGTGCTTTGCACGTGAAATATTGCTTTGCAATATGAAATATGCCTGCGGCGTGTGATAAAGGATTTATTTTATTTCACAGAAAGCTAATGCTTTCTATTTCACAATTTGCGTGTAGGGACCATGCGCCCCCGACTGACCGCAAATTATTTCACGTTGAGCAAAGCGAGATATTTCACTAAAATCACCTGCATCTATTATGTACATAAAAGCTAAAAATCGACATTCTTCGCTAGAGGAATGTCGATTTTACTGATTACCGAAACCTGTCAAGTATTTCGGATAAATAAAAACAAGAAAAAGCACTTGCATACTGCATCAATTTATGCTATAATAAATTCGGTTTGATAGATATTTTTTGAAGGATTATAGTAATTATGGATAGAAAAAGCGGCGTTTTGATGCACATTTCTTCTCTTTTTGGTGAGTATTCTATCGGAAGCTTCGGAGAAGAAGCAAAAAGTTTTATAGATTTTTTGAAGGAATGCGGATTTACCTATTGGCAGGTGTTGCCCTTTTGTATGGCAGACCGGTTCAATTCTCCTTATCAATCTTATTCAGCTTTTGGCGGAAATCCTTATTTTGTGGATTTAACCACTTTGTTTGAAAAAGGACTCCTCACAAAAGAAGAGCTGGAATCTGCAAAACAGAAAACTCCGTACGTTTGCGAATATGAACGGCTGTGGGAAGAACGGCTTTCGTTGTTGAAAAAAGCAGCAAAGCGGGTGCAAAATTCTTTGGAAATTGAGACGTTTATCCAGGAGCGTCCACAGCTCGAGGCATTTTGCAGATTTATGGCGTTAAAAGAGGCAAACGGACATCTTCCCTGGGATGAATGGGAATGTGACACTTACGACGAGGAAATTTATTTTGCATGGAAGATGATTCAGTATGAATTTTTTACCCAGTGGCAAAAAATCAAGTCCTATGCCAACGAGCAGGGCATCAAACTGATTGGTGATATGCCCATTTATGTGTCTTATGACAGTTGTGATGTCTGGGCAAATCGGGAGCAGTTCAGCTTGACAGAGGAGGGAAAACCGACCCTTGTGGCAGGGGTTCCGCCGGATTATTTTTCTGAGGACGGTCAGCTGTGGGGAAATCCGCTTTATAATTGGGACAATATGAAAAATGATGGTTACCGTTGGTGGTGTGATCGGATTTCTCATATGGCAAACATGTTTGATGCTGTGCGTATCGACCATTTTCGTGCCTTTGAATCTTACTGGGCAGTGCCTTATGATGCGAAAACAGCCAAAGAGGGTAGCTGGAAAAAGGGGCCTGGTTTGGAGTTTATCCGTGCAATCCGGCAAGCGGCAGGAAAGTCCCAGATTATTGCAGAAGATTTGGGTGACATTACTCCCGAGGTGCATCAGTTGGTAAAAGACAGCGGCTTTCCCGGGATGCGGGTGTTCCAGTTTGGCTTTTTATCCGAGGGAGATAGCTTACATAAACCCCATCATTATCCCAAAAATTCGGTTGCCTATACCGGCACTCACGATAACAACACCTTGCTTGGATATCTGTGGGAGCTGCCGGACCATTTGCGACGGGAAATGCTTTCTTATTGTGGACATGAGGGCGATTGGGGAAACGGTTGCAGAAGTATGATTCGAACCGTTTATCAAAGCCATGCAGATTGGGTGATTCTGCCTATTCAGGATTTGCTTTTTTACGGCTCGGATACTCGTTTGAATACGCCGGGGAAAGCAGAGGGGAACTGGCAGTTCCGCATTACAAAAGAACAGCTTCATTCCATTGATAAAGCCTATTTCAAAGAATTGAATCACCGCTATGCCAGAGGATGACATATTGATTTGACATAATTAAGCAGCAGAGGTATTTACTATGACAAAAACACAGCAAATTATTGAGAAATGGTATAAGCTTTTGGAGTTTCCGAAGGAATATGACGAAGAATTTTATCAGATTTTAGAAGAAATTCCTGTTCCGGAAGACCTTCGCATTGAAGACACTGACAGTTGGAGTCCCTACGGTAAGGAAAATTTACTTCGCCATTTGTATTTTGCAGAACAGCTTGGCGAAAAATATAAAGAAAAGGGCATCCCCGAATCGGTGCTGATCGATACCATGAAGGACATTGTTACCTGGACAAAAACATGGAGCAAGGTTCGCGGGGAACTGTGGCTGGAGGAGACCCATTGGCTTCGGCTGCATTTTGGTATGCGGCTGTTTTGCCTGGGACGGCTTCATTTCTTTATTCTAATGCTACCGGGTGGTAATGAAGAAATGGGGATTGCACCTGGCGAAGGGTTTGTGGATGTGCATATTCCGGAGGGCGGTCCCCTGGATTATGAAGCATGCGTGGAATCTTTTCGTATGGCCGATGAATTTTTCCCCAAGTATTTTCCGGAAATTCCTTACAGCAAATATTTTTGTGACTCCTGGCTATTGGATGACACCTTGAAACATTATCTGAAGCCCGATTCCAACATTTTGAAGTTTCAAACCTTGTTTACTCCTGTAGGAAAGCGTTCAGACAACGAAATCATCCATTGTGTTTTTCCAAAAGATACCACCGAGGAAAACCTTTCTGAAAAGGTTGCAACTTCTTCCTTTGCGCAAAAGGTGAAGGACCACGTTATGAATGGCGGCACCTTTTATGCGGTGAAGGGAATGCGTGAAAAAGGTCAAAAATAAACAATCAATCATAACGAAAAAAATGGTAGACACACTAGCCAGGTGCCTACCATTTTTTATGCTTTAATAATATCTAAAAACGCCTGTGCAGCCAGTGAAAGCGGATTGTGCTTCAAATAGGCACAGCCGATGGAGCGAGGGGGAAGCGGATTTGTTAAATAAAGGGGTTTTATGATGCCTTTTTCAATGCTTTCTTTGGAGAATTCTTCCACCACACAGGAAATGCCCAGATGAATGGAAGCAAATTGAATGAGTAAATCGTGTACCGCCAGTTCAATAATGGGAGAAAGCGTGATGCGGTTTTTTTTGAATTCTTCTTCCACATAGCGTCGGGAGGTGGAGTTTTGTTCTAACAGAATCAAAGGCTCTTCCGAAAGCTCTTCCCGTGTGTAGGAAGCTTTTATATTTGCTGATGCTCCGGCTACAAAAATATCGTGGATGGTAAGACACGGTGTCACCGTTAGTTCTTCATCCCAAAGTGGAAGGTTTACAAAGGCAAGCTCGGACTTGCCTTCCTTTACATAGCTTAATAAGTTGGAGGAATAGGAGTTTGCCATTTCAATGCGGATGTCGGGATATTTGGTATGAAATTCTTCCAAATAGGGTAAAAGATAATGGGCGGTTACCGTATCACCGGCAGCGATTTTTAAGGAGCCGGCGTGTAAATGCTGAAACTGCGCCAGAAGCGTTTCCCCCTGACTGATGGAAAGCAGCGCAGATTCTACTTTGGGAAACAGCATTTTGCCCTCCTGTGTCAGCGTAACGCCCCGACGGGAACGGTGAAACAGCTTGGTGCCTAAATCTTCTTCCAGTTGATGAATACATTGAGAAATGGCAGACTGGGAAATATACAGCTTTTCCGCTGCTGTGGAAAAAGACCCGTATTTTGCAGTTTCATAAAAAACACGATAATAATCCAACTTGGTTTTCATATATAAGCTCTCCTTATCGTTAATGTAAGAAATATATGCTTTACTTATAATGTTATTTGTATTATAATAAGAACTGGTAAAAATGTCAATACACCTATTGAAATAAATTTTTGAATTGTGAGGTTTTTTTATGGAAAGAAAAATCGGTACTGTATCCCGTGGTGTGCGTTGCCCCATCATCCGTGAAGGAGACGACATTGCATCCATCGTGGTAAACAGCGTATTAGAAGCAGCAGAATCAGAAGGATTTTCCCTTCGTGACCGTGATGTTGTAGCGGTAACCGAATCGGTGGTTGCCCGTTCTCAAGGGAACTACGCATCTGTGGATGCCATAGCAAAGGATGTAAAAAATAAACTGGGTGGAGAAACTGTGGGAGTAATTTTCCCCATTTTAAGCCGTAACCGTTTTGCAATTTGCTTAAAAGGAATTGCAATGGGTGCAAAAAAAGTTGTTTTAATGCTGAATTATCCCAGTGACGAAGTGGGAAATGCGTTGGTGTCTTTAGACCAGTTGGACGAAGCCGGCATCAATCCTTATACCGATGTGTTAACCGAAGCAAAATACAGAGAGCTGTTTGGCAAAAATCCCCATCCCTTTACCAATGTGGATTATGTGCAATATTATGGCGATTTAATTCGTTCCTGCGGTGCAGAAGCAGAAATTATTCTGGCAAATGATTGCCGTGCAATTCTTGATTTTGCAGATTGTGTGTTAAACTGTGACATTCACAGTCGTGCACGCACCAAACGTATCTTAAAAGCTGCAGGAGCAAAATGTGTGGTTGGTTTGGATGAAATCTTAAATAAAAGTGTGGATGGCAGCGGTTATAACGAAAAATACGGCTTGCTGGGTTCCAACAAATCCACCGAAACCACCATTAAGCTGTTCCCCCACGAATGCTTTGATATGGTAGAAACTGTGCAGAAGCAACTCAAGGAACGCACCGGCAAAAACATCGAAGTTATGGTGTATGGCGACGGTGCTTTCAAAGACCCGGTCGGAAAAATTTGGGAATTGGCTGACCCGGTTGTTTCTCCGGCTTATACCAAAGGTCTGGAAGGAACACCCAACGAGCTGAAGCTGAAATATCTGGCAGATAACGATTTTGCGGACTTAAAAGGCGACGAATTAAAAGCAGCAATCGAAAGTGCTATCCGCGAAAAAGACAGTGATCTGGTGGGCAGTATGGCATCTCAGGGAACCACTCCCCGTCGTTTGACCGACCTGATCGGTTCTCTTTGTGACTTAACCAGCGGCTCCGGCGATAAGGGAACTCCCATCGTGTTGGTGCAGGGCTACTTTGACAATTTAACTGACTAAGTAAAAAAATGACAATACTGTAACAAGTATTGTCATTTTTTATTTTTTGTGCTACACTGTAATGGAATAAAAAGCACTCCATCATTGCACACAGATGGAATCGGTAGCAGGAGGTGTTTGATCATGAAAAGAATAGGAATTATTGGAATGGGAGGCCGCATGCAGTCTCTGATCATCAGTGAGTTTGGCTATTTTCCGGAACTTCAGGTTGTGGCGGTAGCAGACCCGGATCTGGAGGGGGCAAAAAAACGAGTGAGCGATATCAAATCGTTGGATATCGCGGCAGTGCACTTTTACGAAAAGGGAGAAGACATGCTGGAGAACGAACAGTTGGACGGCGTTTTTGTTGCTACCCGTTGTGACCTTCATAAAAAATACGCGGTGGAAGTGTTAAAACGGAATCTTCCTCTGTTTTTAGAAAAACCTGTGGTTCAGAATGAAGCAGATTATTGGGAGCTGAAAGAGGTTGTGGAGTCTACCAATGGAGTCGGAATGACTTCGTTTCCGCTGCGATTGACCGGCATTTTACAAAAAGTGAAAGAAATCTACGAAAGCGGCGCGTTGGGAACCTTGTCGCAGATTCAGGCTTATAACAATGTACCCTATGGCAGAGTGTATTATAAATATTGGTATCGTGACGAAAGGATTACCGGAGGTTTATTTTTGCAGAAGGCAACCCATGACCTTGACTATATCAATTATGTGTTGGGTATGCAGCCTGTGGAAATTTGCGCAATGGAGTCCAAAATGGTATATAAGGGCAACAAACCTGCTGACTTAAAATGTGAAAACTGTCCTGAAATAGATACCTGTTACGAAAGCACAAAAGTGATTCGGGAACAGGCGCACGATGAACCCAACGGAGAATACTGCTCCTACGGTGAGGACGTGGGAAATCACGACAGTGCAACCATAATGATGCGCTATCCCGACGGAATGCATGCAGTATATACCCAGAATTTTGTGGCAAGAAAGGAAGCAGGCAAGAGAGGCATGCGCATGATTGGGCAGAAAGCAACTGTGGAATTTGATTGGGTCACCAACGAAATCAAGCTTTTTTGGCACAATGACAGTAAGGTGGAACACATTAAGGTTCGTCCGGAATCGGGAGGCGGTCACGGCGGCGGTGATTATGTGTTGATTCGTGATTTTGCTGCGATCTTAAACGGGGACACTTCCCGCTCCAGCTTGAAAGATGGGCTTCAAAGTGCTTACCTATGCTTAAAAGCCAAAGAATCGGCGGAAAAACATATCTTTATTACACTATAACGAAAAATGACAATACTGTAACAAGTATTGTCATTTTTTATTTTATGTGATATAATAATTTCAAACAGAGTTTGAGATCGGTGATACAAAATTTATATATGAAAGCAAAACAAGTGATTGTATAAACGTAAATTTTTTATGCTTAACTTGACACGAGGCTATAAAGATTTCATCAAAAAGATGAAATCAATGAATAGTGAAAAGTGAATAATGAATAGTGAAAAATTTAGGAACAAATGTTTCACATTTGAAATAAAAAGAAAATCGCTTTGCGATTTTCAACCACAATTATTCATCATTCATTATTAATTATTCATTTTATAAGTGGCATCTAGATTATACAGTCTTTATATAAATATTGTCGAAATTTGTCGAAAAGTAGAAAGGAAGTATTTATTATGGCAATAAATGATTGGGATGGAAATGGAAGAACTGATGATTTGTATGATGAAATGGTTGAAAATGACCTTTATAAGAAAAATTTAAAAAGACACGAAGAAGAAATGTCAACTTATAACTATAATACTAATAGTGGGAACTCAAGTGGTTGTGGAATTGTTAGTATAATTTGTTTCATCATAGCGATTATATGTTTTATTTCAAATCTTGATTGATTTTCTGGACCTAATTTGATATGAGCAATATGGATATGTCGAATGTTGACGAAAAAGCCTCCCCTGTGAAAGGGGAGGTGGCTCGAAGAGACGAAGGGATTGTAAATGATGAAAAGAGAACAAAGTATTTAGAACAGTGTGGGATAAAGGTTATAAGAATATCAAATCTGGATGTATTAAAAAACTTTGAGGGAGTATGTCAGTATATTGACAATGCAGTAAAACAATCCCTCAGTCAGCTACGCTGACAGCTCCCTTTACACAAGGGAGCCTTAGATAGGAATAGATTTTGAGTGATGAAAGGAGTTTTGATAGTATGCAACGGATTATTGTGCCGTCGGATGTGAAAAAAAGAGAACCGTCTGATGAAGTGATTCACCTTTTGCCAAAAGAGGGGAATCTGTATAAATTGAATTTACACAGTCATTCCACCATTACAGACGGGCATTTTACGCCGGAAGAACTGAAGGAAATCTATAAAAAAGAAGGGTATCACGGCGTAGCGTTTACCGACCACAGAGCATGTGTGCCGCACCCGGAATTGACCGACGATTCTTTTGTTGCGCTAACAGGAACAGAAGTGGATTTTAACTATCGCGATGAAAGCGGCTACACCAGAAAAACAGTGCATATCAACGCTATAGCCCGTGATGATAACACTTCTTTTACGATTCCGTCTTTGCCCCTTTGTTATGACGTAATTAACGAGACGGTGGAAAAGCTTCGGGAGAAAAATTGTATCGTAACGGTAAATCATCCTGTTTTTTCTGATATGAGCTGTGAGGATTTGCTGAAAATCAAAGGAATGGATGGAGTGGAAGTTTACAACTCCATCGGTACCATGTTCAATAACTATTCCGACGATTCTGCCTTTTATGAGTATTTTCTTCGGGCAGGGGGAAAAGCTTTTCCCGTTGGTGGTGATGACTGTCACCTCCGGTTTGAAAACGGAAGTCCTTTTGTGGAATATTTTCAAGGATTCACCATGGTAAAAGCACCGCAATTAACCTATTCTTCGTTGATTGAAGCAATGGACCGGGGAGCGCTGTTTGCATCCACAGGACCTGTGTTTCATAATATATGGCTGGAGGGAGATACGCTTCGGGTACAGTGTTCTCCGGTTTGCGGCGTGTTTGTGCATGGCAAGTATCTGGCATATAAGGCGGCAGAATTAGAGGAATCTGACTGTCTGACCGATGTTTCCATAGATATTTCCGGGCTTCGTGCCATTTCGCCTTACATTTGGGTCCAGCTTCGTGACAAAGCCGGAAAAAAAGCCTGGGCAAAGCCTTATTGGTTTTAATTCTATCACCTTTTTCTAAAGGAGGAGCTCTTATGAAAAAGCGCATTCTGGTATTATTGGTGTTGGTTGCCTTACTGCTGTCGGCATGCACGGCAAATTTTGGAAAAGAGCCTGTTCCGACGCCGTCGCCCACTCCTACCGCTACTCCGGAGCCGACTCCGTCACCGGAGGAAGTGTTTTTGAATACTTATGTGAATACCGAAGAGCGTCCCATTGCCGTCATGGTGGACAACGATAACAAGGATGCCCGTCCCCACGCCGGCTTAAATGAGGCGTATCTGATTTATGAAATGGTGGTAGAAGGCGGTTCTACCCGTTTTATGGCATTTTATAAAGGATGCGATACGGAAAAAATTGGGCCGGTTCGTTCTTCTCGTCACTATTTTTTAGATTATGTGATGGAAAACGACGCTATTTATACGCATTTTGGATGGAGTCCCAAAGCGGCACAGGACATTTCTGCCTATAACATCAAGAAAATTAACGGTGTATTGGGAGAAGACGGGGACATTTTCTGGCGTGAGCAAAAATTCAAAGGAGACTGGCACAGTGCCTACACTTCTATCCAAAATATCAAAGAAAAAGCGGAAAGAAAAGGCTTTTCATTGGAAACCAAACGAAAAAACGGAATGGTATATGCCAACAAGTTTTATACACCTGTCACCGGAAATCCGGCAAATCAAATTTCTATGAAGTATTCCTATCATTATCGGACCGGCTATACCTATAATCCGGAAACCATGCTGTATGAAAAGAGCATTTTGGGACAACCCCACGTTATGCAGAACGGAGAAGTTCTCACCGTGAAAAACATTTTGGTACAACTGATTTACGACACAGCATTGGGAGACGGAACCGACCGCAGAAACATCAATACCACAGGGTCGGGCAAAGGGTATTATATTACCAATGGGGTATATGAAGAAATTACCTGGTCCAAAGCAGGCAGAAGGGAAGACACCGTTTTCAAGCGGTCTGACGGCAGTCTGTTAGAGCTGAATCCCGGAAAAACCATTGTGAACATCATTAGTCCGTCAAGCGATGTGCTGTTTGAATAATTTTGGAGGTGGTTTTTGTGAAAACAGTCCCCCTTATTTTGTTAGGCTGGAATTTAGCCGTGTTTTTGCTCTATGGGCTGGATAAGCTGTTTGCAAAAAGCAAGATGCGGCGAATCAGCGAAGCAACACTTCTGACCACTGCATTTTGTCTGGGGACTCCGGGTGCCTTGTTTGGAATGATTATTTTTAATCATAAAACCGCGAAAATGAAATTTCGGATTTTGGTGCCTTTGTTTTTTGCAATTCATGTGGTGTTTTTGTGGTTTGTGATGAAATGATTTTAAGCATTGCTTGAAATTGACGAGCCTTTGATGCGTGGTATTCGGATTATACAGGTTTTATATGAAGGATATCGAATTTTGTCGAAGATAATTAATAAGAAGTTGACGAATTAAGTGGATTATGTCGTTTTACTGTTTGGAGAGGAGAACTTTTATGAAGAAAAGTCGGATATTGTCGAAAGGAAGTGATTATGTGGTTTATGGAGCAGTTAATGAAAAAGGCGAAAAGTATTATACATATTTGAAAAAAGTATTTGATGCGATTGATAACAAGCAAAAAGAATACAACTGGTTAATCACAGACTGTGAATGTTATCCTAATAATGAAAAAATAAAAGAGTTATTAAACAAAGAGTATTGTTGGGTATCAGGTGAAGAATTAACCGAAATGGTCAATCAAGAAGATTTTCAGTGGATATGGGCTGTATTGTCAGGATTTGATAAAAGCATCGAATTGTCAGAAGTATTAAAATATGATTTGCCTTATGCAGATGGGTATACAGGTTTTTGGAATAAACCGCTAACACTTCAGCATCCTTTATCAAAGATAGAAATTGTGCCTTGGGATAGTTCGTTGACTTTGATTTTAAGCGAAGATAAAGAATTAGTAAGTTCTTTTATGCGATGCTTTCCGTATAGTCAAAATTTGGAAGATTATATCGACAAAACAAGTTGCATCTAAACCTTATGCCTCGCAATCACTAAAAAGATTGACATCCGGATTATACAGTTTTATAATATAAATTAAAAAATAGTCTTTACATAAAAAACAAAACCCAAAAATACAGAAGGAGTTTTGACAACATAGAAATGGGGGAAGAAAAATGAAGTATGTAGTTTTTTTGTGTGACGGGATGGCAGACCTTAAGATTCGTGACTTTGACAACAAAACACCTCTCGAGGCAGCACATACCCCAAACATGGACTATTATTCCAAAAAAGCAGTTTTAGGCACCTTGAAAACCGTGCCCGATCACTTATCACCGGGGAGTGATGTATGCAATTTATCTGTTATGGGCTATGATTCGGATATTTACTACACCGGGCGTTCTCCTCTGGAGGCGGCAAGCATCGGTGTGATGCTTGCGGAACATGAAACCTCTTTTCGTGCTAATCTGGTAACCTTGTCCGGAGAGGGCGACTACGAAGATTTGGTGATGGAGGATTACAGCGCCGGCGAAATCAAAACGCAGGATGCAAAAAAATTAATTGAAGATTTATCAAAGGTACTAAATGATGATAAAACCAGGCTTTATCCCGGCGTTTCTTATCGGCATCTACTGGTGTTGTCGGATAAGAGGGTGGAGGGCAAGCTGATACCTCCCCATGATATTTCCAAGCGTGGTGTGAAAGAATATCTGCCAAAAGACACAGAAATTCTTGCTCTTATGAAAAAAAGCTATGAATTTTTGAAAGGGCATCCCTATAATATAGAACGGGTGAAAGCGGGGAAAAAGCCTGCTTCCTCCATTTGGATATGGGGAGAGGGGAAACGTCCAAAAATGGATTCCTTTCAGGAAAAATTCGGGGTGAAGGGATCTGTGATCAGCGCAGTGGACCTGATAAAAGGCATTGGCATCCTGACCGGTATGCGCTCTATTGAGGTAGAAGGTGTTACCGGAAATATTGATACCAATTTTGAGGGAAAGGCACAGGCTTGTATCGAGGCATTAAAAACAGGCGACGACTTTGTGTATTTGCATATTGAGGCACCGGATGAGTGCGGTCACCGTTTTGAAGCAGAAAATAAAAAGCTGGCAATCGAGTTGATAGACGAAAAGGTAATCGGTCCCGTTTGTGGTTTTTTAGAGAAAAGCGGAGAGGAATTTGCGATTTTGGTGCTTCCTGACCATCCAACACCCATTGCCACCGGTACTCATGCAAGAGATCCGGTTCCGTTCTTTGCTTATTATAACAAAAAAGAGGTAAAAGGCGATTACTATTCTGAAGAAACTGCCGGAAAATCCGGTTTGTATATCGAAAAAGGGTATGAGCTGATGGACGAATTTCTGAAGCTTCGACTATGGCAATAGCGGTGTGAAAAAGATCGTGCATACAACAAACCGTCACGAAACAAAAAGATAGGAGGAAATCTGTGAAGGAGCGCTTACAACAAATTAAACTGAAAAATTTATTATTGCTGACCGTTGCAGGGCTGATCAATGCGTTTGGTGTTACGGTGTTTTTGGCACCTGTCAAATTATATGACAGCGGCATTTCCGGAACGTCTATGCTGTTGTCTCAAATTACACCGGAGTATTTGTCTTTATCTGTTTTTCTTTTGATTCTGAACATTCCGCTGTTTATTTTCGGATATAAAAAACAAGGACTTTCCTTCACGGTTTATTCGTTGTACACAGTTACAATTTACTCTTTGGGGGCATGGCTGATTACCGATGTGCTGCCTTTGGATGTTGCATTTTCTTCACCCTTTGCCGGCGATGATTTACTTTTGTGTGCATTGTTTGGCGGATTGATTTCGGGAGTGGGAAGCGGATTGACCATACGCTTTGGCGGCGCCATTGACGGCATCGAAGTGATGGCGGTTACCTTTGCAAAAAAGCTGGGGTTAACAGTTGGCACCTTTGTTATGATTTACAATGTGATTTTGTATATCATTTGCGGAATGGTATTAAACAGCTGGATTTTACCGCTGTATTCTATCGTGACCTATTATGCTGCACTGAAAACCATCGACTTTATTGTAGAAGGCTTTGACCGTTCCAAAGCGGCAATGATTATTACCCAGAAGCCAGACGAGGTATGTGATGAGCTGATTCAGACATTTGAAAGCGGCGCAACCAGAATAGAAGCCCGCGGAGGATATTCCAATCAGGAAAAAACAGTGATTTATTTCATTGTGGACCGATTCCAGATTTCTAAAATGAGAGAAATTGTGCATCGGGTTGATGAAACAGCATTTATCACCATTACTGAGGTGGCAGATGTTTATAAAGCGAATATGTAAATTAAAAATATCATATAAAAAGGAGAATTTATTATGGGATTTTTAACAGGAAAAACAGCAATTATTACCGGAGCAGGCTATGCAGTGCTTTCTGACGGCAGATGCGGCTCCATCGGTTACGGAATTGCAACCGCTTATGCAAAAGAAGGTGCAAATCTGGTCATTACCGGAAGAAATGTAGCAAAACTGGAAAAAGCCAAAGAAGAGCTGGAAAAAAATTACGGCATCAAGGTGCTGGCACTGGCTGCAGATATTTCTGCAGGAGCAGATAATGAAGCAACGGCGAAAATGGTGGCAGCGGAAGCAATGAAAGCTTTTGGCAGAATTGACGTGTTAATCAACAATGCACAGGCTTCTGCATCCGGTGTTACCATTCAGGACCATACTACCGAGCAGTTTGACTTGGCAATGTATTCCGGCTTATATGCAACCTTCTATTACATGAAAGCTTGCTATCCCTATTTGAAAGAAACCCAAGGTGCGATTATCAACTTTGCTTCCGGAGCAGGTCTTTTTGGCAATTACGGACAGTGCTCTTATGCAGCTGCAAAAGAAGGTATCCGTGGACTCAGCCGTGTGGCTGCAACCGAATGGGCAAAAGATGGCATCAACACCAACGTGGTATGTCCTCTTGCTTGGACCGCACAGCTGGAAAACTTTGAAAAAGCATATCCCGATGCCTTCAAAGCAAATGTAAAAATGCCGCCGGCAGGTCACTTTGGTGACCCCGAAACCGAAATCGGCAGAGTATGTGTGCAGTTGGCAAATCCCGATTTCAAATACTTAAACGGTGAAACCCTGACCTTAGAAGGCGGAATGGGACTGCGCCCGTAAGAAAGGAGAATCGATATGATTTTTGATAACATTAAAAACTGTGAACAGTATGTTACCCTTCATCCTGCATATGAAAAAGCATTTTCTTTTTTGAAGGAAGCTTTTCAAAACTTCCCGGAACCCGGCAAACACGAAATTGACGGGGAAAATCTTTTTGCATCGGTTCAGGCATATAATACTGTAACCGAAGATGGCAAAATGGAAGCTCACGAACAGTATATAGATATTCAGTTTATGGTGTCCGGCAAGGAAACCATGTATGTGAAGGATATTGAAAAAGCAGAGCTTTCGGACGCTTACCGTGAAGATTGGGATGCTGCTTTTTATCAGGTGGATGATACCACCTCCAAGCTTTGTCTGACCCCCGGTGATTTTGTGGTGCTTCTTCCCAATGATGCACACAGACCTTGTGTGGCGTTTGAGGGGAAAAGCGAAGCGGTTCGGAAAATCGTGATGAAGGTCAAGCTCTAAAAAACGAATGTTCTTGACAAATTTTTTGACCTGTGCTATGATAGTAGCTGTTTGAGTAAAACAGACAGTCGCGGGGAAAACAGTTTTTGTTTTCCATGAGGAAAGTCCGGGCTTCACAGAGCAAGGGTGCCGGTTAACGACCGGTGGAGGCAACTCTAAGGATAGTGCAACAGAAAAGAACCGCCGGATGTTTCGCATTCGGTAAGGATGAAAAGGCGAGGTAAGAGCTCACCGGCAATCCGGAGACGGATTGGCCGTGTAAACCCCACCCGAAGCAACACAAGACTGCACGATAGCTTGCTCGGCTGTGCGAATTGTGGCTTGAGGTAATCAGCAATGGTTATCCTAGATAGATGGCTGTCGAATACAGAACCCGGCTTACAGTTTTGCTCATTCATAAGAAAAAGCTGTGCATTTTCTGCACAGCTTTTTTGTTTGCTGAAACATTATGCGTTTTAATTATTCCAGCAAAGCAGCAACACAACAGCAATAATAATGATTACGATAATCCAGCTGTCGTTCTGATCGTTGCAGCAATAGTTGCGGGAGGATTCGCAAGGATTCTGACAACAGCAGTTATCGTTTTGAAATAATCCGTTCACAATGTATTCTCCTTTTTCAGATGGTGTTTTACCGGTCTTAAAAAAAGTGTTTTATGGGACCGGTGCGCAGTTCATGTAATTAGTCGCAGCAGCAGTTATTTGCGGTTCTGTTGTCAGTGCCGCAGCCACCACAGAAGAATAACAGTACAAACAGAATGATAAACCATAAAATGGTGTCGTCTTTACAACCGTCTTCTCTACAACCTCTGAATAATTGCATAACAAATACCTCTTTTTTCTTTTATTTTTTGGCATCTTCCGAAGAAAATCCCTTCACCATCAATATATGTGAGTGACGATTTTGTGTGACTCGCTTCCAAAAAACGAATGAAACAGTTTCTTCGGTATAGATGTCACTATCCTTATATGCAGTTATATTCGGAGTTGTTCCTCACTTCTTCTGTTGAATGCTGTCGAACGATTTTTCTTTACATTTAGCTGATTCCATAGTATAATACAATAAATGGTAAAAATTTCCAATTTTATGAGAGGGAGAATGTGACGAATGAGCTTTATGGAAAATCTGACAGCAAAAAATAAAGTAATTACGGTTGGGGTGGAGGCGGTCTTAAGAAATCCCAATCAACCCCGAAAGATATTTGAGGAAGCACCACTTTTGGAGCTGGCAGAGTCTATCCGTTCCTGTGGGATTATTCAGCCATTGACTGTGAGAAAGCTGAACGATAACACGTACGAATTGATAGCAGGGGAACGCCGCCTCAAAGCCGCAAAGCTGATTGGATTAAAAGAGGTTCCCGTTCTGGTGATGAACGTGAACGAGGACGCTTCCGCTTTGATTGCCTTAATCGAAAATCTGCAGCGAAAAGATTTGACGTTTTTTGAAGAAGCGGTTTCTTATGATAAGCTGATGCGGGAATTTGCCTATACGCAGGACGAGCTTGCGTTTAAGCTGGGAAAAAAGCAGTCTACCATTGCCAATAAGCTTCGTTTGCTGAAATTAAGTGATGAAATCAAAGCCAGAGCCATCGAATTTGGATTGTCCGAACGCCATTGCAGAGCCTTGCTTCGCGTGGAAAGTGAAGAACAACGCCTCAAGGTGTTGAATACCATTTTGCAGCGGAATCTCAACGTGGCAGAGACTGAGCTATACATCGACCGTATGCTTTTGGAAAAGGCATCCCGTGAGAAAAAAGAAAAACGTATGATTCCTTTGTTTAAGGATATCCGCATTTTTTCCAATACCGTAAAGCAGGCAGTGGAAATGATGACCAAAGCCGGCGTTTCGGCAGATTCTAAGAAAAATGAAACCGACGATTATATCGAATATGTCATTCGTATTGATAAAACCAGACTTCCCCAGTCTATGTAAATCTAAGAAAGAAAAGGGAGATAGCAAAAAAGCTGCAATACAATCGTATTACAGCTTTTTTAGCATCAAGGACTATTCTACGGTGAATTCGATAATATATTCCATTTTTTCTTCAATGTCTATTGTAATTTGAAGAATGTTTTCCAGTTCCTCACGGAGAATGGTGACAGCGTATACATTTTCGGATAGCTCCACATGAGGATAATTTTCTAAAATTTCCAAACGATGCTTCTGGCTAACGGTGACATGTGGTAGATTTTCCGTCATGGGCATCACCTCTTCCGTTTGCCGTGCATACACCGAGGCGCTTCCGCCTCCTCCGCCGGAACCGGCACTCTTATCCGCTTCCAAAGTGTTGGTTTCATCGGACACAACTGCCGGAGTATGATCTGCAGTGCCATAAGAAGTGTCGGAAAGCATAACTGCTTCATTTTGTGTGCTTTCGTTTTGTGCAGCTTCGTTTTTTATCACTTCCACCGGCTGTGGTTGTACCACCGGAGCTTGTGTTTGTGCAGGGGGAGGTGCCGGAACGGCTCTTTTTAGCTGATTTGCTTCCTCTGCTCCGGATTGCAGCGTTACCATTTCAGGCACGGGAGACTCGGTGGGAATTGATGTTACCAAGTCTGTTTGCACCTCGTTGGTTACAACAGACGGGGTAATCTCATTTTTCAAGCTTTGATAATGGGATGTTCCCCAGAGACCTGCCATCAGTAAAAAACAGCAGGCAGTAGCATATGACAACACTTGTTTCTGACGGTAGAACGGTACTTTTTTCTTGTTTTTTGCTTGTTGGAGGGTGTATTTAATTTTTGCGTTTAATTGATTGGGTACGGGAAAATCCTGTTCAATGGCAGTATCGGCAAAGAACAGCTGATAGAGTTCCCAGATTTTTTTACAAGACTCACAATTTGCCAGATGTTCTTCCAGTGCTTTGGTGTCTTGTAAGGTTCCTCTTTTATACGCATCAAAAAGGTTTTCCGCTTGTTTGCAGTTCAAATGTTATCCCTCCTTTTATAAAAAATTCTTATGTAATGCTCTTTTCACAGAGTTTGACGGAGCATTACGAAAAAAGTTCCGTATTTTTTTGTAATTTTTCTAACAGTGCCTTTCTGGCACGGTTGATTCCGGATTTTACAGTACCCACATTCATTCGGAGAATGTCGGCAATTTCTTCATAAGAGAGGTTTTCTATTTCCCGAAGCACAATCAGCTCTTTTTGTTTTGGTTTTAAGCTGTTGATTGCTTCATAAAGGGCTTCTTTTCGCTCTTTTTGCAGCACTGCTTCCTCTACATTTTCTTTTTCGTCTTGAATTTCCACTGCATATTCTTCTTCATCAGAATTGGTGGAATATAACGATGTGGTTGTTTCTTTTTTTCGTTTTCTCAGTAAATCAGTGCATACATTCACACCAATGCGGTATAGCCAGGTGGAAATGCTGGATTTCTCTTCAAAACGGGAAATGTTGGTATAAGCTTTTAAGAAAATTGTCTGGACGGTATCTTCTGCATCGCTTTCATTCTGGAGCATTTTCAGGCACAGGTAATAAAGCTTTTTTGAATAGCTTTCCACTATTTCATTAAAAGCTTCATCATCACCATTTTTTAAGCGCTTGATTAACTCTTTTTCGTCCATGGGAACGGTTGTTCCTTTCTTTATACTTATACTTCCGGGCTGAACCCTTTTTGAAAGGCGTCAATGACACTCTTTACACCAATGAGTTCAATGGAAAAGTCTTTTGTATTTATGGTTTGTAAATTCCGCTGTGGCAAAATACAGCGGGTAAAGCCCAGCTTTTCTGCTTCAAAAATACGTTTTTCAATTCCACCTACTGAGCGAATTTCACCCAGTAAGCCGATTTCACCGAAAATGGCACAGTCCGGCAGCAAGGGCAAATTTTTTGTGCCGGAAGCAATCGCCATAGCGATTGCCAAATCACAGGCAGGCTCCGAAATACAGAGGCCACCCGTCAGGTTTACATACACATCTGCTTGTGGTAAAAAGCTCAGGCCGGCACGCTTTTCCAATACAGCTAAAATAAGATACAGTCGTCCGGCATCCACACCGGTTGCAGAACGACGGGGATTGTTGTAAGCCGTTTTGGACACCAACGCCTGCACTTCTGCCAAAATGGGACGGCTTCCCTCCAGAGTGCAGGCAATCGCACTGCCGGGAACACCGTTTACCCGCCCGCCGATAAACAGCTCCGAGGGGTTGGTGATTTCCAGAAGACCGCTTTCGGTCATATCAAAAACCGCAATCTCATTGGAAGAGCCAAAGCGGTTTTTATTGCTTCTGATAATGCGGTAGGCAGACTGCTTTTCTCCTTCAAAATAAAGCACACAGTCTACCATATGCTCCAGTACTTTCGGACCGGCAATCACACCGTCTTTTGTCATGTGGCCGATAATCAGTACACAGATGTTTTTCATTTTTGCATAGCGCATCAGCTTCATGGTGCATTCCCGCACCTGAGACACAGTTCCCGGAGTGGAGGGGGAATCCTCAGTATAAACGGTCTGGATAGAGTCTACCACCAGAATTTGCGGATTGATATTATCTGCCTCTGTTAAAATGTCGTTCAACTCGTTTTCGGAATGAAGATAAATTTCCTCCTGGGTGGCATCCAGGCGAATGGCACGCATTTTGATTTGGGTTTTGGACTCTTCCCCAGAGGCATACAGCACGCGGAGTCCGTTTTTGGCAAGATTTTTGCAAACCTGTAAAAGAAGCGTAGACTTCCCGATTCCCGGGTCACCACCTAACAGACAGACCGAGCCGGGAACAATGCCGCCGCCCAACACCCGATTCAATTCCGAAAAGCCGGAATCCATCCGTGGGACAGGGGTTAAGTCTACCTTGCCGATTGGCTCGCTTTTTTGAGGAGCGGTTCGGACAGCGGATTTTGCTTTTGTAATTTTTTGTTCAAAAAATGTGTTCCATTGATTGCAGACCGGGCATTTTCCAAGCCATTTGGAGCTTTCGTAGCCGCATTCATTGCACACAAAACAGATTTTATTAGCCATAGAGATGTCCTTTTTTAATAAAAAATTTCACCGGTATCTGGTATAATTAGTTCGATAAGAAACATAATGTTATGATACCCTATTATACAAAAAAGTGCACAATTTGTCTATAGCTTTTCTTAAAATTTCTATTAGTTTTTACACAATCGAAAAAAACTTTGCAGTTTCACCAAAATTTTTTCAAAAACATCTTGCATTTTCCACAAAGATATGTTATATTTTAATGTGGCAATGAAATCAATGAGATATAAATATCAGTTTTATGAAAGAGTAAAGGAGCAAGAAAAATGCAATCGGTTGTTTATGCACTGAGCTGTGTGATTCAGATTTTGGCGTATATTGCTGCAGGATACCATTTTGTGGTGTCTCTGTTTGCATGGTTTCCGCGAAAAGAAAAAGAAATTCTTACCGATAAAAAACATACATTTGCGCTGGTAGTTGCTGCACATAACGAGCAATGTGTCATCGGCAACATGGTAGAAAGTCTGAATGCGCTGAATTATGATAAAGAATTGTATGATGTATATGTCATTGCAGATAACTGCACCGATAACACTGCTGAAATTGCAAGAAATGCAGGGGCAATCGCTTTGGAACGTTTCAACGAAACCAAACGTGGCAAGGGCTATGCAATGGATTGGGCATTTCAGCAGATTTTTGAAGGCGAACGGGAATATGATGCCATTTGTATTTTCGATGCCGACAATATTGCTCACAGCGAATTCTTAAATGAAATCAACAAACGTCTTTGTCAGGGATACGATGCAGTGCAGGGTTACATTGAAACCAAAAACCCTTATGACACCTGGATTACCGCATCTTATGCCATTACCTTCAGCTGCATGAATAAGCTGTATCAAACTGCACGTCATAACGTGGGCCTTCCCAATCAGTTAAACGGCACCGGCTTTGCACTTCGCACCCATATTATCAAAGAACACGGTTGGGGTGCTACTTGTCTGGCAGAGGATATGGAATTCACCATGAAGCTTTTGCTCAACGATGTTCAGGTTGGTTGGGCAGAAAAAGCCATTGTGTATGATGAAAAGCCTTTGACTTTATCCCAGTCCTGGAAACAGAGAACCCGTTGGACACAGGGCCATGCGGATGTAGCGTCCCGCTTTATTCCCAAGCTTGCAAAGAAACTGTTCAAAGAGGGGAAAATCGGCTGTTTCGACTGCATCGTTTATTTGGTGCAGCCTCTTCTGATGATGGTGCTGGCTGTCACCTTGATTATGGGAATGATTCAGGGCGTTTATCCGGAAACAAAAATCTGGTGGATGCCGGTTGATATTGTTTCTCCCATTATTTGGAATGTATTTTATTTTGCACAGCTGTGTTATATTCCCGGCGTTTTGTGGTTAGAAAAGAAATTGAACGTAAAAACGTTGATTTATTACATTCCTTATTTGATTTTCACCTACACCTGGATGCCCATTGCATTTATCGGTGTTGCCAAGAAAAATAAAAAAGAATGGTTCCACACACAGCATACCAGAACCATTGGAATTCAAGACGTAGAATAACCAAAAGGGATTTTTACGAATCATCCAAAATCGGAACCGCTTAGATATCAGTGGTTCCTTTTTTCCCATTATTACGATTTTTGAAATGAAAGGAGTTGTCCAACAATGAATCACTCCAAAAAAGTAATTTATTTAGATAACGCTGCCACCACACCAATGGCGCCCGAAGTGATTGATGCTATGGCAGAAGTTATGAAGAACACCTACGGAAACGCATCTTCTGTTTACAGTGTGGGAAGAGCTGCAAAAGCAATTCTGGAACAAGCAAGAGAATCGGTTGCCAAAAGCCTGAATTGCTTGGCTTCGGAAGTTTATTTTACCGGTTGCGGTTCGGAAGCTGACAACTGGGCAATCAAAGGATATGCTATGGCGAACAAGACCAAAGGCAATCATATCATTACCACAAAAATTGAGCATCATGCGGTGCTTCACCCCTGTGAATATCTGGAAAAAAATGGTTTTGAGGTCACTTATCTTCCGGTAGATGAAACCGGCTTGGTTTCTTTGGAAGATGTGAAAAATGCCATCAAAGAAAACACTATTCTCATTTCCGTGATGTATGCCAACAACGAAGTTGGCACCATTGAACCCATTGAGGAAATTGCAAAAATTGCCAAAGAACACGGCATTTGCATGCATACCGATGCGGTGCAGGCAGTTGGTGCAGAACCCATTGATTTTAAGGCGCTGGGTGTAGATATGCTGTCCCTTTCTGCTCACAAGTTTAACGGACCAAAAGGGGTTGGAGCTTTGATTATCCGAAAAGGTCTTCGGATTGCTCCCTTTATGCACGGGGGAGCACAGGAACGCTCCAAACGTGCGGGAACTGAAAATCTTGCCGGCATTGTGGGGCTTTCCAAAGCGCTGGAGTTGGCAGTTTCTAACCTTGCAGACAAGCAGCCGAAAATCAGAGCAATGCGTGATTATCTGATTTCTGAAATTGAAAAGAATATCCCTTATATTCGATTTAACGGTCACCGTGAAAAAAGACTTTCCAATAACGTGAATTTCTGTTTCCGTTATATTGAAGGAGAATCGTTGCTTTTAATGCTGGATATTAACGGAATCTGCGCTTCCAGCGGTTCTGCTTGTACTTCCGGCTCGTTAGACCCGTCACATGTGCTTTTGGCATTAGGTTTGCCTCATGAGATTGCACACGGCTCTTTACGATTAACCTTGTCGGCGCAAACAACCAAAGAAGAAATCGACGATACCGTTTCTGCCCTAAAAGAAATTGTGCATCGGTTGAGACTGATGTCTCCCATTTATGATATGTCTTTAGAGCAGCAGTAAGAAAGGAGTTTTCCTATGTATACAGAAAAAGTTATGGACCATTTTACCAATCCCCGTAATGTGGGTGAATTGGAAGGCGCAGATGGCGTTGGACAGGTTGGCAATGCCAAATGCGGCGATATTATGAAAATCTCTTTGAAGATTGAAAACGATGTGATTCTTGATGCAAAATTCAAGACCTTTGGCTGCGGTGCTGCAGTTGCAACCAGCAGCATGGCAACTGAAATGATTATCGGTAAAACTCTGGAGGAAGCACTGGCGATTACCAATCAGGCAGTTGTGGAAGCACTGGAAGGATTGCCACCGGCAAAAATTCATTGCTCTGTGTTGGCAGAGGAGGCAATCAAAGCAGCAATTTCCGATTATTATGTAAAAACCGGACGGGAAATCCCCGGCAATACTTGCACCGGTTGCTGCGGAAGCTGCGGTCATGACCACGGTTGCGAAACCGAAGAAGAATAGAAGAGAAACTGTGATGAAACGTGCCATGGTTTTATCACAGTTTTTTTATGGAAATTTTTTCTTACACCGGGTATAAAATTTGTCCATTTTGTATATAAATAATAGTAAAAAATAACAAATTTCACAAAAAATATTACATTTTTTTTACAAAGTAAAATCCCTTTGTATCAGCGGTTTTTGGGTGTATTTTACCAATGGGGAGATTGTCAAAAAATGCGCAAAAAGCCGAAAAAGCTTGACAAATAGGCACTTTGATGATATAATGGGAACAATCCGAAAAAAATAAAAGGCTGTTTTGAAGGCAAAAAAAGACGAAAAAATTGCTTTTGGAGTGTAACTGTTTTGTAATATTTCTACACCCTTTTCAAGTTGTAAAAAATGCGATTTGGATTGAGAACGGCTAATAAAAAAATAGGGGGAAATTTATTTTGATGAAAACAGCTATAGCCCATTATCGGGCCTATACTGCCAAGTCACAATTCCTGGTGTGTATCGTTTTTTTAACGATTGCAGTATTTTCGATTTTGTTTTCCGCCACTTGTTTTGGAAAAACTGTATTGCTTGATATTGACGGAGAACAACAACAGTTGTTTGTATTTGCAAAAGATGTTGAAGATGTTTTATCCCAGGCTGACGTTACCGTAGAATCTGCCGATAAGCTGTCGCACAATCTTTATGATGAGGTACAGCACGGTCAGGTTTTATATGTGAAAAAAGCAATTCCTGTTCAGTTTGAAATTAACGGAAAGGAAACGCAGTTTTTAACCACTGCACATACTGTGTTGGACTTTTTGGGAGAAAACAACATCGCTTTGACAGAGTTTGACGAAATTTCACCTGCGTTAGACACGGTTCTTTCCAAAAACAGCCGCGTGGTGTTGGCGAAATCTGAGGTGGAAATTGTCACCAAAACCGAAGAAATTCCGTTTAAGACTGTTTCTGTTCCGAACTATCAGGCAGATGTCGGCAGCTCCAAGGTGAAAACAGAAGGTGAAAACGGTGTCAAGGAAACTTCGTATATGCGTATCTGGCGTAACGGAGAAGTTGTGCACGAAACATCAACCGAAGAAACCGTGATTAAAGAACCGGTGAATAAGGTTGTGGAATACGGCACTGTAATGGCAAGCATGAATTACCGTGGCGGCAATGTGAAGCGTGAGGATATTACCTATTCCCGCATGATTCAGATGACAGCTACTGCATATGATTTGAGCTTCCAGAGCTGTGGTAAGCGTCCGGGAGACCGTGGCTACGGGATCACTGCATCCGGAATGAGAGCACAACGTGGTGTTGTAGCGGTGGACCCCAGAGTGATTCCCTTGGGAACCAGATTGTATATTGAAACAGCGGACGGTTCTTATATCTATGGTAATGCTGTTGCGGGAGATACCGGCGGTGCAATCAAAGGAAATAAAATCGACTTGTTCATGAATTCTTATTCTGAATGTATGCAGTTCGGACGAAGAACGGTAAATGTTTATATTTTAGACTAAAAAAAGCACGGAGTTTTTCACTCCGTGCTTTTTTATATCCATTTCTAAAATGACATAGCTTCAATGTAACGGTTGGTAAATTCTGGATTCTGATGTAAGGGAATTGTTTTACAACCGGTGGCAATTTGAGAAAGCTTCTCTCTGTTGGCTTTGGAAAACAACGCCAGTGTTCCGCCGAACAGGGCGGTGTTACCTAAAATTTTCACCTCTTTGGCAAAGTTTTTTGGCAGCAAGCCGATCAATTCTGCATTTCTGAAGTCGATACCGGAGCCAAAGCCACCGGAAAAATACAGCGTATCCACTTCGTTTGCCAATGTCAGCATTCCGGCATGGATGGCTGACTTTGCCAACTGAAGCTTCCGGATATCTTCTTGCCGGAGTATCACTTCTGTACCGGGAATTCGGAAACAGGGCTTGCCGTGAAAATCCAAGGAGCAAAGGGAATGTTCGTTGCAAAGTGCACCGCTTTCTTCCAATACGCCTGTTTTTTTCATCACAGCCAGCGCATCGATAATTCCGCTTCCGCAGATCCCCAATGCTTTCGTGTTTCCCACGGTGGTGTATCGGATGACACCGTTTTGATAGCTTACGTGATTGACTGCTCCCGGTTTTGCAGGCATTCCCATGAAAATTCCGGCTCCTTCAAAAGCAGGACCGGCTGCAGTGGAGGCTGCGTGCAGGGAGGCACCATCCCAATAAGCAATTTCACCGTTGGTTCCCAAATCTACCAGCATAGATTTTCGGGACGATTCTGTCATGCGGGTGGCTAAAATACCGGCAGTAATATCTCCGCCCACAAATGCCGAGATGCAAGGGGTCAGGTAGCAAGTGGTTTGAAACAGAGAATATTCTTTTCCAAATAAATCTTTGCAGACATAGGGTGCTTTTCCCAACTGTTCTACAGGTTGCCCGGTCAGAAAGTGGAGCAGGGTTGTATTTGCTACAATTACGGTGTTTTTTGGGGTGCCAAAGGAAGAAACGATAGCTTCTATTTGATGATTCAACAGGCGGTAGAGTGCACCCGGATGGTCTTTTTCTGCAGCAATACGGGTAATGATATCTGCGCCGTAGCTGCATTGGTAGTTGGGCTCTGTCATGATTTTTACAGGCTTTTTGTTTTGGTAAACAATCGCGGCAACGGTAGTGGTCCCGATGTCAATGACAAGACCATCGGTAAAATCGAAGGAAATATCACTGTTTTCCAAGGAGAAGTCGATTTCTACAACAGGCGGTAATTCCTTTGCGGTGATAGATACATCACCGGTTGCTTTTGCAACACATGCCAACCGGATACCTTCTTTTATTTCTTCTTCGGTAAGGAGATTTTTTTCTTTTTCAGAAAGGGGAGAAAGAGAGCCTTTTGCAGTGACCTTACATTTTCCGCAGGTGGCCTTTCCGCCACAGGGGAGCGATATTAAGACTCCGTATTTTCGGAGCAGTTCTGACAAACAGATTTCTCCGTCAAAGAAAAACGGATTTCCACCGTTTATCACAGCCATTGACATTTTTCATCACGCTCCTTACCATACATTCTTTTCTTCAGTATAACACAGAAAAATAAAAATGTAAATATTTTTTAGAATTGTTGCAAATTTTTTAAGGGTGTGCTATAATTGGCATGTACAGAATTTTATAAAATAAAATTCTTAAAAGCCAGACGGCTTTCTGCAGTCTTTCAGCCTGCGTATGCCAATTAACGGCGTCGTAAAAGTGCCATTGTAAGCAAGCATTTTTACTCCTGGTAGAGTGATTGCATCATTTCTATCACCTAATTATATAATGAAAAAACATTGAAAAGAAGGTCATATCGTTGGAATATCTTACAACATTTTTGTGGGGATTTGTCAGTTTTTTGTCTCCATGTATGCTTCCTATGCTTCCGATTTATCTTTCTTATTTTTCCAAAGAACATGCCGGGCGTGCAAGAACCTTTGCGCTTTCGATTAGCTTTGTTGCAGGGTTTTCTGTTGTGTTTTGCAGCTTGGGGCTGTTTGTGGGAAGCTTGGGTGCGCTGCTTTCTGAGTTCCATAAAATCGTGGAAACAGTTGGCGGAATCATCATAATTTTGTTAGGATTTAACGCCTTGGGGCTGTTTCATCTTCCTCACGGGAAGGGGAAACATTTTTCTCCGAAAATTACGGGGAGTGTTTCGGCTTTTTTGTTTGGGGTAGTGTTTTCTATCAGTCATATTCCTTGTGTGGGAGCGTTTTTGGGAACAGCACTTACCACTGCCGGAATTTCCGGCTCTATGAGTGCTTCGGTGTTGTTGCTGCTTTCCTATTCACTGGGCATGGGTGTTCCCTTTTTGATTTGTGCATTGGTTTTTGAAAGGTTGGAGCCTTTTATCGAAAAAATGAAGAAAACATATCGTGGCGTCAGCCTTTTTTGTGGTGTGTTTTTCATTTTTTTAGGCATTATGATGGCAACTGGGTTACTGCATAAAATTCTTCATGTATAGTTTTTTTTAGTTATATTAGGGAGGAACGACTATGGATATCAGAGAAATTAGAGCGATCGATTCGCACAATCATTTTGACCATTTTCCAAAAGAACAAAATGAAATGCAAATCAACACACTGGAGCATCAGCGTAAGATATCTTTGGGTGCCGGCATTGACCAGATGTTTTACTCGTCGATGGAGGCTGTGAGCCATGTTGAAATGGTAGAATCAGAAAATGATTTTTTGTGGAATTATTCTCAGGAAAATGAACATATTTATCAGTGGGTGGTAATTGATCCCCGCAATGATAACAGCTTCCAACAGGCAAAACGCATGCTTGGAAATGGCAAATGTGTCGGTATTAAACTGCACCCGCAGCTGCATCAGTATACGTTAGCGGAGTATGGCGATAAACTGTTCACTTTTGCATCTGATTTTGGAGCGATTGTTCAGATTCATCCGGAAGAAAACGCTACCTGGATTTTACCATATGCAGATAAATATCCGGATGTCACCTTCATTGTAGCACATATGGGTTCCTGGCTTGGCAGAGCGTATGCAGATGCGATTGAACAGGCAAAACACGGAAATGTGTATACCGATACCTCCGGCATGGCAAGTTTTTATAACAATGCGCTGGAATATACTGTGGAACGGGTAGGTGCCGATAAAATTTTGTTTGGAACCGACGGTTACTCTCCTGCATTCCAACGTGGCCGTGTGGATTATGCAATGATTTCCTATGAAGATAAAGTGAAAATTCTTCGTACCAATGCGGAAAAATTATTTCATAAAATATTAAATAAATAAGAGAAAAAGCGGACGAAATGTCCGCTTTTTTTGTGGAGCATCATGGCGGGAATTACCGTCATTTTTTTTATTTTAGAAAAAGTTTTTCAAGACTTGAGACAAGCTGTATAACGTGTATAAATATTAAATATATATAATTGTATAAAAAACTTTGATAAACTATTGACAAAGAATGGAAAAGATGATATACTTTTGATACAGTATGATACGATATCGTGGTGCAGTGTCTGCATCATGAGATTTTTATGTTGCCAAAAAAATAAAAATATATACAAAAACAAGAAAGGAGTGTCAAAGCGTGAAGAAGTTTATAAGCCTTCTTACAGCGTTGACCATCTTGGTTAGCATGCTGTCCGCCTTTACTGTTTCTGCAGCTGTGAACACTACTACGTTCTACAATGCAGAAGATCATTCTGTCAT
>JAFUIN010000025.1 GCA_017468465.1 Clostridia bacterium
GTAGATTATCTCACAAAAACAATAGCAAAAAACAAAGGTGAGGTTACACAATATTATATCGAGAATAATCATGAGGGAATAGTCTCTCGTGAAATATTTGATATGGTACAGGATGAATTGAAAAGACAAGCTAGTCTATATAGCAGTAAAAATCCAAGCAGATATAGTTCTAAATATGCTCTCACAGGCAAAGTGATTTGCTCAGAATGTGGTGCTAAGTACAGAAGAGTTACGTGGTCAAGGAATGGAAATAAGACAATAGTATGGAGGTGTACCGAACGTTTGAAAAATGGTACTAAAACTTGCAAGAATTCGCCAACAATCTATGAGGAAGATTTACATAATGCAATCATTGATAGTTTAAAAGAGGTGTTGCCTAAATCAGACGATATAGCTAAAAAGGTTAGCGGTGAGCTTGAGATAGCATTGAATAAACATGATGATAATAATCCGCAGGTCATTCGAAGAAGGATACAATGCCTTGAGAAAGAGACTGAGATTTTGCGAAACATCTTAAAAGAAGCAGAAGATAAAGAATTTTATGTTGATAAAATATTGAAAATGAAATTTTGAATAACAGACTTGATATAGTTAATAAACAAAACACATCGAAAAAGATTATTGAGGTAGAAGATTTTATTGCTATAAGCGAATTAAATATGAATAATCATTTTGGAACTTTTATAAAAAACATTGTTAAATGCATCGAGGTTAATTCTAGTCAACAAATTAAAATTTTGTATTTATGATATGAATTCCAAAACTTCTTGTAAATCATACGAAAATGGATAGTATATATTTTTCGCTGTTATCATTGATAAATTAAGAAAAATATGGTATAATGTAAAAAAAGCTCAAGAAATGCGAGGAGAGGCCAATGAGAAAAGCTTTAGTTGTAGGAATTGATAATTATTCATCTTGTCCACTAAATTGTTGTTGTAATGATGCAGATGATATGGCAAGGATTTTATCTAATAATGGTGATGGTTCAGCTAATTTTGTAGTAAAGATAGAAAAAGATGTTAGTAAGAAAGCGGACTTAAGGAGGTTAATCGAAGAGTGTTTCTCAGGAAATTCAGATGTTGCTCTATTTTATTTCTCAGGACATGGGCATATAGATGCGGTGGGAGGATATCTTGTAACGCCTGATTATAGTAAATATGATTGTGGAGTATCGTTGCAGGATATATTGACTATTGCGAATAATTCAAAATGCAGAAATAAGATTATCATTTTAGATAGTTGCTATTCAGGATTTATGGGGGATATCAATACAAGCGGTCAAAGCACAACTATAATTAATGAAGGTGTAACTATATTAACAGCAAGTCGTTCGACTGAAACATCTATAGAGGTCAATGGGCATGGCTTATTTACGTCATTGTTGATAGAAGCTATGGAAGGTGGAGCAGCTGATATTACTGGGCATATAACTCCTGGTGGAATATATGCATACATAGATAAAGCATTAGGGCCGTGGGAACAAAGACCTGTATTCAAAACAAATGTTACTAGATTTACATCATTGCGTAATGTAGTTCCAAGAGTAGATATGGCTGTTATCCGAAAAATATGCGACTATTTCAATAGGGAGGATGAAAGATTGCCGCTTAATCCTTCTTTTGAACCAACTAATACTCCAAATGTAAAGCATGAAATTTTAGAACCTTACGCAGATGAAAATAATGTGCGAATATTTTCGGATTTGCAAAAATTAGAAGGAATAGGTTTAGTTGCTCCGGTTGAAGAAGAGCATATGTATTTTGCAGCAATGAATTCTAAATCATGTGAATTAACATCGATTGGGAAACAATATTGGCGATTAGTTAGTAAGAATTTAATATAAAGGAATTGTGCTATGGCAAAGAAAAGAAGTTTTATAAGTTTTGATTATGATAATGATAGTGATTTGAAAGAGTTATTAGTAGGACAAGCAAGGAATTCAGACTCCCCATTTTCAATAACCGATATGTCAATTAAACATAAAATAGAAAAAGATTGGAAAGATAATGCTAGAAAAAGAATAAAAGGCTGTGATGTTGTTATTGTTATATGTGGAACGAAGACTCATTTAGCAACAGGAGTAAGCACCGAAATTAAAATAGCACAGGAAGAGGGAATACCATATTTTTTGCTTTGTGGAAGAAAAGATAAGAAATGTACTAAACCTAAAGAGGTAAAAAAAGATGACAAAATGTATAGGTGGACATGGAATAATTTAAAACTACTTATAGGGGGGTCACGATGAAAATTTTTGTTTCGCATAAAAGAGAAGATGCAATAATTGCAAATGCTATAGCTAATGAATTAAAACGTTTAGGAATTAGCTGCTATCTTGATTTGTTGGATGCGGGCATGGTACTTAATGGTAAAGCCCTTACAGAACATATAAAACGCAATTTGAATAATTGCACTGATATTATAGTTGTAATGTCTGAAAGCACTAGATATTCACAATGGGTTCCTTTTGAGGTTGGTATGTCTGCACAGAAAGATATGCCAACAGCTACATATCTAAAGGAGGATGTGGATTTACCAAGTTTTTTAAGCTATTGGCCCCGGTTGAAAAAACTTTCAGATATTCAGAAGTACGTATCAGCACGCAATGAAGTAAAAAGAGAGTATATACATAAATCCATATTTGAAAATGCTTCAGTAACTAGATCGCAAACTGACAGATTTTATGAGGTTTTGAAACAAAAACTGTAAAGAGGGGAAGATAAAGTGGGTTTTAAAGCAAGGGTATATAAAATTTTTATTTCTTCTCCTAGTGATGTTTTGGAGGAAAGAGCTGCAATAAGAAGACAAATAGACAAATGGAATGCTATACATTCGGAAAAAGAGAATATAATTTTGTTACCGGTTAGTTGGGAAACGCATTCGGTTGCGCAAGCAGAAACACATCCGCAAAATTACATTAATGAAGCTATTTTATCAAATTGTGATTTGCTTATGGGCGTTTTTTGGTGTAGGGTTGGAACTCCTACACCAAGGGAAAATAGTGGTACGATTGATGAAATCAAGACACATATTCGAAGAAAAAAACCAGCAATGATATTTTTTTCCAATCGAGAAAGACCTCGTAATTCTGATTTGGCTCAAATAAATGAAATTGAAATATTCAAAAATGAATTTAGGGACAGGTGTTATTATGTGGAATATAGCAATATAATTGAATTTGAAAGTGTTGTGTACAAACAGATAGAGTTGTTTGTGAATTCTGGCAAATTACATGTTTATTATGATTCTGATGTCACTTCCATGATTGAAAGTGATTCGAAATTAGCAAAACAAATATCAGAGAGATTTCCTATAGTAGCTAAGAGAGTGTTGAGTAAAATCATAGATGAAAAGCATGATGAATGTGTTTGGGATGCGATAATAAAAAAATTAGAAAAAAGTCCGGCTGATTTGAGGGATGCGTTGTACTTTATGACAGACAGAGGGGCTTTTTTACATCCTGCTTTTGAAAAAGGCTATATAACATTAGCAAAATGTTCGGAGGTGGATTATTTTAGTTTGCTGACATATGTTTATACTGTGAATTCATTCACATTTAAACATATGTATACTAATAGTCCTCTATCTGACGTGGCATTATCCAATCAAATAAAAGCAATGATAGATAAAGATGAATATATTGAACATAAAATTAGAGAAACATCACTGTTAGATTGATTTTAGTTTTAACTGAAAACATTTTGTCATATAAATCATTTTTTGTGCATTTATCGGTCACTAATACTGAAAAGTCTTAAGGGGTTGATTTCCAAGAGCGAAGTGATAGAAACATCTCTTTCACGTTGTTTAATAATTTTCTCTTTTTCTTGTTATAAATATGATTTTTTCATACAAAAAGAAATCTCCCTTAAAATTAGAATGATTTCTATTGTACCATAAATCGAAAAAAAAGACAAAAGGTTTTGAAATTTATAAATAAATATGTTATAATAAAAGAGAAATAGATGCTTGGGGTACAAGTGAGGGAGTGATAGTATGAAAATAAAAGGATTTCACGGGACAGATAAAGCTGTGGCGGAAGATTTGTTACATAATAAGTTTTCCTGTAAGTCAAATGATGAGCATTGGTTAGGAAATGGAATTTATTTTTTTGTAGATAAATCATTAGCTGAATGGTGGACAACGAAACCAAGCAAAAAGTATGGGACGAAGATTGATAATCGAGCTATTTTAGAATGCGATATAGAAATTGATGAGTCACGAGTTTTGAATTTATGCTCTCTAGAAGGTTATAAAAAATATGCCGATTTGTTCAATCACTTTTTTAGCAATGTGTTTTATGAGAATAGGCCAGATGAATTGTTAGATTTTAAAAAAATAAGAGCTTTGTTCTTTAATCACTTGTTTTTGTGTAAAAAAATAGATATGGTTATTGCACCATTTATTGAACCAGAGCAACCATATTTACCGCATTTTGATAATGAAAATTATTTTAAAGAAATGCATATAATGTATACAGAAATACAAATTTGTTTGCATGAAAAATATCAGGATGTTATAAAAACAAAAAGTTTGATTGAGGTGGTGAATAATAATGAGAAATAATGAGGAAATTAAAGCATATTTAGAAGCTTGTGAATTAATGGGGATAAAAACGCACCGGGCTTCATCAGAAGAAAAAAGAAATGGAATAGTAATTTTAGATGAGAATGGAAAAAAACATATAGTTGATAGGAATATGAAAAAAATAATAAATCACACTAAATTAGGAGTTAGACGCGGAACGGCAATTGGAGGAGTAATGAATGGATTTCATAAGATTTCCGCAAGAAAGAGGCGAGGACCTGTAGTACAAATTCAAACGAAGAAAACTGAAAAGCAAAGATAGAGTTGTTTTGTAAAAATAACTGCATCTATTATGAACGTGAAAGCCAGAAAAAAGCACTTCTCCGGAAGTGCTTTTTTCAACGATATAAATTTCTGACGGAATTTGCGATATGTACTTCGTACGCGATATATCTTCGATGCGATATGTCCCTTCGGGACGAGAAAAGGAATTTATATCATATCGCAATCGAACGAAGTGAGATTATATCGAATTTGCGAAAGCAAATATATCGCACGAGCGTAAGCGAGTATATCGCTTAAAAACTCTTTGCATCCATTTTGCACATCAAAGCTCAAAAAAGCACTTCTTCGGAAGTGTTTTTTTCATGCCTCTTTTTATTGACATTTTTTTCGTGGTTTGTTATAATAATGAGAAAGAAAACAAGGAGATTTTCCAATGATTAGTAATTTTCATACTCATACCGTTCTGTGTGACGGAAAAAGCAGTCCGGAAGAGGTGGTATTATCCGCCATTGAAAAAGGTTTTTCCTCTCTTGGCTTTTCAGGACATGCACCTACCGATTTTGACCAAAGCTACTGCTTAAAAGACCTTGACGCCTACATTGCCGAAATCAGTGCTTTGAAAGAAAAATATAAAAAAGACATTCAGATTTATGTGGGCATCGAAGAGGATGCTTACCAGTGGACTGACCGAAGCAAATTTGACTATCTGTTAGGCTCTTCCCATTATCTGAAAACGGGTGACACCTACCATCAGCTGGATTGCGGCACAGAAAAGCTTCAAAAATGTCTGGACGCCTTCTCAGGTGACCCTTTGAAGCTGGCAGAAGCATATTACAGCCAGTTTACCGCCTACATCAAAGAAAGAAAGCCGGATATTGTGGGTCATTTTGATTTGATTACCAAATATGAAGAATCCGAAACCCATTGGTTCTTATCCAATCCCGATTATCACAAATTAGCCCAGAAATATATGAAGCTTGCGGCAGAAAACGATGTGATTTTTGAGCTGAATACCGGTGGCATTGCAAGAGGTATCCGAAGCACGCCCTATCCTTACGAAAATCTTCTGCACATCTTAAAAGAAGCAAATGCAAAAATCATCTTAAATTCCGACAGCCATCACAAAGATACCATTGACTGCTGGTTTTCGGAAGCAAAAAAATACTTAAAAGACATCGGATTCCAGTCTCTTTATACCTTATATAATAATGAGTTTCAAAAAGTAAGTATTTCCTGAAGGAGGACTGAATATGGACTTACAAACAATCTGCAGCCTGATTGAAAAACATCAGGACGAATTATACCAAATGGTTTCTGACCTGGTTAAAATCAATTCCGAAAATTACGGAAACGGTGGAAACGAGGAAGAATGTGCCCGCTATGTGCATAAGCTTTGTCAGGAGGCAGGCTTTGAAAGTGAGCTTTACTCTCCGTTGGATATCGAGGGCTTTTCCTCTCATCCTGATTATTTGCCGGGAAGAAATTTAGAAACCCGCTATAACGTAACTGCCTGCTGGAAGGGCGAAACCGACGAAAACGAAGTGATGCTGATGGCACATACCGATACCGTTGTGTTTGGTGACCTTGCCAACTGGGAACGCCACCCCCTCTCCGGTGATATTGAAAACGGAAACATATACGGCAGAGGTGCAACCGATGACAAGTACGGCATAGCGCTTTCCATCTTTTTGATGAAGCTCTTAAAAGATGCCGGCTTTACTCCCAAGAAAAACCTGCTGTTTTCCGCATATTCCGATGAAGAATTGGGCGGTTCTCACGGCGCAATGGCTGCAGTGATGAAATATCCCGTCAAACGAATCGTGAATATTGACGGCGGTGCCGAAATGCTGGTGCATTGTGCTTCCGGGGGTCAGGTCATGGTTTACCGTTTCCACACCAAAAATACGGTAGACAGTGCAGAAGTCACTGCACTGGGCTTCCCCATTGTGCTGGAAGAAATGAAAAAATTCGGCAAAAACCGCAGAGAAGAATTGGAGCAAAACCCCTACTATCAAGGCACCTTTGTTCCCGAAACCTCCCTGCGATACAACGAAATCCGTGCCGGAGACAACGATGCCGACAAAGATATCGGCATCTTAAAATTCACCTTCTATACCGATAAAACCAAAGAAGAAATTGAGAAAGAATTAAAGGTTCTGGAGCAGTCCATTTCTGAAAAACTGGCTCCCTTGGGACTGGTTGGCGACGGATTTATTCCCGATTCCCGCTTCTTCCACTACGGTGTATGTCCGCCGGATTGTGAAGACATAAAGCTGATGGTGGAAGCTGCCAAGGAAGCTGCCAATATGGATATGCAGGTTTGTGCCGGCTGTCTGTCGGATATGTCTGTGCTCATTAAATACGGAAGCCCATACACCATGACCATCGGCGCATGCCGAATGTTCCACGAGGTAGGCGGTGCACATCAGCCCAATGAATTTATCGAATGCTCCAAATTGTTGGATCTGACCAAATCAGTTGCCGGATATCTCTTAAAGGTATTGGGTTAACTTTAGAAAAAGGAGAACCGTGATGAAAGCAAATGAAATTATCGAAAAACTTTTCACCCTGTCTATAGACCAGGAATTCAATCCGAACGGAGACTGCTGCAAAGCAGGTGACCCCGAAAAAGAAGTCAAAAAAGTGGCTGTTACCACCTTCCCCTCCACTGATACAATTAAACAGGCAGCAGAGTGGGGTGCAGATATGCTGTTGGTGCACGAGCCTCTTTACTATGACCATCTGGACAGAGTCAGCACCAAAAAGCTGCAAGCCGAAAAGAGAGAGCTGATTGAAAAAAGCGGTATGTGTATTTACCGGTTCCATGACCATGCTCATGCCTGCCACAAAGATCTGATTGCTGTGGGAATGGTCAAAAAAATGGCATTCGACGGCGATGTAACCTATGTTGATGCTGCCAACAAAACCCGCATCACCTTAAACCAGCCCATGACCGCTTTGGAAGTGGCAAAATATCTGGAAAAAACGTTAGGCATTCGCCACATTCGTATCTGTGGCGCAAGAGATATTCCTGCCACAGTCATTACCGGAATGTTCGGTGCTCCTGACGGTGTGCTGGAAATGCTGGAACAAGAGGACTCCCAAATTGTTCTCGTTGGCGAAACCTGTGAATGGATGATTGCAGAATACGCCAGAGATGCCGGCCTTATGGGGCACAACAAGTCCTTGCTGATTTTAGGCCATGCCGGCTCGGAAGAAGCAGGAATGGTATACATTTCGGAGCTGATGGCAGAAATGATGCCGGAGCTTCAGGTGAAATATATCCCTTGCGGCGAAGTATATTCCTACACTGACAGCGAATAAGAGAGGACATAATTTGTAGATTTTTTTCCTTTGTTTCCCTTGACGAACAAGGAAAATAGGTATATAATGTTAGGCAGAATATATGTTACTATTATACATAGGAGGTTTTTTTATTATGGATATGAGAAAAAGCAGAGTCCTGGCGAAAATGAGAAAAGGCGAAACCGCCATTTCCTGTAAACTGAATATTTCTGACCCCAGAGGTGCAGAAATTGCCGCAATGAGCGGTTTTGACTGTATCTGGATTGATATGGAACACGTTCCTGCAACTTATCTGGAAGTGGAAAACATCATCCGTGCAGCAAAAATTTATGATGTTGACGTATTGACCCGTGTAGCAAGAGGAAGCTACAACGATTTAATCCGTCCGCTGGAAGCAGATTCTTCCGGTATTATGGTTCCCCATCTGATGAGCCTGGAAGATGCAAAACAAATTGTATATTACACCAAATTCCATCCCATTGGCCGTCGTCCCTTAGACGGTGGTAATGCAGACGGTAAATGGTGTCTGGTAGACGGCAAAGACTATATGAAACAGGCCAATGAAGAACGCTTTGTTGTGGTTCAGATTGAAGACCCCGAACCGCTGGAAGATTTGGAAGAAATTTGCGCACTGCCCGGCATTGATATGATTTTCTTTGGCCCGGCAGACTTTACCCAGGGTTTAGGCGTTCCCCTTGATTTTGCAAATCCCAAGGTGGCAGAAACCAGAGAGCTGATTGCAAAAACCGCAAAAAAATACGGCAAATTTGCAGGCACCACCGGAAGCCCCGAAACCATTGCTGATTTGGCAAAAATGGGCTACGACTTTGTGAATGTTTGTGCCGATGTTGTCTTTTTAGGCCAAGGCTACAAAGAAGCTTTTGAAAAAGCATCTGCAGCATTGAAAAATAAATAATAGAAAAGAGAATCCGAATGCGGATTCTCTTTTTTTATGCAGGCTGGAATGTTTCTATTTTTATTGACAAAATTCAACAAA
Organism: Clostridia bacterium; assembly: GCA_017468465.1. Lineage (GTDB taxonomy): Bacteria > Bacillota > Clostridia > UMGS1840 > UMGS1840 > SIG452. Next base: position 9,116 of record JAFUIN010000025.1, read on the forward strand.
TTTGATATAATCATGATAAGAAAAAATATATTATTAAGCTGAGCTGTCAGCTTACGAAACGGAGGAGTCCCCCATGAATTTAATCTATGGCGTAAAAGACAAACCTACATTCGGCAAACTTTTAGTATTTGCATTCCAGCAGCTTCTGGCAATTCTGGCTGCAACCATTGCCGTTCCGTCCATTGTCGGCAACGGAATGTCTCACTCTGCTGCACTGTTCGGTGCAGGTGTTGGTACTTTAGTATACCTTTTGTTCACCAAATTTAAGAGCCCGGTGTTCTTAGGTTCTTCCTTTGCATTTATCGGCTCCATGTTTGCGGCATTTGCCGGCGGTGTATCCGTTGCAGGCGGCTATGCCGGTTTAATTATCGGTGCTATCTTTGCCGGTTTGGTATATGTTGTTTTGGCAATCATCATAAAAATTGCCGGCGTAAAATGGATCAACAAGCTGATGCCTCCTGTTGTTATCGGCCCCACTGTTGCGTTAATCGGTCTTTCCTTGGCAGGTGCGGCAATTAACGACCTGCAGGTTGGTAAAGTAATGGTTGACGGTGCATCTTGCGCTTCTGTTTATCTTTGTGTGCTTTGCGGATTGGTAACCTTAGTAACCGTTATTCTCTGCTCTGTGTACGGCAAAAAGATGACCAAGCTGATTCCTTTTATTTTGGGAATTGTTGCAGGTTACGCTTTGGCTGCTATTTTCACCGTAATCGGTAACGTAACCGGAAATCCCGCATTTATGATTATTGACTTCTCTACCTTTTCCAATATGAAATGGATTCCCGAATTCACCTTCATCAAAGCGTTTGAAGGCTTCAAAGAAATTGATGCAGGCTATCTGGCAACTGTAGCAGTAGCATATGTTCCTGTTGCATTTGTTGTGTTTGCAGAACACATTGCTGACCATAAAAACCTGTCTACCATTATCGGAGCAGAACTGTTGGAAGAACCCGGCTTACACAGAACCTTATTGGGTGACGGTATCGGTTCTATTGCCGGTGCATTCTTTGGCGGATGCCCCAACACTACCTACGGCGAATCTGTTGGCTGTGTGGCAATTACCGGTAACGCTTCTGTAATCACAATTTTAGTCACTGCAATTCTCGCAATCGTTGCATCCTTTATCGCACCGTTTGTAACCTTCCTGGCAACCATCCCCAACTGCGTAATGGGTGGCGTTTGTATTGCATTATACGGCTTTATCGCAGTTTCCGGCTTAAAAATGATTCAAAAGGTAGACTTAAACGAAAACAAAAACCTGTTTGTGGTTGCTGCAATCTTAATCCCCGGTATCGGCGGATTCACCTTAACCTTTGGCAAAATCACTTTAACTGCCATTGCATGTGCATTGATTCTGGGCATTCTGGTTAACTTAATGGTATCCGGTGCAAAAGAATCCAAATAAGGAGCAGATTTCCATGAATAAAGTAACAATTTTTGATCACCCCTTAATTCAGCATAAAACCACCATTCTCCGTGATGTAAACACCACCAACAAGGAGTTTCGGGAGCTGGTGGAAGAAATCACAATGCTGATGTGCTATGAGGCACTCCGCGACCTTCCTTTGGAAGAAGTGGAAATTGAAACCCCCTTAACCAAAACCAAGCAAAAGCTTATTAAGGGTAAAAAATTAGCTGTTGTGCCGATTCTTCGAGCAGGCCTTGGCATGGTAAACGGACTTTTGAATCTGATTCCCTCTGCAAAGGTTGGCCACATTGGTATGTACCGTGACGAAGAAACCATGGAGCCTCATGAATATTACTGCAAGCTTCCCAAGGATATTGAGGATCGCTTGATTGTGGTGGTAGACCCCATGCTGGCAACCGGCGGAAGTGCCATTGATGCCATTGGTCAAATTAAGTCCTACGGCGGAAAAAGCATCAAATTCCTTTGTTTGATTGCAGCTCCCGAAGGCATTGAAGCATTAACCAAAGCCCATCCTGATGTGGAAGTGTACTGCGCAAATGTAGACGAATGCCTGAATGAACGCTGTTACATTGTACCCGGCTTGGGTGATGCAGGCGACAGAATCTTTGGCACAAAATAATATCATTACAGAAAAAAACGCTTAAAAGCAATGCTTTTAAGCGTTTTTTTAGATTAAAATGCCGTTACAATGGTCAATTTCGTGTTGAATAATCTGTGCCGTCCAACCCTCAAATGTTTGAATCCTTGTTTTTAGTTCTTTGGTCTGAAACTGTACTTTGATTTTCCGATATCGCTTGGTTTTGCGAGGACCACCAAGCAGAGAAAGACACCCTTCCTCTGTTTCATAGGGGCCTTCTTGTTTGATGATTTCGGGGTTTAACATGGTCATATACCCTTTGCCCCCTAAAAAGCAAATAATCCGTTTGGATTCTCCAATCATATTTGCAGCCATCCCAACACATTCCTCCGAATGTGCAGAGAGGGTATCTTCCAAATCTTTGGCGATCGATACATCTCCGGCGGTTGCCTGCTCCGACGGTTTTGCCAGAAATAAAGGGTCGTGCATCAGATCTTTTATCATTTTGTTACTCCTCAATTACTTCAATATAAAAACTGACAGGCCGGAAACCGTCATTACAGGAAATCATGGCAGAGGCAGGATTTTTCATCCATCCATCATAAAAATTGCCACCGCCCTTTGCCAGCTCCCGCACAAAGTATTCCATGCTCTCCCATGCACTTTCGCAAAGCTCCTCCGGCTTTTGCCCATCAATGCTGATAAATTCTTGCCCCACTGTGACATCACAAGTGTGGTTAATAGGGTTTTCATACTGCTTCATCAAATCGGGATATTCACTTTTTCGCATCGCTGTGATTCTTATTTTCATAAGATTTTCACTTCCTTCAACTCTTTTCTTCTCTCTTTCCATTGGGGACAAATTTTTGAGAGTTCCCGATAGAACTCTTCGGAATGGTTGGGCACCAAAAAATGAGTCCATTCGTGGCACACCACATACCGCACACAGTCCTCGGGCACATAGCAAAGCTTGCGATTAAAAGTAAGAATGCCTTGCTTTGGTCTGCAATTTCCCCATTGAGAAGTCATTTTACGAAACTTGATTTTTGGAAATTGAATTCCTTTTTCTCGGTAGTAAGGGGAAAGCTCCATGCAGAAATGATGAATTTTTTCCACCAATTCCTCTTGAGAAAAATAGCACAACTGCGGTTTCGCATTCTGAATCCTGTCCAAATGTTTTTTTATCCAATCCACTTTGGAAATCACGAATTTTTCAATTTCCCCTTCGGAATGTTTTTTTCCGGCAGAAATCCAGACCCTACCGGAGTTTTCAATATGCAAATTGAGATTTTTCACATTTTTTCTCACAATCTCATAGGAAAATGAGGTCCCATCGGGGAGGGATAACATTTTGATCATGATTTGTCAGTCCTTTTTAGATTTTCCTGTAACAACGCCATAAATAACACCGATGACAATGCAGGGAATCAAAAGGAAAACGCAAACCACGGTTGCGACAGGCGGCAAAAAAATGCTTAAGAGAAACAAAATGCCCAGAATCACAGTTTCAAAGCCGACAAAACGGTTGATTTTTCGGGCTTTATCAGTGTCTAAATGATAATTTTTAACATAGTTTAACTTCGGGAGATAATTGCCGGTAACCAAAAGCATGCCGCCCACCAAAACTGCCGCTATCATTCGGATATCAAGCTTCCAGCCCATGCCGTATCCCAATGTTGCAATGTATAACACCACCGTAACAACAGGGATAATCCACTTGCTTACCAATTCAATTTTTTTCTGTTCGCCTCTTATTTTGGAATTAAAATCAACTGCCAGGCAAGAAACGATCTGAAAAAACACCATCAGGCAAGGCAAGGCAAATACCACAAAGCCTTTAGAGGCAAAATTGTCGGGTTCGTTATGAATGTTAAAGTGAATTGCCATGGTTTCGGGAAGCTGCTGCCACAAGGCTATCCCCAAGAGAATGGGCAACAGACAAACAACAGATGTCAGAATCAGAATTCGCCATTTGATTGTTTTCATTCTTTTTTCCCTCCCAATGTGTAAATCCATTTCAGCACTTCTTCAAACACAGAAGTATTCAGCTGATAATAAATGAAATTTTTGTACCGTTCTTCTGCTATCAAATCTGCCTCTTTCAGCTTGGACAAATGATAAGACACCGTTGCACCGGTAAGCTGAAACTGTTCCCCGATTTCACCGGCAGATTTTTTCCCGTTTTTTAAGAGATTTAAGATGTCTCTTCTGACCGGATCGGAAATGGCTTTCAGAGTTTCATTCATTCCCATCGGAATACCCCCCCAACTGTTTAGACGTTTTTCTAAATAGATAGTAACACAGATTATTTATTTTGTCAATATCTATTTTGATTTTTTTCTAAATAGATATATTCCCCAAAAAAAGAAAACCTTTCAAGCGGGAGTGGCTCCCGAATGAAAGGCTTTTTTTCATTAGTGACAGCTATGACTGCCGCAACCGTGGTCACCGCAGGTGTGGCCACCTTCGTGATGAGAGTGATGATTACATTTTACATCAGGATTATAGCAGAGCTTACCGTCAAGATACGCCTGCACTGCTTCATCGGCATCTCCCTTAACACCGCCAAAAAGCTGGATGCCGGCTTCTTTCAATGCCATTTGTGCACCGCCGCCGATGCCACCGCAAATCAAAACAGAAATGCCCGCCTCCGAGAGCAATCGGGAAAGTGCTCCGTGACCGCTTCCATTGGTGGAAACCACCTGAGAAGAAACCACCTTGTTTGCTTCCACTTCATAAACCTTAAAAAAGGCTGTATGGCCGAAATGCTGAAAAACAGCACCGTTTTCGTATGTTACTGCAATTTTCATAATACAAAACTTCCTTTTTTGATAGATTTTACTTATTGTTAGTATATCACAATTTTGATGAAATGTAAAGGGATTTTCTTGCAATTCTTCTGAAACTGTGTTACAATGAGTTTAATCGTGAAACGATTAAACTCAGCGATATAAATTACCGACGTAATTTGCGATATACCTATCGGTGCGATATATTACTGTGTAATGCGATATACCCCTTCGGGACAAGATAAGGAATTTATATCATATCGCAATCAAATGAAATGAGGTTATATCGCACGAGCGAAAGCGAGGAAGAATAAATTGTGAATGATAAAACAAGAAAGGAATTAGCAGTAGAACTCACTGGTGAGATAACTACAATATGTGATAATATAAAGGGCAGGGCTGTATTTGTTAATCAGCTATTGCGGTCATGTTCTTCAATAGGTGCAAATTCACACGAGGCAAAATATGCACTGATTCTACAATGATGAAAAGGAGGCATGCCAAAATGTTTGGAGGAGAGATTACAATTTTACAATGGCTGGAGCAATTCCGTTCTCCTTTTTGGAATGGCTTCTGGGAAACGGTGACCCTCTTTGGAGAAGATATCCTCTTCATTTTTCTGATTGCTGCTCTTTATTTTTTATATCATAAAAAAACTGCATACCGCATTTGTTTTTTGATGGCAACCTCGCTTTTAACCAACGGCATTCTGAAAAACATCATAAAGCTTCCCCGCCCCTTTGCCGATGGAAAAGTAAGCTGTGTCCGTCCGGAAACTGCAACGGGCTATTCCTTCCCCAGCGGACATACACAAACCGTTACCACCTGGAGCGTTTTATTGGCAGATTATTTTGGCAAAAAAGTTTACTTGATTCTCGCTGCAGCTGTCTCGGTGCTGGTTGGTTTTTCCCGTATGTTTTTGGGGGCACACTACTTAAGTGATGTTGTTTTTTCACTCTTTTTGGGGAGCTTGATTGCGATTTTGGGCAACCGTATTTACGATAAAGCATCCAATCATCATACACTTTATTTGGGAGCCCTGGTTCTGTTTACTCCGTTTTTTGTGTGGTTTCTCATTGCTCCTGACCCTCATTTTGAAGACTTTTTCAAATGCTTTGGCTTACTGGGCGGTTTTCTTGTTTCTGTCAAGCTGGAAGAAACCTATGTAAACTTAAACGAAAGCGTTTCTTTCCTAAAAAAAGTCCTCCGCATGCTGTTGGGCGTTTTTCTTGCCCTGATGCTAAAAGGTGCACTTTCCCTCATCGCTGTGCCGCAAGCACTGCGAATGAGTCTTTTGTGGGACTCGCTATGTTATTTCGTTCTGGTGTTTTTAATTTTTGGGATTTATCCCCTTTTGCTTAAAAAACTGAATTGGTAAAGGAGAATTTTTGTATGGATTTTTTAGAACTGGCAAAAAGCCGCTACTCTGTGAGAAGCTTTCAGGAAAAAAAGGTTTCCAAAGAAGAAATTGACCGTTTGCTTCAAATCGCCCATCTGGCACCGACAGGCTGTAATCTGCAGCCCCAGCGGATTTTAGTGATTGAAGAAGAAACGGCACTCACCAAATTAAAGGAGTGCACCAAAAGCCATTTTGATGCCCCTTTAGCCATGCTCATCTGCTACCATAAGGGAGAAGGCTGGACCCGTCGCTACGACGGCGCGATTTCTGCTCCTGTGGATTGCTCCATTGTAACCACCCACATCATGCTGGGTGCCTGGGAAATGGGCATCGGCTCTTGTTGGGTGATGAGCTTTAACCCCGAAAAAATGCGGGAAAGCTTTCAAATTCCCACAGAGCTGGAACCGGTGGCGCTGTTAGTAATGGGGTATCCCAACGAGGACAGCGTGCCAAATCCCCGTCATGAAGAAGTACGTCCTTTGGAGGAAGTGGTAAGCTACAACTCTTTTTAAGAGTTTGAAACAAAAAAAGGCTGTAAAAAACTAAAGTTTTTTACAGCCTTTTTCACATCTCTTTTTTAATTTGCCGGAACAAAGTTATATTCCATAACCGTTACACTGGGATAGATCAAGTCTCCGATAAGATAATTCAAACATAAGTTCCCTTCTCTGACATCCCAACGAAACAAAGCATCGACTTCCCTGCAAAGATCAGTTGCCTCACCTGTTTCTATATCAGTAGCTTTTCCGCCAAGCTCCAGACGCAGTCTTTGGTCAGACATCACAAAAAAGTGACCGTGATAAGCACCGATTAGGTCTTCGGTTACAAAGGAATATTCCAGATGATGAGGGGCAATCGATAACGTTAATTCCACCGGGCTGCCGTCTGCTTCCACCAGGGAGCATTGCCAATTTCCGTAAAAATCCCACTCAACTTCCGGATCGGATCCGGTAAACTCCGGCATCAAATCATAAGGAGAAAAATCACAAATCAGCTTTTCGGAATTTTCCAGCGTGCCATATTTTTCGGAACGCAAAGGAACATATTCCACTGCCAAATCGCCTTTTGTAGCAACAATCATCAGATTTGGCTCTGCTTCGCTGCGATTTCCCTGAATAAGAATGGGCATCCCGTCATCACAGGTCAACAGCTGTTCTCCTCTGTTTGTCTGGGCGCCGGATTCTGCCTTAAAAACGCTGATGGTCACTTGATCATCCAAGGGCACTACACAGTAAAGCTCTCCCCCCTCATTTTGCGCAAAATGAGTATCTTTCACCTGCGGCATAAAAGAATAATATGCTATATATGACTGATTTTTAATATAATTCTGCACAGCAGAAAAATCACCTTCCACCCAACCAAGATAAGCCACGCCAATCAGACTTTTTTCCATTTCAATCTGCGACTGAACCTCTTGCATGTGCGGATTTTTCTCCTGCACACCGCAACCGGTCAACAAACAAAGACATAATAATACAGACAATATTTTTTTCATAGGATATTTCTCCTCTTTTTGTTTTAATGGTTTTATTCTATCACAAAATGTCGGAATTGTAAAGATTTTTTTGAATGAAAAATAGAAAGTGAATGTTATGGTGAAGAAAAAGGTTCGTATGCTCTGTCATACTGAGAGGTCGGCTTTCTTCCGTCATTCTGAGAAGTCAATATGCCAACGAAAATCTCTATCGAAAAATATGTGCTAAATCCTCACAATCCCTCAGTCAAGCCTTTGGCTTGCCAGCTCCCTTTACACAAGGGAGCCGTTGAGATTCCTTTCTGCTATGTGCCATTGGCACTCGGAATGACCGCTATTTGGTAAATTTCTCCCTTCTGTATCAAAAAAGACGAAATTCTTATAAAAGAATTTCGTCTTTTTCTGTTTTTACGATAATCACACAAGGTGCAGAGAAGTGCTGCGCACGACATAGGCTGCGCACGGCATAGGAACCAATGAATCATGAATAATGAATGATGAATAATTTTGGTGGCAGACACTTGTCTGCATCAAAAATCTGCGGGTCGTCGAGGACGCCGACCCCTACAATGCTGCATGCAACGCTACAGCGAGTGGTGAAGTTTGTTCGTAACAAAAAAGCAATTATAATCTAAAATTGTTGCAAACAATTTTCACTTTATAAAAATAAAAGGCATAGGAATAATCCTATGCCTTTTGCGATTTCGTTTATGTTATTAAATTGTAAGTAAGGCGAAGAGAAAAGGATGCAGAATTAAGAAATCGAATCAAAGCTTTGCTTTGATAGCGCCCGAAGCTGTACCGTGTGTACAGCGAGTGGTGAGATTCGTTGATTCTGCGCCTTTTATCCAGCCGCACGGGGTCCTTTTATCAAGCCTTACTTCCAAAACTTAATGGAGGATTCACATGCCTTCCTCAAATCACCGGAGGGTTTGGTGCGATAATTTTCGGTGGAAAGGGTGAATACATAATCCTGTTCGGTAAAGCTGATGTTGGGTTCCAACCCTTCGTTTTCTCTTCCAAAATGCAGCGACAGCCAGGTGAAGTATGCCATCCAGCGTTTCTTATAGTAGCCGGAGAGCATTCCGTCATATTCACGGAACGCATAGTCTCTTAAACGGAAACGTCCGGGTTTACCGCACCAGAGCGTCATCATATTTTTCACGTTATATTCAAAAATTCTCTTTTCGGTATCGTTTCTGCCGTAGTTTCTTGCACGCTGAATCCAGGCACCCAACAGTGTATGCTCATTGGTGCGAACCACTGCTTCCTGAAGGTCATACAGTTTTAAGAAGCGACGTGCTTCTTTTTCAAAGAGACGCTGTTTGCCGGATTTATAAGCGTTTTTCATAGCTTCGATAATTTCCCAGCCGTAGTCGGCATTTGCCTGACGGCAAAGCTCCATTAAGTCGAAGCGGTAGCATTCATTATCTTTTAACTTGTCATATTCCTTCAGCATAAGCTGGGTTGCCTGCTGAAGAATTTCAATGGGATACGGGCTTCCGCCTCTGGATTCAAACCAGCCAACTGTGCGAACGTTAATGTTGGGGCAGGTGCAAAGGGAGGAAGATTTACTTGCATTATAAGCAAAGCCATGCCACAGGGTATAGATATTTTCAATAACCAAATCGTAGGCTTGTTTAATGTTTTCATTATAATAGCCGTATCTCGCCATAAAGAAGCGTTTGACAAAATCATCCTGCTTCAACGGTTTTTCGCGAATGGTGTTGGATGCTAAAACGTCATAGATAATTTCATCGGTTTCAATGCCTTCCATTGCCATACCGATGCCCACAACCATATCGTTTACAGTGCCGGGTTGCATTGCTTCAAAGGGCTGATTGAGGAATTCCGGAATGTTTCCGGTGAAACGCTGAACACCGCCAAAGTTACCAATCTGCATATAAATCCAGGGATAGTTTCCAAACAATTCTTTTGCAGTGTTATACACACGGTCACCGGACAGCAGACCGATTAACACTTCTTCGTGTTTTAAGATGTCCAGAAGCTCCTGTCTGGGATTGCCAACCCATCCCTGATAGAACCATACATTTCCGTCGGAATATTTTTTCATTGCTTCGATATTAGCTTTGGAATATGCAGCAATGTCAATACCGTCGGTAATACCGCCTTCATGGAAGGGGTCACCGCCGAAATAATGAATTTCTCCGAAATGTTCTTTGGTTTTTCTGTAATAGATTTCCGCAATTTTTTCAAATAACGGGTCATTCACATCAATCAGCGGAGGACGGTCTCCTTTCTGACACAGATTCCAGGTCCCCTGCTCATACAGAGTTGCTTCCGGATATTTTTCGCCAAAGTTGTTGGGCACTTTTCCGTAGAATGCGGGACGGATAACATCCCCGCCAAAATCACGAAGACGATTGGTCATTTTGTTTGCCAGAACCTTCTGGTCCTCATACCACCACTGGGGAATATCACCGCCAAAACGGCTCATATTCCCCATAATCTGCCAGGGCAATGTGCCGGCACCGCAGAGGTCATCATTGGCTTCCTGCGCAGTATAGGCCAGCTCCATCAGGGTGTCTCTCCAGATGATTTCGTGGCCTAACTGATTCAACACCAGGTTGATGCCTGCCAGAAGCATCCAGTCGATCAGCTTTTCATACTGCTCCCATTTCCAGTAAATGCAAGTGTATGTATAGGTACAGTAATTCATGAAATAGCGATATAAGAATACCGATTTATTTTCAATCACTTCTCCCACAACAGGCGGTTTTTTCGGCATTTTTACGTTTTGGGTGATGGGACCGTAAAAAACGTGACATTTTTCTTTTAAGTAAGTATTAAATGCAACTGCTGCTGCAACACCGGAGGTGGCTTCAATCACGATTTTGCCGTCTTTATCATATAATTTATATTCATCCATACCGGTTTTGGATTCTGTAATATGCTGAATTACAAAATGGTTCCGATAGGTTTTGGACCCTGTAACACGTTCAATTAAATCCAGCACAGCATCTTCTTTCAAAGTGGTGCCGAGGTTCTTGTGTTTTACGTCTGCAATTTTTTGAAAAATCTTTTTGTCCATAACATTTTACCTCTCTTTGCCCCTGAAATAACAGGACATACTTTCCTTCATTATAGTGGAAAATGCTGCCTTTGTAAACCCAAAAATCTGCTTATTATCCAATCAAAAATCTGCTTTTTTTACTTGTGCTTTGAAATTAAAAACGGAGAAAGCATTACGCTTTCTCCGTTTTAATTATGTCAAAAAATTAGTCAGTCAATTCGATGTAGAGAGTCTGTACTCTGACAACAGAGTTGAAGTAACCGATTGCACCGCTGGGTACTTCATCTTCTCTTAAGGAAACGGTTTTCAGTTTGCCGTTTTCACGTTTTAAGCCGGTGATGCTGAATTTATCTCCTAACCAGTATGCGCCTTCTTCACCGTCGGCACCTACAACATACAGTCTGTAGTCTCCAACTTTCTTGATTTCAGCTTTATACATACCGGCAGTGTCAGTATTGCTCTGGAGCCATTCTTCAATGGAAATGTTTCCGGCATCGCCATCCATGGTGATTTGTCTTGCACTTGTGATAATAATGCCGTTATCTGCATATTTAGCACCACTATGGTAAGACAGGATCATACCAACTTCCAGGTCTTTTGTACCAGCCACTGCAGTTACCAACGCACCCTTTTCGTTATAATAAGTTACTTCACAGGGGCTTAAGGTATCCAGACGCAGAATCAATTCACCATCGTCTAAAATTACTTCATGATATGTTTCATCTGTTTCTGCATCATATTTCGTGGTAATATAAGTAATTTCGCCGGAAGAATTAGAATTGTAAGCGTAAATCTGGCTGGTATCACCGTAAATGAACCAGAAGTCTGCATGGTCAGCACCCGGTTTTGCAAACAGTGCCATTTTTTCCGGAGAGCCTAAAGCACTTCCGGTCTGAGAACCGGTTGCCTGCATATCGGAGTAAGAAACTTCTTTTACGCCCATTGTTCCTCCCAGGTTGTGCAGTACAAAGAAGCGATCATCACCAATGTAGAACTGCTGACCCCATCTATCGCCACCAACATTCAGAAGAATTTTATTATTGGTGGTGTCAGTGCCAACGGTAATAGTACTATAAACACCACGGAAGTCACCGGTGAAGAATTCGTTACCCAGGTTTACTGCAGGAACTGCAGGAACTTCCCAGGATTCATAAGTATCTAAAGAACCGTCATCCGGTAATTTCTGAACCTGATGGTTGTTACCTGCAATCAGATAATAATCCGGCTCTGCAATTCTGGTGATTACATTGTTATCGTTAATGGTAAATTTGAACAGTTTCTTGTATGCATCATCTCTGGAAGCCCAGTTTAATGCAGTTCCTGCCAGATTTTCGGGTTTGAACGCATCAATTAAAGTAGCTTTGGTCCAGAAGTCAACCTGTTCATTGTCAACAAATTTATTTTCGGAAAATTCTTGAGGCATGCTGACAATGATCTGTCCAATTTCAGGATAAATCTGCTGAATTTTGATGGTAACATCATCAAAAGCACTTTCCTGATAATGACCCATTACATAACCGGTAAATTCGTTGATTTTTTTCAATCTGGAGTCCGGTTTTACATATTTTACATTTCCGAAAATGTCAATGTAGCAAATAACCTGCGCACCGGTTAAATTTTCCGGAATGGTCGGATAATAGTCGATGCCGTTTTCGGAGTAGTATACAGGCCCTTTGATGGGATAGTAAGATCTGCCGATTTCCAGTTCTTCTGCGCTGTAGCTGTCGAAGGTACCAACGACTGCTTTTTCAGAACAAACAACAATCAGGTCTTCGTCGGTCTGATAATACCAGCACATGCTGTTGGGTTTAATGTGGTCACGGTCAGTGCTGCGGCCTTCTACAACAACTACAATGTCGTTATACTCACCAACGTTTTTAATACGTCCGGAGCCTTCGCCTTTGGTGAAGGCAATAAAGCTGTTATTGATTTCAGTAACCAGACCACCTTCCTGGAGATCCCAGGTTTCGATGTAGGTAACCTTATCGCTGATAACAACAACCTTCGCAAATTTACTTGCTAATTTTACAGGGTACTTGGTAGCTTCGCCGTTGTAGTTTAACACACAGCTGTTGGACACATCATACAAACGGTCACGGTTTTTCAGCTCAACTTTGTCAACCAAGTTGATTGCATAAGCATTTTTTTCGTTGTCGTCATTGTTTACGCTTTGAATTACATCGTAGAATACTTCTACAGTGGGCTGGGGAGCAACGTAAAGCATTACGCCGTCTCTGTTTACCCAAATTTCAACCGGAATGTTTTTGTAGAAGTTCATATCAATTTTTCCGTTTGATAAGAACGAATGAATCAAATCTTCTTCCAGCATAACCGGATTGGATTCGCAAGCGTTGAGTTCAATTTTTACTTTTGCGCTGGGCTTGGTGTTGTTTACTTCTACAATGGTGCCGTAGTAACGGGAAATGCCAAAGTATTCAGACAAAATGGTTCTGGTAGAATGCACTTTGGACGCAGTCATACCGCCATCGGGTTCATAAGTATAAACAAAGTTGTTGATTCTTGCGGTTAACAGTTTGTAAATCAACTTACGATACTGTCTTACGGTAACGGTATCATAATTTGTCAGCTGTACGCCTTCATACAAGCCTAACTCCATAACGGTTTTCAGATTGCCGGCAGTGCCGCCACCATTTTTTGCAGCGATTTCTTCATATGCCAGAAGTCTTACAACAGCTTCGTTATAATCGTGGAAGCTGATGGGTTCATCGGGCATAAAGAGTGTGCCGTTGGGTACTAAAAAGCCGTTTTTGGTTGCATAATCAATGTAGCCGGAGTCTGCCACATCTTCACCAATGTCAACATACTCGGTTGCGCGGGGGTCCATAGTGGTACCCCCTAAGATATTGGAAATTGTGAATGCGAAATCTCTACGAGTTACTAAATTGTCGGTATCCGATTTGCAGGATTCCGGCATAATGTTTAATTCTGATACTACCTGATTGGTTCCAAAGCCTGCAGAAACAATGCTGAAGGAACTCAGAATCAGGGTCAAAATCAGGAATAGAGTTGTACTTTTTTTGATCATAATACTCCTAACACCTCCATCATAACATAAATCACTTTTGCAGCCTGTGCTCTGGTTGCATTTGCTCTCGGTGCAAAGGTGCCATCACCCATACCGTTGATAACGCCCTGTTTTTCCAATGCGCTGACTGCATCCTGTGCATAGTTTGCAATGTCGCCTGCATCGTTAAATGCAGTATTGCCTGCGGGCAGGTCGATACCCAGCAGTGCGAAGGTTCTGTAAATCATTACAGCCATATCCTGACGGGTAATGTTGGTGCCAATGCCGAAGCTGCCGTCTGCATTGCCTTTTACGATGCCAAGCTGCTGTGCAGTTGCAATGTAAGAGGTTGCCCAATGATTGGAAGCTACGTCAGACAGGTCAGAGATTGCATTTGCATCGTGAGAGCCAACAACAGTAACCAGCATTTTTACAACTTCTTCACGGGTTACATTGTCGGAGGGACGGAACTCTCTCTGTGCGTTGGCAGAAATAACGCCTTTACCAACCAGAGCATGAACCATATCCTGTGCCCAAAGAGCATCTTTCATATCATCGAAGAAATAGGTGGGAGCCAAAGAACCGTCGTCTTTATCTTCTTCTTTTTCCTTCGGGGGCTGCGGTGCGCCGATTCCGCCGCCGCCTCCTCCGCCGCCTCCGCCGCCGGAGCCGCCTTCGGATGCGGTGAGAACGTCGATTTTAATTGCCGCTAATTCTTCTTCATCATCAGACAGTAAGTAGGTTTTGCTGGGGCCAACAACCAAGTTAGCTTCGCCAACAGCATAAACCAGGTCAATTCCCTTGATCGCAAATTCACATCCGGATGCAGAATCTGCGGGAGAGTTGAAGGACATTTCACCGATTTTGGTGATGTAGGAAGCTTTATCAAACGGGAAGGTATATAAAACAGTGTTGCTGTCTTTATCTTTCCATTCTGCAGTGATCTTTTCGTTGGAATTGATATTCACGATGTCTTCGAGTGCACGACCGTCAACAAAGTCACTGTCTAACTGCATGGTAACTTTTACTGCAGTTAATTTGGTCTGTTCTTCGGTAAATGTCATCGGCAAAGTAACCGCACCGTTTACATATACATTTGCCGGGATGTCAGTAATTTTCAGCTGAGTATCGGTAATTCCATTTTCTGCTTTCAGTCGTGCATCTACCGCTCCTTCCACTAATTTCACAAATGCTTCCTCAGTGGTAACAGGATCAGCCTGAGCAATGGTAACTTCTGCTAAACTTACTCCATCAATAGGTTTGAAGTTCATAGTCTGAATTTTATTGATCAACCCTTCGGAGAACAGCACTTTCAAAACTTCCGGCTTACTGAAGAAATTACTTTTGATGTAAGAACCGGCTTTCGCATTGTTCATTTGTTCCATCAGGAACATTTTGTTATAGTAGGTTTTGAATGTGCTTAATTCAGTAAATTCTTTGCCAACAAAATGATTATGGAAATAATCGGGAGCAGTTGCCTGGAATTTACCGGTATCTTTTAAGGTTGCGATATCATCGGGATAGGTAAATACGCCAAGCAGATCATAGTTGTCATCTTCTTCGCCATCGAAAATGGTTGCAACTTCATCTGCATCGGTAGCGTTCTTAAATAAGTCTAAAATTCTCTGTTTTTCTTCTGCGGACACATAGTTTACGCTGATGGGTTCTTCTGTGCCGTATTCGGAAGCAACAGTGTAATTATATTTACCTACCGGACTTCCCAGAGGAATGTTGAAGGTTACGATGAATTTACCGTCTTTACCGGATTTTCCGGTTGCAACGGTGCCACCATCATTATAAACAGAAACACTTCTGCCCTTGATGCCTTTGCCGGTGCTTCCCAACAGAGTACCGGTTACGGTTACCAATTCATCTTCTGCAGCTGCATCTACTTCGCTGAAAGTTTCTGTTGCTGCATCTTCATCCCCTTCGTTACCTGCAGTGAAGGTATAAGTAACATCGTCTAGTCCATCATCATCGTTTACACATTTCAAGCCGGAAACGGTTAAGGTGTAAGTTTCACCATAAGCTAAAGTTTCCAGGAAAGAAACGGTAACATCTTTGCCGTCAACAGTAACAGCTGCAGACAAGGTACCGTCTGCGCCTTCCAAAGTAGCAGTCATCTCTGCATCCTTGTCCATGGTATCGTTAAAGGTAAGAACCAAATTGTCAGTTCCTCTCATAACGGTAGCTTCGTTTTCAAAAGAGCTGCCGTCAACAGCAGTTTCATAGGGAGCTACATATTCTACAACAGCCCATGCCAGCTTATAGCTTTCCAGACCGGAAACAGCCAGGGTATATTCGCCTGCTTCCAAAGGGAAAACCAAACCGTTAGAATTGGAGTAGATAGTTTCCTCTTTCTCCTCATTATTCACTTTAACCGTTCTCACTGCTCTATCAATAGTGAGTTCCTTGGTTTTATCGCCCAAAGTAATGGTTGCAGAAGAACCGGTTTCGGTAATACCATGAAAATACACTTTGTATTTTCCTGCCTGTGTAATAGAAAGAGGGAAAGTAATTTCACCGCCATCCAGTTCGATGGTGGTGTAACCTTCTGCTGTGGTGAAGGTTGCGGTTTCTGCTTCGTTACAGGTTGTAACCAAATTTAACGCTTTTACAGAGGTTTCATCTGCAGTATCGTCTTTGGTCAATTCAATTTTATTGAAGTTTGCCGGACCAACGGGGTCTCTGTTTTCTACATAAATGTAGTTAACTCCTTCGTTCAGATACAGATAACCCGCATTAACAGCTTCTGCATCGGTTGCAACAAACTGACTTTTGGTTTTTTTCAGGTGTGCTTCTGTGATATGAGAATCGGTGCGAACCACATAGTCTACCCCTGCAGTTACGTTAACACCGACAAACAGTTTCACCTGATAATAACCGGCTTCTGCCACGTCTGCTTCGTATCTGATCCATTCGGAAGCTTTCATGTTTACTGCTGGACGATTAGCCTGCTTCCAAACTTCCAGCGGAGAATATTGGGAAAGATAGTTGGTCTGTGTTGCATCCAAACCGTTTGGAGATGTTTCATAGTATAAAACATTCTGCTGGCCTTTCAACGATTCTGGTAAATCGTTGTAGTTAATGGTATAATCTGCAGCCAATGCAGGAATCATAAAATTCACTGCCAGCATTGCAGACATCAGTGCTATGGAAAGCACCCGTTTCAAATTACTGTTCATAAGCAATCCTCCTTAAAACTTTTTCGCTTTGTAATTTGATATATATAAAATTTTTATTACGAAGAATAAAATATTTGTTTGCAAATTTCGGGGGTTCCCGGTCAGAGCTGCTGGCAGCTCTGACCGAAAACCAGGTTTTTTGTGATAAAATCAGCACAAAGAAATGTTTGTTCTCTGCTCTATGAATGTTAGCATTTACATAAGCAGAATCTCATAATTCCTGCAAAGGTATTATTGGGCAGGAATATCCATCATTCTCATGGTTCTCCAAGAGGGATATGTGTCAATTTCATTCAGTCTTGTTTTGTCTTCAACACCTGCTTCTGCCATAATTTTCTGTGCAGTGGTGTCGTAGCTGGTTACTCTGTAGTTGTTACCTTGCAGAAGAACTTCATTGGTATTGGTTGCGTTAGAACCAAAAATTCTTGCGGGATTACGACCATCAGTATGATTGTAACCGGCAAAACAGTTATTGATGTTTACATACTGTCTTGCAAAGAACCAATATTCGTTGCTATTGTCATAAGCATCGGTTACAACATTATCACAAGCGTTGGTGTATCCGGTGCCTTGGTCAAAGTAGATACCGGGAGCCAAAATCTGACCGGGGTCAATTAAGTAGTTATCGTTAATCTGGGTGCCACGGAGGTTTCCTAAAGTATAGATATGACCACCGTCACCCATGGTCTGCATCACATCGTCAATTTTGTTGTAAGAAATGGTATGATGTCCGCATTCTGCAGGGTCATCATATCCCCAACCCCAACCAATAACAATACCGGAGTAGGGGGTGTCTTTAATATCATTGTGATGGATGCTTACGCCGGATGCGTAATACAGAGAAATTGCAGTTAAGCCCTGGAATTCCTGCGCTGTACGACGGAAGATATTGTTGTCCACCGTGATGTTCTTACAACGCTCGGTGTTTACTGATGCAGCGTTGCCGTCTCTGTAGTCACCAATCATAATACCGGTGCCTGCCAGGTCATGGAAGTAGCTTCTGGTAAACTGAGAGTTGGAAACACCTTCTTCTAAAATTACAGCACTGGAGCCCATAGAACTGAATTCACAGTTCTTAAATACCAGCGAATCGGCGTATTTTACCCAAATCTGACCGGGGAAAATGTGCTGTCCATAATAGGTTTCAGATCCCAGTCTCCATTCGTCGGTCTGGTTAAATGCCGCACCTTTTACAGTGATGTCATCATAACCGCCATAACGGAAGGAAATGCCGTCAAACTCCAGATTGGTCACCTTGTTCTGTGTGCTGATGCCGGTAATATTCAGCATACCGTCGGTAACAGCGCACCAGGTGTCTGCAGTTGCCATATTTTCATTGGCATAGGGATAATAATACATTTTTTGGGTTTCTTTATCGAAGTAAAACTCACCGGGCTGGTCTAACAGAAGAAGCGAGTTTTCGATGTAGAAGTCAGAACCGCCATCGGGAGTGATGGTATCGGTGTGTAACCCGTCAATACAAAACGCGTTGTAGTAAGGATAGGTAGTATGCACATACGCGTTGCCGCTGTCATAGGTGATGTCATCCAGAGGGAAACGATGATTTGCCCATGCCAGACTGAACACAATCTGCATTCTGGATTTCTGAACCTGGGTCTGTTGATCCAGACCTCTGGGGAAATCGGAATTGCCGTAGAACGAAACCATAATACCGTCGGTTACATGAGAATCGTTTTTCTTTTCGGCAGGATCCATCAAAACACCTGTATACCAACCGGAGCTTCTTGCCATGGTCGCCTGATAGCCGTTTACAAACAGCGCTCTTGTTTCGCGGGTAGAGGTTTTTGCTACATAGTAGTTTTCACCGTCCACCTTGGACCATTTTCCGCTCAGGTCTTCCCCACCGGAAAAAACAGGTTTGTTGTTCATATCTTCTGCACGGATAATCACCTTGTGTCCGTTTTTACCGCCCATAGTCGGGTCAATGTTAATAGCAACAGAGCTCTTATAGGTACCGGGTGCAACATGGACAATAATGTCACCGGTCATATCCGCATTTACGGATTTTACCAGCTTCATCGCATTTGCCAGATTGTTGACCGGCTCAAGCTGTGTGCCCGGATTGGAAGATTTACCGGTAGCAGAAACATAGAATTCACGGTACGGTGTGCCGTAAACGTCTTTGCTGTAAGGAGTTACATTGTCAAGGCCGGTAAATACAAACACCTTCAATGTGCAGCCTTCAGCAAGATTGGTAAATACTGCAGTTGCAGCATCGCCGCTGCGAGTCATATTGGTAACATCTGCCAGCTTCTTACCGCTGTAAACTGCGGCAATCAAAGAAGTGTCAGAAGGAAGATTGATACAGCTTGCTGTTACATAAGCATTGCCGGCAGGCAAGGAGTCTACCTCCTGACCGCCTGAATCCTTCACGGTAACAACGGGATCTACGATACATTCATTGTACGCATCCAGCATTTGAGCAGAAGTTTCGTATTTCTTAGCTACCATATTCCAGAAGGACATCGGTGCATATACATGATTGCTTGTATCTGCTTCCACGTCGATATTGGCTGCTTCGCCATATTTTTTCAATAAATCGTAAGCACCTTCGGCAGTGGTAACAGTTTCGAAGTCATGAATCAAATGATAAGCCATGGAGTTGGTATCTTCTAAAACGATAGAATCAAAATAGAAGGTATCGCAGTAGAATTCAAATTTTAAGGTATGGGTACCTGCATCCAAATGGAGAGTGGCAACTTCTTCCTGAAGATATACCCACGCTGAATCGCTTCTGTCATTACCGAAGTGCATGGTAGCATAATCCACTAAAGTGTTGTCCACATAGAGGTCAAAGGAAACATCCTTCCAGGCTGCACCAACCAAATTCAGATGATAAATGGTTTCCTGCTCTACAGTCAACGTATAGGTTGCGGTAGATTCGTTTCCGATTTTCAGAGCAGTTTTACCGTTGTAGGTAACAGGGGTACCTGCAGTTTCTGCTTCGATTACGGTATACAAGTTGGTGTTGGATACATCAGGCAGAATGGGAGCCGGTGTTGCAGTGGGTTCTACGGAAGTGCTTCCGGTAAATACCTTCAGATTTTGCAAATTGATCTGAGAGCCCCAAACCTCATGTTCTTGAATGCTGTCTTCTCCTGCAGTCATAGAAAGACGGAATGCAGACAGCGTTGCTGTGTTTGCACCAGCGTTGGTAATAGTAACCAGGTTTTTGCCTTCTCTTAAGTAGAGAAATTCCATATCCTGTTTTTCATCACCGTCAGCCCAACAGAAGGAACCGCCTGCTGCAGGTTTTACAATTTCGGCTGTCAAACCGGTGTCGGAAGTTACCACAAAGGTATTTTCCAACACATCACTGAAACCAAGGTAGGGATACACAATTCCCGCACCGGCAGAAGAAACAGTTACTTCAAAGGTTAATGATGCGCCGGGATTTAAGTTCACAAACTTACCAAAATCGGCAGTACCGGTTTCGTAGGTACCGTCTCCTTCTGCAATGTTGTGAATATCCACTGTAATGTGTTCTTCGCTATAGGGTACAAACGCAGTTTCAATTTTTGACATATAGGTCATGCCATAACCGTCTAATGCGGTAAAGGCAATGTCAGCAGATAAATCAGAGGTGCTCAGGATGTTTTCACCTTTGATTAAGAATAAATATTTTACAGTGCCGCTACCGGATAAGGTTGCGGTGGAACCGTTTTCGTGAATCAGGGTGACTGCTTTATCGGAAGCCACACGATAAATTCCTGCATGCTCGGCAGTGTAAGAAATGGTGCCAACCGGTGCATAAGTGGGAGCCGGAGGCGGGGTAGGATCAGGTATCTCTACCTCAAGGGTTTTCAAGCTTTTCAGATTCACCTGGGAACCCCATACTGCATGGTCTTTGATTGCAGTTTCTGCAGTTTGAGAAAGACGTAAAGAACCGATAGTTGCCGTATTGGAACCGGTATTGGTAAGGGTAATCTGGTTTGCGCCTTCTCTTACATATAAAAATTCCATATCCTGCTGGGCAGAACCGTCTACCCAACAAGTGCTCTGCCAACCGGTGCTGTCTTTGGTAATATCTGCATAAAAACCGGTATCGGAGGTAATATAAAAAGTATGCTGACTGTTATCCTGAACATTGATGTACGGATATACAATCCCTGCACCGGAAGCATTCACGGTTGCAGTCAGGGTAATCGATTCGCCGGCACCCAGATACAGCATACTGTTCACTGTTTCTGTGTGACCTTCGGCGTAACAAACAGACTGTGTAACAATCTGATCAATATATGCTAATCCGTTGTTTTTCAAGTTTGTAAAAGTTAAGGTTGCATCTTTGTTTGTTGTTTGAATTTTGTTGGCACCGGCAATTAAGTAGATATACTTGGTTTCGCCTGCTGCCAACTCTGCAACGGAATTGGTTTCGCTTTGTAAAGTAACCGCTTTATCAGAAGTTACCTGATGAACTCCCGCATAAAGAGCATTGTAAGTAACAATGTCAGGAGTAGGAGTCGGTTCAATCGTGGGAACCGGAGTCGCATCCGGCTCAATTTGATACGGAACCACCTTCAAAGATGCCATATTCATCTGGTCTTTCCAGTAATCAGCTTCTGCCAATACACCTGTTGTCTGAATTCTGACAGCATACAGGGTGACAGCGGAAGAACCGATGTTTTCGATGGTGATTTCCTGTTCACCGTCTCTGACATAGAGCATTTCAGGATCCTTACGGTCTGCGTCTGCCCATGCAGAAGAACCATAGTTATTCGCAAGATAAATGTCTGCATAGTAACCGGTATCTGTGGTCACTCTTACAGAGTTACCTTGTCCTGAAGCAGGAGCAATGTAGGGATATACAAGACCTGCATCAATTACATTCGGAGTATAGGTTGCGGTGAAGGTTGCACCGGGTGCCAGCGTTACGTTGCTAAAGCCGGCAATCAAATCACCGGTATCTCCGGGGAGAATGGGTTCTTCGGTCATCGTAACTTCACCAATGTAATCCAACCCGTTGCCATCTAATGGGGTTGCGGTTAAGGTAATGCTGGTATCAGTGGTTTCAATGGTGTTTTCACCTTTAATCAGGTAAAAATAGTCGGCAACACCTGCAGTTAAGGTAACGGTGTGACCGGTTTCGTTGGTTAAAGTAACTGCTTTGTCAGAAGTTACCTGATACACACCTGCATAAGGTGCAGTATAGGTAATTGTCGGAATCACTTCGGGAGTGGGGGTGGGAGTTGAACTATACGGAACCACCTTCAAAGATGCCATATTCATCTGGTCTTTCCAGTAATCAGCTTCCGCCAATACACCTGTTGTACGAATTCCAACAGAATATAGCGTAACAGTGGAAGAACCGATGTTTTCGATAGTGATTTCCTGTTCGCCGTCTCTTACATAGAGCATTTCAGGATCTTGTCGAGCTGCATCTGCCCATGCAGAGGAATTATAATTATAAGCAAGATAAATATCTGCATAGTAACCGGTATCGGTAGTCACTCTTACAGAGTTCCCTGCTCCTACAGAAGGAGCAATGTAGGGATATGCAAGCCCTGCACCAATTACCCCCGGAGTATAGGTTGTGGTGAATTTTGCACCGGGAGTCAAAGTCACATTGGCAAAGCCGGCAATCGTATCGCCTGTATCGCCGGGAAGAATGGGTTCTTCAGTCATCGTAACTTCACCAATGTAATCTAAACCGTTGCCGTCTAATGCGGTAAAGGTCAAGCTTGCAGAAGCATCGCTCTTGGTAATGTTGTTATTCCCTTGAATCAGGTAGAAATAATCGGTAACACCTGCTTTTAAGGTAACGGTATGACCGGTTTCGTTAGTTAAGGTAACTGCTTTGTCAGAAGTTACCTGATATACGCCTGCATAAGGTGCATCAGAGGGAGATACTACCTCTCCGCCTCCAAAAACCCATGTTGCAGGAATCAGTGCAGCTGCTAAGCTGCTGAAAATCGCGCAAACTAATAGAAATGAAAGTACTTTTTTGATGTTTGTTTGCATTTTTCAAAACCCTCCTAAGTTGAAAAAACACAGTAGATATTCGCGGGTTATTATCTTCCCGAGGGATATGTACCAAGTGGCATATCCCTCGGGAAGTATTTAATTTTTAGAAATTTGGCTTACTCGTCAGCCGGAACGTCCAGCATACGCATGGTTCTCCAGGACGGATAGTAATCCACGTTCATCAGCTCGGTTTCGTTGTCTACGCCTGCTTCAGCCATAATTCTCTGTGCAGACAAGGACCAACTGGTAACGCTTACGTTGTTGTTTTCCATAGTAACACCGGAGCTGTCGAAACCGTAGGAACCGCCGGTGGAAGGCATTTTACCGTCAGAATGGTTATAAGAACCGTAACAGTCAGCAATGTCTACATATCTTCTTGCAAACAGCCAACGGTCAGTAGAAGCTTTCGCATCGGTAAATACGTTATCGCTGAAATACAGATCCTGGGTTGCCTGGTCAAGATACAAACCGCTCTTTAACAGATCGCCCGGGTCAATAATGTAGTTATCGTTAATCTGGTTGTAACCCTGGAGACCAACGGTGTAAATGTGAGAACCGTCATACATGGTCTGCATTACGTTTTCAATCTTGTTGTAAGACACAACGTTGTTTCCGCAATCATCGGGAAGTGCTGCACCCCAACCCCAACCAACAGTAATTGCAGTGTAGGGCATGTCAGCAATATCATTGTGATGAACCTTGGAATCGCCGGTGTAATACAGAGCGATTGCAGTGGTTCCCAGATATTCCTGTGCACAACGACGGAAAATGTTGTTGTCTACTTCAATATGGGTAGAACGTTGTTTATCGGCAGACATATTCACATCATGGAGGAAGTTGCCGACAACGACACCGGTACCGGAAATATCGTGGAAGGAGCTTCCGGTTACACGACAGTTGGTATCCCCTTCTTCAAAGAGGACTGCACTGGAGCCTAAGTTTGCAAATTCGCAGTTTTTGAATACCACGTTATCTGCATAGTTTAAGGTAACCTGTGCCGGGAACATATAGCTTCCGTACCAGATTTCGCCACCTAAACGCAGATCGTCTGCCTGGTTGAAGGCTGCACCGTTGGTGGTGGCCTCATCCCAAGCACCGTGACGGAAGGAAATGCCGTCAAATTCGATGTTGTTTACCTTGTTGGAGGAGCTAACACCGGTAATGGTCATTAAGCCGTCGGTAACTGCACAGAAGGTTTCTGCAGTGGTCATATCCTCATTTGCATAGGGATAGTAGTACATTTTTCTGTTTGTTTTATCAAAGTAGAATTCACCGGGCGCATCCAATAAATCCATAGAGTTTTCCAAATAGAAGGAACCGGTAGGCTGGATGGTGGTGGTGGTAGCATCATCATTTACGAAGATATGATATCTGGGGAACGGAATGTAGATATAAGCGTGTTCATAGCCATAATAATCGCCATAGACTACTTTTTCTACGGGGAAACGATGGTTTGCCCAGTTTTTCTGGAATACTACCTGAAGTCTGGTATCATCTTCCAGAGTTCTGGGGAAGGTGGTATCCCATCTTTCGATATCAACCACAAAACCGTCTGCAACATGCACATCATTCTGGGGATTTGCGGGTTTGATCAAATCTGTTCCGGTATACCAAACATCACTTCTTGCCATGGTTGCCTGGTAGCCGTTGACATACAGTGCTCTGGTTTCACGGGTGGTGGTGGTTGCTACCCAATAATTCTGACCGGAAACCTTGCTCCATTTACCGGTTAAGGGTTCACCGCCGGATAGAATGGGACGATTATCGGGATCTTCTGCTTTGATGATAACCTTGTAGCCGTTCTGACCGCCCATGGTCTGGTCGATTGCGATGGTGGCATTGCTGCGGTAGGTACCGGAAGCAACGTGTACCACAATATCGCCGGTCATAGAAGCATTGTAAGATTTTACTTTGGTTAATGCCTGTGCGAGGGTTGCCAGCGGAGTTTCCGGAGACAGACCATCGTTGGAGGATTTACCGGTGGTTGCTACATAAATATCTTTATATACGCCGGTAGAAGAATAGGGCTTCGCTTCGTCCATAGCAGAGAATACCATAATCTTAACCTTGCTCTGTGCGGTTAAACCGGTTAAGTTGCAGTTAACTGTAGTAGAAGTTGTTTTTAAGGTATTTAAGTTGCCAACCAGCTGGTTGCCTTTATATTCTGCCACAACAACAGTAGCATTTGCAGGCATGTTGCTGGTGTTGATGATGAATCTTGCGCTGCCAACCGGTAATGTAGAAACCGGAGTATTGGAGCTATTGTACAATTTTACAGTCGGGCTGGAAGTTTCGCTGGAAATGATGGAGTTGTATGTAGAAAGCATTTCTTCCAGGGAATCGAAATTTTTGCCAACCATGGGCCAGAAGGACATTTCCGGATAGAAAATGCCGGAAGTATCGCTTGCTACATCAATACCAACTAAAGAGCCGTAAGAGGATAAAATGTTATATGCTTCCTGAGAGGTGGTAGCATCTTTGAAGCCATAAAGCAGATGATAGGTTCTGCTGCTGGTGTTTTCCAAACGGAAATCGTCAAAGTAGAACGCATCACAGAAATAAGTAAAGGTAATGGTATGAGTACCTTCAGTTAAGTTCATGGAGTAGATTTTTTCAAGCTGCAGGGGATAAGAATCTTCCTTATGCAGATTGAAATGCATGGTTTCGTAGGACAGATAAGTACCGTCAACGGTAATATCAACAGAAACGTCTTTCCATGCAGCACCTCTGAAATACAGGTTGTAAACACCGGTATCGGGAACAGTAACTGTGTAGGTAGAGGTGGATTCGTTGGTAGCGTCGATTACAGTTGCACCGCCATGAGTACCCTGGGTTACACCGTTCTGAGAGGTATAAGCTTCAGCTTCGGTAATAATCTGATACTCAGAATCTGTGATATTCGGAGTAGCAGTGGGGGTAGGAGTTACTTCAGGCTCTGCCGGCATAGAGGATACCGGTTTAACAAAGCTGATATAAGACATAGAGTCATATCCTGCAGCGTTTAAGTAACCATAATCGATGGTGGATAATATTACAGAATTTGCTCCGATGTTTTTCAAGGTAAAGGTATTTGCACCTGCCTTAAAATACATGGGCTGGTCGATACGCACACCGTCCTGGTTGGTCCAGCCGGTAGTGGTCAGAGCAAAGTCTGCATAATAATCACCGGCAATCATACGAACGGTGGTAGCACTGTTGATGGAAGCAACTTCCAGCTGAACACCGTATACACCACTGTAGGGAGCGTTAAAGGTGTAGGTTCCCCATTCTCCGTTAGACATGGTGAAGTTATCGCCGCTGATGTGGCTGCTCTGTGCATTATATTCACCGCTGAAGCTGGTTGCAGCCACTTCACCGCTATAGCCATTGAAAGCGGGCTCCATTTTTACGTTACCAATCCAGGTGGTTACCTGGGTAGGAGTAGCAGTAGGAGTCGGGGTTGCAGTGGGAGTAGCGGTAGGAGTTGCGGTGGGAGCTGTAGTAGGAGTAGCAGTCGGTGCTACGGTAGGAGTAGGAGTAGGAGCTGCCGTTGCAAATTTTACAAATTCCAGATAATCCAGAGTTTTTTCTGCACCGGAAGCATCCAGTCTTCCGAAGTCGATGGAAGAAATGGTAGCATTGTAGTCACCGCGCAGCTCTAATTTAATTGTGTTAATTCCTTCTTGTAAGTAGATGGGCTGGTCCTGTAAGCAGCCGGAGCTCCAACCCATAGTGGTCACTGCATATTCTGCACCATATCCGTCCTCGGTAGATACATACCAATTTACGGGAGTACCGCTGGACCATTCGGTGCGAATCTGCATTGCATACACACCGGTGTAAGGCATATCCACATTGATATATGCCCAGTCACCTTTAATCATAGTGAAAGCACCATCAGAATTCCAGGGAGCACCGGAAGATGCCTGATAATCGGTTCCTGCAACAGCGCTGTCGCCGTTACGGATTGCACCCTTGATGTTTTCAACAGTGGAAGTATAACCGTTTTTGTAAGTATCACCCAAGTCACCGTATGCACCGGGCCAGGTTAAAGGAGCTTCGGTGGGAGTGGGAGTTTCGGTAGGTTCGGGAGTTTCGGTAGGTTCGGGAGTTGCGGTAGGTTCGGGAGTTGCGGTGGGATCCGGCAAATCAGCAGTCTGTTTTACCAAAGGCAGAAAATCCAGTGAAGATGTTGCACCTTGAGCATCCAGACGACCTAAGTCCCAAGCACCTAAAATTGCATTACCGGAACCGGTACATTCAATGGTGATAATGTTGGTTCCTTCTTCCAGATAGAGAGGCTGGTCCTGTAAGCAGCCGGAGCTCCAACCGGTGTCAGTGATATTATAGTCTGCATAGTAGCCGTGCTCGGTAGTTACACGATAGCCGGTGCCGGAACCACTAAACCAGTCGGTTCTCAGCTGGAACGCATACACGCCGGTATAAGGCACGGTGATTTCATATCTGCCCCAGTTACCAACAACCATAACGAAGGTACCATCGGCACCAAAGGGAGTTGATGAGGTTGCATAATAGTCGGTGCCGGATACGGAAGAACCGTCTGCACCGCTCTTGGTAAAGGTAGACATTGCGTAGTTTTCACCAACATAACCGTTGGTATAACCGGATAAATCACTGAATTTACCGGTCCAGGTGGGAGCTTCTGCGCCGGTAGGAACAGCGAGCAAGCCGCCAAGCATTGTAATCAATAAGCAGAAAGACAGAAGCTTTTTGATTTCAATCTTCATGGGTAAAACCTCCTTCTAAAAAGTTAGCTTATATTTTTTCGCCGGATAATTATTAGCTGATCCGGTCCGTTTCAGTACTAATCAATAATCGCATCAGCCGGAAGGTTAAACATGGGGAGTTTACGCCAGTAGGGATAATAATCCACTGCGGTCACTCTTTCCTTGTCTTCTAATCCTGCTTCTTCCATAACTCTCTGTGCTGTCGTTTTCCAGGATGACTGATTGATGTAGTTGGTGCCGTATTCCACACCGGAGGTATCCAACGGGAAGGTGGAGAAATATCTGGGATTTCCACCATCGGTGTGGTTATATGCTGCGTAGTTGTCATTTAAGTTGACATATCTTCTTGCAAACAACCAATAGTCGTTAGATCCATCTGCATCTTCAATCACATTGTCACACATGGAAAGGTAACCGGAGCCCTCGTCAAAGTAAACACCGCCACGACGGTAGTTACCCGGGTCAATTAAGTAGTTATCGTTAATCTGCGAATTTTTCTGGTCACTTAAGGTGTAAATCTGCGCACCATCGTCCAGCACCTGACAAACTTCGTTAATTTTATTGTAAGAAATCAGGTGGTTTCCGGTGTCTGAGGGTTCATAATAGCCCCATCCCCAACCAAGGCAGATACCGCTGTAGGGCAGATGTCTGATATCGTTGTGGTGAATATTGACGCTGTCTGCATAGTAGGTTGCAACAGCAGGCAGATTCATAAATTCCTGAGCAATTCGACGGAAGATGTTGTTGCCGATTTCAATATTTTTACAACGGCCGCTGCCGGAGTAAGTGCTGTTGTGCAAGTAATTGGAAACCGAAATACCGCCGCCGGAAATATCGTGAAAGTCACAGTTTATAACCTTGGAGTTGGTAACACCTTCCACCATATACATTGCACTGGAGCCAAGGTCAGCAAATTCACAGCCGTCAAACACAAGGCCATCTGCAAAGTTTACCACAATCTGAGCGTGCATCAGATGCTGACTGTAGCCGCTTGCAGTTCCGCGACGGAGCTCGTCTGTCTGGTTAAATGCCGCACCGTAGGTGGTAGCATCGTCCCAGGCGCCGTAGCGGAAGGAAACATCTCTGAATTCCACGTTTTCGACTCTGTTGGTCATAGAACTTCCGCTCACAGTCATTAAACCGTCGGTTACTGCACAGTATGTCTCTGCAGTTGTCATATCCTCATTGGAATAGGGATAATAGTACATTTTTCGGTTTGTTTTATCAAAATAGAATTCGCCGGGCTCATCCAAAAGTGCCATAGCGTTTTCTAAATAGAAGCCTCTTCCTGCTGTGGGCTGTACCGTGGAGGTGTGACCGCTTAACAAGAATGCGTTATAATAGGGATAGGTGGCATAAATATAGGCATAGCTGGAATCGTAGCTTACGCTGTCAATGGGATAACGCTGATTTGCCCATGCCAGATTGTATACCATCTGCATTCTGGTTTCCCCTGCCAGCTCTCTGGAAATTCCGGGATAGCTGGAAAGACTAACCTTCAAACCGTCTGCAATGTGGTTTTCATCTTCCGGGGAAGCAGGTGTGATATAGCTGCCTTCGTAAATTTCGGAGCTTCTTGCCAAAACAGCCTGATAGCCGTTGACATATAATGCTCTGGTTTCACGGGTACTGGTGGTTGCAACCCAGTAATTCTTGCCGGAAACCTTGCTCCATTTTCCGGTTAAGGGTTCCCCGCCGGAGAATACCGGTCTGTTGTCCGGGTCATCCCCCTGAATGATGACCTTGTAACCGTTTTTACCACTCATTGTGGGGTCAACTGTAAGGGTTACATTGCTGCGGTATACACCGGGAGCTACGTGAATTACAATGTCTCCGGTCATTTCAGAGTTCACTGCTTTTACTTTGGTCAGTGCCTGTGCCAGAGTGGCAAGGGGTGTATCGGGAGTTAACCCATCATTGGAGGATTTACCACTGGTGGAAACATAATAGTCCAAATAGGTTCCGGTGGAGGTATAGGGTTTTACCTCGTCCATATCAGTCAAGGCAAAAATCTTCAGCTGGCTTCCTGCTTCTACATCAGTTAAGCTGAAGGAAACAGAAGTGGAATTGCTGCTCAATACCTGCGGAATCTGAGCCAGCTTAGCACCTTTGTAAATGGCACAAATCAAAGAGGTATTTCCGGGAATCTCACTGCAGTTCACCACAACGGTAGATTTGCCTGCAGGCAAGGTTGCCACAGAAACATTGGAAGCATTTTTGATTCTGACAGTGGGACTATTTTGCTCCTCTGCTATAACAGATTCATAAAGAGCTTTCAATTCTGCCGGAGTGCTGTAATCTTTTCCAACCATTCCCCAGAATGCCATAGACGGACATGCCATATCCGCAGTGTCGGCTGCAACGTCAATATTTACATAGTCTCCTGCGGAGAGCAGTGCTTCATATACACCCTGAGAGGTGGAAATATCTTTGATTCCGTAAAGAATCTGATACTGTTTGGAATAGGTGTCTTCCAAAGTGAAGGAATCAAAATAGAACGTGTCACAATAGAAGGTGAAGCCAATGGTGTGGGTGCCCTTAGACAAGGGGAAGGTTGCCACACATTCCTCATTGTAGGAATAGGTTTCGCTTCTATCACTCTGGAAGTGAGAGGTTTCGTAGTAATATACGGTTCCGTCGATGGAAATATCGTAAGAAACGTCCTTCCAAGCGGCACCTTTCATATATAAATTGTAAATGGTGTCTTCGTCCACAGTTACGGTGTAGCTTGCGGAGGATTCACTGGTTGCTTTCACTGCAGAAGCACCGTTATAAGTGGTTTTGGATACTCCGCTGCCGGAGGTATAGCTTTCGCCTTCGTAAACCGTTCTCATCACTCTGTCAGTCACGTCCGGATTTACAGCCGGAGGAGTGGGAGTGGGGGTGGGAGTCGGTGCCGGAGTAATCACCGGTTCTGCCGGCATAGAAGAAACCGGCTGAACAAAGTGGAAATAAGACATAGAGTCATATCCGCTGGCATTCAGGAAGCCATAATCCAAAGTAGATAAGGTCACCTGATTTGCTCCGATGTTTTTTAAGGTAAAGGTATTGTTTCCGGCGGTAAAATACATCGGTTGGTCCACACGCACACCGTCCCGGTTGGTCCAGCCGGTAGTGGTGAGGGGGAAGTCTGCATAATAGTCGCCGGCAATCATACGAACAGTGGTATCACCGCTGATAGCAGCAACTTCCAGCTGAACACCATATACACCGGTGTAAGGCGCATTGAAGGTATAAGTGCCCCATTCTCCGTTCGTCATGGTGAAATTATCACCGACGATATGACTGATCTGCGCATAATATTCTCCGCCAAAGGTAGTTGCCGGAACTTCACCGCTGTATCCGCCGAAAGCGGGCTCCAATTTTACGTTACCAATCCAGGTAGACACCGGAGTGGGAGTAGGAGCAATCGTTGCAGTGGGCGTAGGAGTAGGAGTTGCTGTAGGAGTCGGAGTGGGTGTTGCTGTAGGTGTCGCCGTTGGTGTTGCGGTCGGCTTCACTGTGGGAGTCGGTGTTGCCGTAGGTGTAGCGGTCGGCTTCACTGTCGGAGTGGGTGTTGCAGTAGGCTTCACTGTAGGAGTTGCCGTTGGTGTAGGAGTTTTGGTAGGAGTAGGAGTAGGGCAGAAAGTGGGTGTTGCTCCCTCTGCCGGCATATCAGACACCTTTTTTACCAAGGGCATAAACTGCATCGAGTCAGAGCCGGTGGCATCCAAACGTCCAAAATCATAAGCACTCACAGTTACAGTGGCATCCCCAACATTGGTTACCACAACAGTGTTTGCGCCTTTTTGAAAGTACATGGGCTGGTCCTGCAAGTTATCATTACTATTGGACCAACCGGGATATTCCATAAAGAATTCTGCGTAATAGTCACCGGATACAGCACGGATTGCAGCAGTTCCTTCCGGTAAAGAGGAAACTTGAATCTGCATTGCATACACGCCGGTGTAGGGTGCATTGTAGGTGTAGGTTGCCCAGTCACCGGGTCTCATGGTAAAAGTGCCGGAGCCAACAGTACCGGAATAGTCACCGGTAAAATCGGTTGCGGAAAAATCACCGTAATAGCCGTTGTAGCCAATTTCCCATCTGGCATTTCCCCACCAGATGATGCTCTCTTCTTCTTCGTAGTCCGATTCGGTACCGGGACCTACAGAAGAAGATAAAATCAGCTCACGGTAGTTAAAATAGGTGCCACCGGAATTTTTAATGATAATTTCATTCACACCCTGATGCAAGGGGAAGGACGCTAAATTGGTTAATTCGGTGAAATTCAGGACTTCCTCGGTAGACGGAATCGTTACATCATAAGCAGTTCCGTTTACGGTTACGGTGATGTCCTGATTTCTGCTGGTTCCAGCATCCATTGCCAGTGTATAGGTGCCGGCATCTTCCACATTTACGCGGTAGGTCAGCCATTCATTACTCAGCATTTCCACAAAAGTACCATAGTTTCCGCTATATACTTCCACGGGGTAGTATTTCGTTAAGTATGTGGTATTATCAAAGCCATTGGGAGAATTATCTTTATATTCTCCTACTGTTAAACTGAAATCGGTTGCCGGAATATGAATTTCGGTATATGCCGATACATTCAGTATGGGTAATAAACCGCAAAGCATTGCAATTACAAGAATTGCAGACAAGATTTTTCTCATAGAATGTTAATTCCCTTTCATTTGATTTTGAATGATTTAATGATTTTCCTATGTTGTCGCAATTCTACAGAGGAAGCCCTCTCCAAATTTTTTTCATTCTGCCCGGAGAATGTTTCCTCAATAGAGTTGCTTTTTTCATCTATGGCTTAACATTCGGGACGGCAGGAGCAAAGTACTCCTGCCGAGTCCCTGATTGTTATTGATTCAGCTTATTGAGTGCTTTTATGAGAAAAACAACTCAAAAAAGTTCTGAAATGTGAATTAGAATACGGGTTTTAATCCGTCAACGCTATCCCAGATGAATACTTTAATGGTATCACCATCTTCGGGAACGTAGTCATATAAAGTAGCTTCAACAGGTACATAAGAACCGGTAGCTTCTTCGTATTCCAGATAGCCTTCGCCCATCATATACAGCTGATCGCCTGCGTAAACTGCAACCAGTACGGTAGCGGTTTCGTTCCAGTCACCAACCTGAACAGTGTATACCAAATTACCGGAACCATCATCTGCAACAGAAATCATATTCTTAGCAAAGTCGTATGCTAATTTTACATCATCGTAGGTTTCGTATGCACCGGATTCCAGCATAGCGCAGTTCAATAATGCGTTGTACGCATATTCAGGATATACAAAGTCAGTTTCCGGAGTGATGGAAATTTCAGACTTGATAACATCTTCGAATTCTGCTAAAGCATCAGCGATATCGTCGGTGGTTTCTGCAGACTGCATAGCTGCTAAGAACAGGTCCTGACGAGTTAAGGTGGTGAACTCGAAGCTGTGAACATGAGTCATCATCGGAGTTGCAGTGCCTGCATCGTTGTTTTCGGTGAGGGTAAAGGTCATAGTGTAATCACCAGCCGGTAAGAATACCTTATCGGGAGTGATGGTTAAACTATTTGCTTGGTTTTCGTTACCGAAGTAAGGCAGTTCGCCGTCTACCATTACAACGTCTGCATTCACGCCGTCAGACATAGTAACTTTTACAATGGGAGTCAGCGGAACGGTAGCGGTCATAACCAAACCGTAGTAATCATCTGCAGGAATGGTAACATTGTACTGATAGGTCAGGGTGTTTGCTGCGCTATCAGCAGTGTCAGCAACGTGAATACCGTAGTAGTTATTTCTTACGGTGTATTTATCGATTGCGCTTAAATCTGCAGGGGCACCAATGTAGTTATGTGCCTGAACAAATGCAGAAGGAGCAAGATCAGTGGTGTCTGTCAGGTATTCAAAAGCGATTCTCTGTAAGTACATCCAGCCGCCGCCTAAGTTCTGAACCCAAACGGAGTTTACGCCTTCTTCTAAGTATACACAGTCTCCAGCGAAGGTTCTGTAGTTGTCGGGGCTTTCAACATGTTTCACTTTTGCAATAGAATCTTTGGTTTCTACTGCGATAGTAGCTTCACCGCCATAAACAGCTGCGGTGGTATAAACTGTGTAGTAACCTGCAACTTTTGCAGTTACTTCAAATCTCTGCCAGTCACCGCTCATTAACTGACAACCAATGGAAGAACCAAGAACGGGAGCATCAGCGTTAGCCAGCCAGTAGTCATATCTGGAACCGCCTGCAGTGATAGAATCAGTGTAGGGGTTGATAACGAGATCAGCCGGAGGAGTTTTGGTCAGATCATCCATGGTGATGGTAGCTTCTTCTTCTTCGGTTAACAGTTTGAACTGTACATTCCATAATACGTGGTGAGTACCACCTGCAGTAACAACAACTTTGTTTACGCCTTCTTTTAAGTAAACGTACTGGTTGTTGCCATTTGCATCGGTAGATCTCCAAGCACCCCAGTCGTCAGCATACTGAGTAGCCAACTGTGCACGGTAACCTTCGTCACTGTCGGTATCGATGGTAATGATAGGTCCGTTGTCAGAAGTACCACCAATTTTTGCCTGAACTCTGTAGATGCCGGGGAATGCACATCTTACGTCGTAGGTCATGGACTGACCGGAATACTGAACAACTGCATCGTTAGCACCCAGCTGATAGAAACCGTCAGCATTGGTTCTGTCGCTATAAGCATTAATCTCTAAGTCGATGGGAGCTTCCGGAGCATCGTTTACGTTTTTGTTCTGACTCAGATAATCGTCAGAGTTGTTTAACTGATAGAAGGTTGCGTTGGTAAAGTCTGCATTACCGGTTGCCTGGATTACGTTATCGCCTTCTTCTAACCAGATATATGCAGGAGCGTAATCTGCAAAATCAAAGGTTACATAATCTAAAACATCGGTAGTTAAGGTTACGGTACCTTCGTCAGCTGCTTCTGCAGTTACCAGGTACATACCTGCTGCGGGAGCGGTTACGGTGTAGTTAACCCAAACATCATCTAAATCAACACCGGTTTCGGTGTAGGGGAACGCCATAAAGTATTCGTTGTAAGAAAGCGCGGTAATGCTGCCTTCATAGCCGGTAAAGCCGGTGAATTCGTCAACCATGCCGTTCCAGCCTTCGGGATTGGTACCTGCCGGGTTATCATCGGTTCCAACATAGTCAATTAAGGTCATAGAATCAGCGATGATACCGAAGTCATTGTTTTCATAAGTTGCACCGTAATCACCAACGTTAGAAATGGTGATTTCGTTTGCACCTGCCTGCAGGTAGATCAAATCGTCTGCCTGGAAGCCAGTGGAGTTAGACCAGGTGGTAACCCAAGTTCCGCGATTGGGAATTTTGTGCTGAGAATAGTAATTCACACCATCAACAGTATTCATCATCTGCAAGGTGGTTGCACCTTCTGCAGCAGATGCTTTTACCTGTGCACCGTATACACCTGCGTTGGATACGGTTACGGTATAGGTTGCAGCTGCACCGGGTACCAGATAAATGGCATTTGCCTGACCTTTGTTGGGGACAGTGTCGGAGTCTTCAGTACCAAAGTCAGTACCGAATAACACATCGCCTGCATCGGAAGACATGTTGGGTGTCCAACCTTCAATTACCAATGCTTCTGCATCAAAGTTTACATCGGGATGATTTTCAACCACGCCGTCCCAGCCTTCGGGGAAGTATGTTTTGGGAGTCGGTTCCGGAGTCGGTTCCGGAGTCGGTTCCGGAGTAGGAACTACTAAATCGTCTGCTAATTTAACATTGGGTAAATAGTCTAAAGATTTTTCTGCGCTGGTTGCATTTAATGCACCGAAGTCAATAGAGTTAATACCTGCGTTGGCGCCATACACTGCTAATTTAACAGTGTTCAGACCTTCGTGTAAGTAGATGGGCTGGTCCTGTTTACAACCGGAAGACCAGCTGGTGCTGGTAACTTTGTATTCAGCTGCATAACCGTCCTCGGTGGTTACATGATAAACAACCGGGAATTTGTTTGACCATTCAGTTCTGAGCTGCATTACATACACGCCGGTGTAAGGCATATTTACATTGATATATGCCCAGTCGCCGTCTACCATGTTGAACATACCACCTGCACCCCAGGGATCAGAAGAGGATGCCTGATAGTCAACGCCGTTCACAGCGTCTGCGCCGTTACGGATCGCGTCTTTTACGTTTTCTACGGTAGATACATAGCCGTTTTTGTACTCAGTGCCTAAATCACTAAATGCACCCGGCCATGAGAGTTCTGCTGAAACACTCAATGCGCTTACTAAGCTAAGCAGCATGCAGAGTGCCACGCAAATGCTTACAATTTTTTTCATAAACTTGATGTCCTTTCATTTGATTTATTTATTTTTATTTTTTTTTCAATAAAAATGAGATCGGAAACATCGTAAGGGTGTAATAATATTCTGTGGGGGAGGCTCTGTTTCCGCCTAAAAGCCGGAAACAGAAGCCTCTGTCATTCTTACAATGAAATGATTTGGTCTGTTTTTTAAGCTTAGAGTGTATCTGCGAAGCGGTATAAAATGGTAACTGCTTCTGCTCTGGTCAAGGTGTTATGGGGACGGATGGTTCCATCTTCATAGCCTTCGATCAGCTCCAGCTCATTTGCACCAAACATTGCCTGACGATACTGTTCGGAAATATTAGCTGCATCGGAGAAGTATTCTTCACCAACGGTAATCTGATAGTTACCTACAGCGCTTACATACGCTTTCATAATGATGTCGATGAAGCGTTCTCTGGAAACTTTCATATCACCTTCTGCGGCAGAGGTCAGCATTTTCAGTTCTGCTGCTCTTTCCTGCCAGCCGTCGTCAGATTCGCTGCCCAATACTCTCAGTGCTAACATACAAGCCTGATGCAAGGTTACAGCATCATCGGGAGCAAAGGTGTGTTTATCATAGCCTTTGATATATCCGGAATCGGTCATATCCACAATGCTGTAATATGCCCAATGTCCTTCAATATCGGTAAAGCCTTCTGCGAAACGTTCTACGAAGGTTGCCTGGTCAATGAGCATGCAATCATCATAATTGGGATCGTCGGGTAATACTTTACCATTGTCAAAGATAAAGCCGCCAACCATCCAGTCGTTACCCTGTACTTCCATTTTGAAGACATGGTCGCCCTTGGTTAAGTATACCTTGCCAACTGCAAAGTTTTTCAGGTCCCAACCGCCACGTTTAATTACGAAGCCGTCTGCAATTACCTCATCGTCTAAGGTCAGTTTTGCGGTACATTCAGTGCCGCCGGTCCAACCGTCAGAACCACGGATAGAGAGGTCGTAAATGCCTTCATCTTCTACATGAACATTGAAGGATACCCATTCACCGGGCTTGGTGTCACCCAAGTGACCGCCTGCATATACAGTGGGTTTTGCATGGCTGATTTCAAAGAAATCATCATATTCCTGACCGAGAACCCAACGGTTTACATCCGGAACTACGTCTAACTTATATAAGCTGTCTGCATAATATTCCCAAGCAAAAACTCTCCAATCGGGGTATGCAGCTTCTTTTAACAGGTTGGTGTACTGCGGCTGTAAGCCTGCATCTGCCATGATTTCTTTTGCTCTGTCAGGCCATTTACCATCTAAAATGTGATAGGTAACATCAATTTTGTTTCTGTGACTATCATCCGTTTCTGCAGTAAAGCCGGTGTCTTCGGTATCAACATAGTTATTATTTGCATAAATATCTCTGATGATTGCGCCGGCACGTGCAAAGATGGGGTTTGTAGCACGCTGAACAACGTTTTCTTCAACAGTGATAGCGGCACTTGCTTCGTCCAAATAAATACCGCCACGGGTATCACCGGATTCTACTAAGTGATTGTATTTAATGGTAGATTCTTCCATTCTACCCAAGGTGTAGATGTGGGCACCGTCAAAGTTCTGAGAAGTAACGTTTTCCACATAGTTGGATAACACATGGATGTCTCTTACATCCGGGGGATTCCATGCACCCCAACCCCAACCAACGGAAATACCGGTGTAGGGAACATCTCTTACATCGTTGTGGTCGATCACAACATGTGCCGGATAGTATACTGCCATTGCAGCAGAGCCGCATATTTCGTACGCCACACGGTGGAATGCGTTGTTGGAAATGTTGATGTATTCACATCTTTCCTGATCGTCGGAAAGCTCAACCTTATGATTCCAGTTACCAACAACCAAGCCAGTTGCAGCACTGTCACGGAACAGGTTACCAACAATATTTGAATTCAGAATGCCGTTGGTCATGTTCAGACAGTTAGAACCTAAGTTTACAAATTCACAGTTTTTAATGTCGATATACTGTGCAGCTTCGATGGTAACCTGAGCAGGTTTCATAATTTCCTTATGCCAGATTGCATCATCGGTGCTTGCAATATACATCTGGTCGGTCTGGTTTTCTTTCATGCCGGTCTGAGACAGCTCGTTCCATGCGCCGTACTGGAATCTTAAGTTGTTAAATTCCACGTTCTGCACCTTGTTCTGCAAGGAGCTACCGGACATGTTGAGCAGTTTTTCGGTGGTGGAAACCCAAACGTCTGCTGTGGTCATATCTTCTTCTTTGTAGGGATAGTAGTAAAGTTTCTTTTCGTACTTGTCAAAGAAGAATTCGCCGGGTTCATCCAGCAATTCGATAGCATTTTCCAAAATGAAGGAGTCGGAGGGGTCAACATTCAAATGGCCTGCTCCGCCTAAGCTGGTGGCACAGGTCCACACAGGCTGCTGCATTTTGAAGGTTACGGTGGTGTCACCGTAGAAAACGTCATCTACCGGAGTTCTGGAGGTGGTCCATAAAATAGGCCACACAATCATCATGTCTTCCGGATGAGTAAAGGATTTCGGGAAGTTAGACTGGGGAACAATGAATCCGTCAGAATCATATTTGCTTCCGGTAATCTGATATAAGCCGGAAGGCTGATATCTGTAACGGCTTCTTGCCAAAGCTGCCGGAAATTCATTGACATACATGTTTCTGGTATCTTCCACATGGCTTGCATCTGCAACCCAGATGGGAGAGCCTTCCTGAGGCTGCCAGCCGGTAACTTTGGTACCACCGTTAAATCTGGGGGGATTTAACAGCTCGTCACCCTTGTAAATAACTTTATAACCGTTACGACCGCTGATTTTTTCGTCCATGGTCATCATTTCTTTTACGGGATAGTCACCGCCTGCGAAATGAACCACAATATGACCGGTCATATCTTTGTTATATTTCTGAACTTCTTCGTTTGCTCTCTGCCAGGTTTTGAAGGGAGAAGCTTTGGAACCGTCATTTTCATCGTTGCCGTTGGGGGCTACATAGATGTCTTTATAAACGGTGTCAAGCACTTTCACTTCGGTTTCTTCTTCGTCTTCCGGTTTTACGAAATTTTCCAGCGTATAGCTTTCGGTATCGGTTTCCAGGAAGCTGATGTAATCAATTTCAGCAGATTTTTCATGACAAGCAATTTTCAGCTTATGCTCGCCCTTGGGCAACCATACGGTTGCAATTTCCTGAGCTTCTCTGTATAAACAGCCGGAAACATCTGCCGCTGCCACTTCAACATCGTTGATGTAGGCAGTAATTGTGCTGTTTTTAATGGCGTTAATTGCCAGAGAATATGCTCCGGGATTTTCAACGGTTACAGTATAGGTTACATATTCCTTCGGTTTCAATGCCAGAGAAGTTCTTTCAAATTCTTCCCAAACATCTTCTTCATATTCTTCCTCGAATTCATCGGTAAGAATATCCATCGGATCATCTTTTCTGTATTCGGAGCCACCGTCGTTGGTTCCGTCTAAGCTTGCATAATTGTCAACGTCATAATCTTCTGCCTGAATTTTGGTGGGCAGATAGTGGAAACGGTATGCACCTTCGGTAGGTGCCAAATGAACATTGGATGCCTGACCCATATATTCAAAGTTTAATTCGTAAATGTTAGCACCGGCACCGGTATGTTCCAGTGTAATAACATGTTTACCTTCGGTCAATTCTACGGTCGCAATCTTGCTGCTCCAGAAGTTAGACCAGTTACCGCTGCCTCTAACGTCGCCTTCACCCTGTTCAACGCCGTCAACAGAAACGATAAAGTGAGGGCTATACATTGCAGCAGCACTTGCATATACATCATAACTACCAGCTTTGGTAACTTCTACTGTGTACTGATACCACATAGGAGGCATACTACCCATATGAAGCACAGGTTTACTATAGAAGTTCAAGGTTGCGTCATCACGGTATTTCTCAGCATAGGATTCCGGCTGACCATTCATACGGGAGTGACCCACACCGGGGCCCCCCAAGTCGAAGTCTGCCATGTTGATTTTACCCGGAAGCTTATGCTGCTTGAAAGGAGTTGCCTCTGCCGCTTCCGCAATGAATGATGCTCCGAGGAGCATCATCATTGCAAGAAGAAGAAGAGCGCAATATCTTTTTAATAACTTCATAAATTTCTTCCTCTTTGTTTTTAACCCAAATTTTCAGTATTAAGCAATCGGATTGGAAAAATTATTCACCTAACAGAGCGTCTAAATAGGGCTGGAATGCTTCGGTACAAGCATCTTCAAATGCTTTTACGTCGATAATACCATTCATGGTGGATTCCAGTTCGCTCCATCTTGCTTCAAATTCGCCCGGTTTTGCACCTAAAGCAATACGGATTTTGGATTCCCACTGTTCTCTTGCGGACCAGTATTCAACAACTTCCGGAATGTCAGCATAGATAGAGGACCAAATCTGTGTGGGCGGATATGCAACAACGTTTTTAACGTGTTCAGAAGAGGGCGGGAATCTGAATACACCGTCACCGGTTAAGCTATAGAGGTAAGTACGGTTGTAAATGTTGGGATTCCATCTGGTAACAGAAATCGGATATACCGGGAAGGAAGAACCGGAGGTATCGCCTAAGCCCAGAGTTTCGGTATCTTCTAAAGCGGTATCATCGTTTTCTAAGAAGTAACGGTTAAATCTTTCGTCTTTGAATTTTCTGGTTTTGTTGCCGTTTTCATCAGTGGTTTCGGTGTAGATTTCGTCTGCCATTTCCTTGGGACCCCAAGCAGCGATTTCAGCCCATTCGTCGGTATACTGAACGTCGATCCAGTTTAAGTACTGATATACCTGAGCTTCGGTCATAGAGGTGGTCAGAGCCAAGGAGCTCATCCACATGGTTTTTTCGGTAAATGCCGGATATTCTTCTTTGTTGGGGATCTGCATGATTAAAGGACGGAATCTGAAGGATTTGCCTGCATCAGCCAATTCCTGGTTGATGGGACCTACCTGACCAAAGGAGTTCAATGCAACGATTGCATACTGACCGTTCATTGCTTTTTCTTTGTACAGGTTGGTGGGCTGTGCTAAAGATTCAGATTCGATAACTTCGTCGTTTAACATCTGGTTCTGTAATTTTGCGGTTTCTTTTACTAAATCAGACAGTAAGAACAGTTCATAACGTTTGGTTTTCCAGTTGATGGTACCGGAATAGTTGTGGTTTTTGTAACCCATCAATTCGGAACCGAACTGAGACAGTGCTAACCAGT
Organism: Clostridia bacterium; assembly: GCA_017468465.1. GTDB lineage: Bacteria > Bacillota > Clostridia > UMGS1840 > UMGS1840 > SIG452. The sequence continues at coordinate 50,244 of JAFUIN010000025.1, forward strand.
TGTCACCACCGTTGTAACCAAAGGGATAAACGGTTTTGTTGCCTTCTTTGTAGCCTTTTTCCTGGATGCCATACATGAATTTAACTAAATCTTCGGTAGAGTAAATCGGAACGTCCAGCATTAAATCGCCCAGAGGAGCATTTTTTTCTTTTGCTAAAGCTTCCAGCTCTGCCCAGGTTTTTGCTTCGGGGAAGAAGTCTTTCAGAATGTCGTCACGAACGTACAGACACTGAGTAGATAAGAAGGTAACGTCAGTTTCATATTTTAACTGAGTTTCTCTGATATAGTTGATTTCATCTTCGGTGTAGCCTTTGAAGGGTTCGTCATAGCTTACATGGATAGCGTAGGGAATACCGGTGATGTAACCATCTTTGTCGGTAAACGCATCCCAGCATTCCTTGGGAGTTTTTTCCCACAGGTTAGGAGCTACTTTCTGAATCATTTCGGGAGTCAGTTTGTACAGAACTTCCAAATCAGCCAGTTTGTTGAAGTGTGCAGGGCCTTGGAATGCGCCACAGAATACAACGTGAGGCATGTTTTCACCAACAACCAGTCTGGTCAGCTTCGCATCCCAGGAACCGCCGTCGTTTCCGTAAATGTTTTTGTAGGTAACTTTGGTTTTTGCTTCTAACCAATCTCTGGTTACGTCAAGAGCACCGGTATCTGCACCCATTGCATAGTCGGTACCCTGAGTGTTCCAACCAACAACTTCAAACATTTCTTCCGGTACGATATAGTTGCCGTTTTCGTCAAAGTATGCGGTAGGATCGGAGGTTGCCGGGCCCTTATCACAAGCGGCCAGAGACAACGCCATCAGCGCTACCATCAGTAACGCCAGGATTCTTTTCATTGATTTCATAGTGTTTTCTCTCCTTTATTTATGTATTTTATTTTTCACAAAATAATGGGATTGTGTGCTATATATTATATATATAATAGTATAGCGATTTTTGGTTTAGCCTTTTACTGCTCCGAGGTTGATACCTATGATGAAGTATTTCTGCAGGAAGGGATATACACAAAGAATCGGAATAGTGGTAACAATCAGAGTTGCCGCTTTTACAGTATCCCCTGTTACCTTTGCTTTTACCTCTGCACCCTTCGACATTGTCTGTTGCATTGACATGGAGTTTGCAAGCTCTGCTTCTTTTACCAGACGCATCATTAAGTATTGCAAGGTGTGGAGCTCACGGTCGGTAACATAGGTAAGGGTAGTAGTCCAGTCGTTCCATGCACCAACGGAAATCCAAAGTGCAACGCAGGCAATTACCGGCAGAGACATGGGGAAAATAATGCGGAACATAATGGTGAAATCGTTTGCACCATCGATTTTCGCACTTTCTTCCATTTCGGGAGGCAGCTCCTGCAAATAGGAACGAATAATAACCATGTTATAGAATGCGAACAGCCCGGGCAGAATGTAAACCCAGAAATTGTTGATTAACCCTAAGTTTCTCATGTTGATGTATGTAGGGATTGTACCAACGGGAATATAGCTGGGCAGCATTAAGAACAAGGTGAGCTGTTTTCTGTAGGGCAAGCCTCTTCTTGTTAAGCCGTATGCTGCAGAATAGGTAACCAAAAGCCCCAGTATGGTTGCAAGAATAACTCTGATAACAGAAACTCTTGCCGCAGCCAAGAAGTTGGGGTCAATAAATACGGTTCTGTAGTTTTCAAGAGTGAACTCTCTGGGGAAAATTGTAATCCCACCGCTAATTGCATCCATACCGTCGTTGAAGGACAGTGCCAACTGGTTCAAATAAGGATAAACCGATACGACACAAAGCAACACCAGGATAATGGTATTGATTACTGTAAATAATTTTTCGCCAAAACTTCTTTTCATTTCTAAATTTATCCTCCTTCTTACCAGATACTTTGGTCGGTAACTTTTTTAGACACCCAGTTTGCCGTGGTAACCAGGATTAAACTAACAACACCCTGGAATAAACCAAACGCTGTGGTGGGAGAATATTTACCGCCCATAATACCCTGACGGTATACCAACGTACCGATTACTTCGTTGTCTAACTGAGTAAATGCGTTCTGCAAGCCGTATACCTGTTCAAAGTTTACGTTGATTAAGCCACCCAAGGACATAATCAGAACGATTACCATGGTGGGCTTGATGGAAGGAAGTGTGATGTGCCATACTTGTTTCAATTTGCCGCAGCCGTCTATGCTTGCCGCTTCATAAAGACCGGGGTCAACACCGGTAATCGCAGCCAGGAATACTACAGAGGAATAACCAACGTTTTTCCACAAGTGGGAAATATACATGATTTCCAGGAAGTATTCTGACTTCATCAACGGGTTAACAGGTTCCCAGCTGGGAAACAGAGAGACCATCAACTGGTTGAAGGGACCTTCTTTTGCCAGGAAGGTATATACCAGACCAATTACCGCAATCCAGGAAAGGAAGTGCGGGAAGTATGCAATCGTCTGTGCTGTTTTCTTAAACCATTTGCTTCTGATTTCGTTGAACATCAAAGCCAGGATAATCGGGAAAGGATATCCTCCAAACAGAATAACCAGCCCGAACCAGATGGTGTTCTTAACTGCTTTGAACATTTCCGGATTTTCAAAAATCGCCATGAAATGCTCAAAACCGTGGTTGGCTGCCCAGGGGCTTCCCCAGATGCCAAGCTTAACGTCAAAGTTTTTGAACGCCATAATGATACCGTACATGGGCAAATAAGAAAAAATGATTGCACTGATAATTGCCGGCAAAATCATTATGTAAGCACCTTTGTACTTTTTGATTTCCTTGAATTTTGTGCGTTTTTTCTCGTTGACCAAGGTTTGTTCCATTGTCTTTTCCATTTTTCGCTCATTCCACCTTACTTCGTATTTTTGTTTGGAACATTGGGCTGAGTCGGACGTTCAACCGCACTGCCTGATGTAACGACAAAACGGACAATGCCTGTCTTTTCCCAGAAAACATGCTTTGTCCTGACCGGTAAAACCGGGTAACCCTTTTGGAGTTTTTTGTCACTATTCGGAGACAAAATGTGGTTTTAGTCAAACTCAACTATTTTGTTTTGTCTATATTATACAAAAAAAATCATTTTTTGTGAACCTATAATATGCTTTTTTTGCATTCTAAAATCTGCTGTTTTTTTGCCTCAAAAAGCAGATTTTCCGCTACTGAAAAGCGAATTCCACAAAAGTTGTGGAAAACTGCTGCCCCAATGCGAAATTCCTTTCCTGTTTTGCTAAATTATCCCAAATTTTTCACAATTTGTTTTTTTTATTTTTTTGATCATTTTCGACAAGGGATAAAAGCAGATTTTCCGGGTACGAAAAAGCAGATTTTAGCTTTACAAATAAACCAAGATAAATTATACTAAAGCATATAAGTTGATTTTTTTACTAAAAAATATACGTCGAAAGGACGGGAGATTATGGCAAATTATCAGTTGAAATTAAAACAGGTTTCTTCTCTGGAAAAGGTGTTCTTTGACAGAGAGCCCACCCACGATTCCATTCAGGGAGGCTCTGCACTCAAAGGCGAAGAATATTCTTATCAGATTGCATTTTCCAAGGTGTTCAAGCAGGATTGGTGGACTGCAAGAAGCGATTTGAAGGTCAGCGTTAACTCTGAACTGACTCCCTTCATCACCGTGAGAAACGTGAAAAACGTGCCGGTGGAGCTTGCCGCTTTCCCGCCCAAAAACGATGCCGGTTATTACTCTCTGAATTCCGGCATGTATCCTGACCCGCTGATGCCCATTGACCAAAATAATCCGGTTTATGCCGTATGCCACAAATGGCATGCGCTTTGGATCAGCGTGCGTGTGCCTGCCGACTGCAAGGCGGGCGTTTACCCCATTGAAGTGACCTTTGAAGGAACCGACCCCGAAGACGATTACAAAACCTCTTCCGTATTCAATCTGGAAGTCATTGATGTGTGTTTACCCAAGCAGGAAATGATTGTCACCCAGTGGTTCCATTGCGATTGTATTGCAGATTTGCACGATGCTGAAATTTTCTCAGACAAGCATTGGGAAATGATTGAAAAATATATCCGTGTGGCAGTGGACAACGGCATCAATATGCTGCTTACGCCCATTTTTACACCGCCGCTTGATACTGCATATCTGGCAGAAAGAAAAACAGTTCAGCTGATTGATTGCTATGAAACCAACGGCGAATATTCCTTCCGATTTGACAAGCTGGACAAATGGATTGACATTTGCCTTAAAAACGGTGTGCAGTATTTTGAAATGTCGCACCTGTTCACCCAGTGGGGCGCTGTGCATACCCCCAAAATCGTTGTGAATGTGGACGGCAAAGAAGAAAAACGGTTTGGCTGGCACATGGAAGCAAAAACCCCGGAATATAAGAGATTTATTGATGCAATGATGCCTGAGCTGGTTGCCTTCTTAAAAGCAAAAGGCGTACAGGACAAGGTATACTTCCACGTTTCTGACGAGCCCTTCTTAAGCCTGGGCCATCTGGAAACCTATAAATACGCACAAGAGTTGCTTGCCCCCTATACCAAGGGCTTCAAAATGCTGGATGCTATGTCTGACATCGACTTCTACAAGCAAGGTCTGGTGAACACTCCTGTTCCGGCCAGCGACCGCATGGAAGAATTCTTAAAAGAAGACATTGAAAACCGTTGGGTTTACTACTGTTCCGCACAGGCAAAGGATGTTTCCAACCGGTTCTTGTCCCAGCCGTCTGCCAGAAACAGAATTATGGGAACCCAGATGTTTAAGTTTGACTGTGTAGGATTCTTGCAGTGGGGCTTTAACTACTTCTATTCCATTTTGTCCAAGGGTGTCATCAATCCCTTTGAAACCGTAGATTCCGGCGGAGCATTTCCTGCCGGAGATGCCTTCAGCGTATATCCCTACGGTGATGAAGTGGTAGAAAGCATCCGACTGAAAGTGTTTAAGGATGCCATTCAGGATTACACTGCAATGCACCTGTTGGCAAGCTACAAGGGAAAAGACTACGTTGTAAATTTGATTGAAGAAATTGCCGGACAGGAAATTCGGTTTGACAGTTTCCCCTACTTTGGAGATTATATCATTCACTACCGCGAAAAAATTAACCAAGAATTGAAAAAGCTGGTTTAACTTGAAAAATTCACTGCATCCACTGCCTTTTTCAGAAAAACTGACAATGAGGTGCCTTTATGTTTAAGATACTTCTGGTAGATGACAATGCTGTGCATCTGCAAAGCCTGCTCAGCTATATCGAGCCTGAAAAATTTAATATCAGCGGAATTAAAATATCACAAAGCAGCTACGAAGCAATCGAAATTTGCCGGGAATATAAGCCGGATGTCATCATTACAGACATCTCTATGCCGGAAATGGACGGCATCACGCTGACAAAGGAAATCAAAAAATTTCTTCCGGACGCTCAGTTTATTTTTATCAGCTGTTATGATGATGTGGCTTACTTCAAAAGCGCCATCGAAAATGAGGTGCTGGCTTATCTGATGAAGCCGATTATTCCCGAAGATTTGAACAAAGCGCTGAAAAAAGCAGTTGAAAAAGCAGCCAAAAACACCGAAACCGCCAATGGACTGCTGGTGAGTCGTGAAAACTTCATTTACCGCTTGCTGTTTTCGGAAAACATGACCATGTCTTATGTTCATGAAGCTGCATCGGCACTGCTGATGCAGGAATATACCCATTTCATTTTGGTAAAGGCTAAATTTTTAGACACCAACGATGATGTTTTTGACACCTATCACGATTTGCGGGAGTTTCCGGGCATTAAAAAAGCCGGCATTGTACCGGTGGTTCTGCCCGACGGCAACAACGGCATGCTGGTGCTTTTTATGAGCCAGTCCGGTGTTGGTTTTCAGGAAACGGTGCGGCGGGTTATCTGCCGTAAAATCAAGTCCCTGTTTGATTCCTACGCTGTTACGGTAAAGGCAGGCGCATCGGAATTGGGCGGTAACCTGTTTGAACTGAAAGTGCTTCAGAAACAGGCGGAGGATGCTCTCAGAACCAATCTGGAGCTGATTCGCTCTGACTATATTGCACATTCAGACATTTCCTTAAAAAATTCCGAATTCAACTTTATTGCATACAATGAAAGCCTTGCCGGTATGATTCGGCCGGATATTACACCCGCAGAAATCAACCAATTTGTAAAAACCTTTTATACCAAAGACCTTGACTATGACGATACCCTTCTTCGCGAGCTGTATTTGTCTACCATTTCTGCCATGCAGGCAGTGCTTCTGAAGCAGGGAATTGACATTGCACAGATTATGGGAAGAAAGGATTTGTCGTATCACAAAATTGACCGTTTTGTTGATTTGGAGCATTTTCTCAACTGGCTGAAAAACATTCTTTCCCTGACGGGAGAATATCTGAAAAACTACAAAGGCAAAACACAGTTTGCTCTGGTGCAAAAAACCATCAATTATATTCACGAAAACTACTCGACAATTTCTTCCATCGAAGAAATTGCGTCTAAGCTGTTTGTCAGCTACAGCCATCTTCGGAATGTGTTCAAAAAAGAGCTTGGCATTACCATCTACGACTTTTTGCTGTCGGTAAGAATGGAGGAAGCGAAAAAGCTTTTAAGCACCAGCAAAATGAATCTTTCACAGATTGCCTATAAGGTGGGCTACAGCGACTACGACTATTTCAAAACGGTGTTTGCAAAATACAACGGAATTACCCCTCGCGAATACCAAAAAGCCAACAACATCACGCCCGAACCCTAAAAAGCATTTCAATCACTTCCCTTTTTTTCTGTCCCGAAAGGAAGGGAAGTCTCTTTTATATGAGGTGAAACCATGACGGAACAACAGCCTGAAAAAAGCAGCTTGCTTCATAAAGTTTTGCGCAATAATCTGCTGATTATCGGCTTTTTTGTTGCGCTTATCTGGATCTATGCCACCGTGACGGCTTGCCAGGGCGTCTATCGGGCAGAGCTTTCCAAAAAGCAGGAAATTCTAAGCGAATACACCGTTGAAGCCAAGAAAATCATCAACAGTGCCACCATCCATTCGGAGCAGATTGCAAAATCTACTTACATTATTCAGCATTTGAAAACAGAGCCGGCAGGCATGGATGAAATGCTGGAGTTTTTCGATTATGCCAATGAGCTGGTGTCTTCTACCGTTGCAAACTCCGGCAGAATCAAAATTTACCACAATAACGCTGCGATTACAGAATCTCAGTTTTTTTCTCATACCGAAAAACTGCCTGATTATCACACCATTCTTGCAAAGCTGAAAAAAAACAATGTAATATTTGACGACGCCGTGTTTCATCTTGATATTGGCTTTGGCATCAAAATGTATCGCCTGATGCCCTGGAATTCCGGCTGTGTGCTGGAATATCCCATTGTTTTTGATATAGAAAACAATGCGTCCTATCCAATGGAAATTGTGTCTGCAAGCAACCATCTGCTCAATGACAAAGCTTTCTTCCATGAAGAAATCAATCCCTATTTTTATGCGGTGATGAAGATTCCCCGTGGGGAATTATTCCGTTCTGTTTTGCCGGTCCTGTTATTATGTTTTTTAGTGCTTGGTCTGCTTGTTGCACTGATGATGTATCTGTCCAAAAGAACCGCCAAAAAAACCTTGCGTGAAATTAACGATTTTTTGGAAAATATCACCGGAGAATCTCTTTTGTATGACAGTAAGCTCATTTATTCTACCTACGATTTGTATGAGCTGAATCTTCTGCGAAAAACCCTGCAAAATCTGGCAACCGAAATCCAGACCTATGCCGAGGCGGTAAAAAATGCAGAGTTGGAAAACAAAGAACTGGAAATGGAGCTTCTTTCCATGCAGTTAGACCCCCATATGCTCTACAATTCCCTGGCATCCATCCGATTGGACGCTTACCGCATAAAGCATCAGAAAATTATTGATTTGGTTGATAATATGGTGCTCTATTACCGCGACATCTTAAAAAAAGACCGCAAATTTATCACCGTGGAACAGGAAATCGAATCCATCCGCAAATATCTTTATATCAACGAGCTGTCTCACGAAAAAAAATATCATTTGGAAACGGTCATTGACGAAGAACTGAAAAAAATGCAAATTCCGCCTCAGATTCTACATACTTTTGTGGAAAACTGCATTGTTCACGGCTTGTCCGGCATCAATAGAGACTGTGTTATCCGCATCAAGATGAGAGAGTCCGACGGCTTTATCATTACCGAAATTTATGACAACGGCTATGGCATCGCAACAGAAAAGCTGGACCAGATCAACGCCGGCACCCTTGGCCCCCGCCACATTGGAATTTCCAATGCCTTAAAACGGCTGAAGCTGGTTTACGGCGAAGCAAGCTCTATCCACTATGACAGTGAGAAAAATGCCTATACCAAGGTCATCATCCGCTTTCCCAAAACAGACCAACCCCTGTAATCTAAAACATTGTTGAATAATTGAAAAACACCTCTCATATACTGGTATCAAGCAGAAAAACTGATATCCGGATGAGAGGTGATTTTTTTGGAAAGCTTTTATGATATCGACAAACGGGCAATTCATTTTGCAGACCACATCATCGAAAACAACTCCACTGTAAGAGAGGTTGCAAAATTCTACGGCATCTCCAAATCGACCGTACATAAGGATGTCACCGCCAGACTGTTCCATTTGGACCGTTCCCGTTATGAACAGGTTCGGAAAATCCTCAATCAAAACAAAGCAGAACGCCATATCCGCGGTGGAATGGCAACCAAACGAAAATACGAACAACAAAACGATTAGCCCGTTTTAGAGAAAAACCGGCACAGGTATTCCGGATGAACCTTGTTTTTCCGATACATTGCCGGTTTTTTTCGTTGATTTCTCCGGGATAAATTGCAGGATAGGAATTGACAAAAACCTCCTCTTATGCTATACTGATTGACAAGATGTTGCTCTTGCTAACCATCTTTTGGAACGCGGTTTTTTAATGCTGCGCTTTCCATCTCTAAAAAACAAGGGAGTGTATTATTTATGAAGCAAAAAAGTCTGTCCGAATTTGCCCGGATTGCTGTCACCGCAGCGATTTATGTAGCATTAACGCTGCTCATTGCACCCTTATCCTACGGTGCCGTTCAGCTTCGGTTTGCAGAGGTGATGACCCTGTTATGCTTTTTTCGACGGGATTATTGCTATGCCCTGATTTTAGGCTGTGCCATCAGCAATCTGTTCAGTCCGCTTGGTGTGCTGGACTTAATTTTCGGTGTACTGTCCACTGTCTTTTCTGTTGTGGGAATCCGCCTTTGCAAACGGCTTTGGACCGCATCGTTGTTGCCCACCTTATCTATGGTGTTTATCGCCTGGGAATTTGCCATTACGGGAGCATCCTTCTGGTTCACCTTTCTGACAGCGGCAATGGGAGAATTTGCAGTGGTAACGGTGTTGGGGCTGCCTTTAATGGCGCTGCTTCAAAAAAACCGTTTCTTTATGGAACATATCTTAAAAACCGACAGAAAACCGAGGAATTAGCTATGTATAAAACCATTCAGGCGCAAGGAAAAGCGCTGATTTCAGAATATCTGGAAAAAACCGCACTCAAAGAAGGCAGCCTTTTGGTCATTGGCTGTTCTACCTCTGAAATTCTGGGAGAAACCATCGGCACCAACTCTGCTTATGAAGCTGCAGAGGCTTTGTTTGGGGGCATATTTCCGCTGCTGAAGGAACGGGGTATCTTTCTTGCGGCACAATGCTGTGAGCACCTAAACCGTGCCTTAGTGCTGGAAAAGGAAGCGGCAAAAGCCTTTTTCTATGAAGAGGTTTGTGCTGTTCCCAAGCCAAAAGCAGGCGGTTCCTTCGCCACGGCGTGCTACACCCATTTTTCCAATCCCGTTTTGGTGGAAAAAATTGCTGCCGACGGCGGCATTGACATTGGCGGCACCCTGATTGGAATGCACCTGAAGCCGGTTGCTGTTCCTCTCCGTCTCACACAAAATACGGTTGGGAAAGCCTCCGTTTTGTGTGCCTATACCCGCCCCAAACTCATTGGCGGAGAACGCGCGGTTTATCATCCCTAAAGGAGACTGAAACATCAATGAACCGAAAAAAAAGACTGATTTTGCAAGGTGGTTTAACACTTCTTTGGACAGCGGTGATATTTTTATTTTCGTTGCAGCCGGCAAAACAATCTGCCAGTCTTTCCGGCGGACTTCTGCAAGCTCTGCTTGGTTGGATTTATGCCGTAACCACAGTGGAAATACCCATTGCACTGGTGCATAATTTGTTTCGTAAGATGGCGCATTTTGCCGAGTTTTTGGTGCTTGGAATGTTTTCGGGAGCGTTTTCCAACAGCCTTTTGGAAAAGCGGTCTCCCGCTCTGATTTATGGTGGAGCAATCGCACTGCTTGACGAAACGCTCCAGTTTATCACAGGGGAAGGGAGAGCCATGCGCTTTTCAGATATGCTGATTGATTTTTCCGGCGTTCTTGTTGCCGTCGGGTTGCTGACTGCACTATCAAAATTCTCTGCAAAAACCAAAAAAGGCGTGCTTCCAAAATAAAATTGACAAAATTCGCACAGATAATTTGACAAGTAACTGATTTTATGATATGATGAAAACAAAATGACACACATCAAAACTACCCATCAAAAAGGAGGTCGGGCAGCATGGGCAAAATTATTGCAATTTCTTCCGGAAAAGGCGGCGTGGGGAAAACCACGGTTGCCGCAAATCTTTCTGCTGCTTTGGCTCAGGAGGGAAAACGGGTTCTGGTGGTTGACACGGATATCGGCCTGCGGAATCTGGACATTGTGTTTGGTGTGCAAAGCGTCATTGTGTATGATGTAACTGATGTCTACGAAAATAAAATTGCTCTGCTGGATGCCTGCTATCATTTTCCGGCATACGGTGATTTATATTTTCTGCCCGCCTCTCAGGCGATTGATAAAGAAGACATTGAAGAAGAAAAATTCTACGATATGATAAAAGCTGCCGCAAATCAGTTTGATTTTGTGGTTCTGGACTGCCCTGCAGGCATTGAAACAGGCTTGAAAAACGCTATTCGCACTGCCGATGTTGCGGTGACGGTGGTGACGCCGGATATGGCATCACTGCGGGATGCTGACCGGATGCTTCAGGTTGCGGAAGCCTGCAACGTGAAAGAAATCTACGTTGTTATCAACAAATTCAACCGAAAGCTGGTTCGCAAAAAATTGATGCCGAATGTTGACGAAATTCTCAACCGTTTGGGTGCACCGCTGCTTGGCATCTGGTGCTTTGAAGACAGGATGGTACAGTTTCAGAACCGTGGAGAGCTGATTGTTACCGACAGCCGCAGAAAATGCGTGAAGGAGATTAAAAACTCTGCAAAACGCCTGATGGGAGAGCAAGTCCCCATAAAAATACGTTAACCAAATATCCCTTATATTTTTGTGTTTCAACACGATTATGAAAAAAATACAGGAGGTTTTTCGGACAATGAATATTGCACTGATTGCACACGACAAAAAGAAAGAACTGATGGTTCAGTTTTCTATTGCATACAAATTTATTCTGCAAAAACACACCTTGTTTGCAACCGGAACTACCGGTGGTCTGGTGTCTGATGCAACCGGTCTTGCGGTTCACCGCTTTTTATCCGGTCCCCAGGGCGGCGACCAGCAAATTGGCGCCAGAATTGCATACAACGAAATTGACCTGGTGCTGTTTTTCCGTGACCCGCTGACTGCACAGCCTCACGAGCCGGATGTTAACGCGCTGTTTCGCCTGTGCGATGTTCACAACATTCCTCTTGCAACCAACGTAGCAACAGCAGAGGTCCTGATCCAGGGTCTGGAACGCGGCGACTTCGGCTGGAGAGACATTGTTAATCCGAAAGGCTGATTTTAGATGCTTTTAACTGCCTTTCTGGTAGCATGGATTTTTGGAATTTTGATATCAGGATATTTGGCTCCAAATATCCTGGTTTTTATATTACCCCTGTTTTTTATCGGAGCAGTAACGCTGTTGCATGGGTTAAAGCTTGCCTGTAAAAAGGAACCAACTGCTCTGAAAACCTTTTTTTGCATCTTGTTCGGGTTTCTCCTGATTTTCATTTTGGGAAACCGGTATTATCACCAATATACAGCCTGTCTTTTTGACAAGGCAGAAGGTTTTGCTGCTGAACATCATGCCGTTTTAGAAGGAACTATCATCAGCGAAGTGCAAACCTATGATGACATCTCCTACTTTTACTTAAAAGAAGAAACCGGCCTCAAAATTTCAGTAAAAATAAGAACCGACCTTCCCCTCCTATGCGGGCAGCAGGTATCCCTTCAAAATCCGGAACTCTCGGTGGTGATTCCTGCCAACCAAAAGATTCAAGCCACCAGAAAGCTTCTGGGGCAAAATGCACTGCTTTATGCAAATTTTCCCTACGATGCAAACGTTACGGTAACCAATGTGGGAAACGGGCTGCTCTATTATGGAAAACAGCTTCGTCTTGCCACTGCAAACCGTTTGAACGAGCTGTATCCTTCTCACATTTCCACCTTTCTTACGGCACTGCTTTGCTCTGACCGTTCTCAGATGCCGGAAGAATTGTATGACCGTTTTCTTGACACGGGAACGGTGCATATTGTGGTGGTTTCGGGAATGCACTTTCAATATCTTATGGTTACGGTGCTGTTTTTATTGAGTTTCTTTGCGCCATCCAGGCGAAAACGGCTGATATATGCCTTTTTTGTATTGCTGCTGTTTGTGTTCTATACCGGAACAACTCTGCCGGTTTTGCGGTCTTTTATGATGATGTGCGCTGCCTTTTTGTCTGACCTGTTTTATCAAAAGCAACAAAAGAAACACCAGATTGTGCTGCTAACAGCAGGCGCCTTTCTCACCGTGACTCCCACCTTGATTTTCAATCCATCCTTCTTGCTGACCTTTGGCGCATCCATTGGCATCACCGTTTTTTGTAAGCCTGTGGAACAAAAGCTAAAATGGATTCCCAGCAAATTTCTTCGTTCCTATCTTGCAACTTATCTTTCAGTGCAGCTGATGACACTGCCGGTTGTGTTGTTCTTTTTCGGCAGAATGCCCCTGGTTTCCATCCTGATAAACTTTTTGGTGGCACCTTTGGTTGCTCCCATTCTGATTGTTTGTCTTGTGGTACTTGCAATCAGCAAAATTCCGCTGATTTCCGCACCGTTCACCCTTGTTTGCCATATGCTTTCTGCCCTCTTTTTGTGGCTGGTTGAGAAAGCGGCAGACATTCCGCTTATCGTGCAGTTTTCATTGACGGATGCCGCTTTTATCTGGTTACTCATCAGCATGGCTATGCTTGCCTGTGTGCCTCAGATACCAAAAAAAGCAGGAAAACGGCTGTTACTGCTTCTGGTTGTCGGTTGCTTGACAGTTGCCATCCATACCCAGGCAAGAGTTCCTTATTCTCCACGGATGCTCATTACCTTCTTTGGTGCGAAAAACACCAATTCTGCAGCTGTTTTTACACCCCACGACCAACTGATTCTATATGGCAGTGCAACCGATATCATACACGGTCAGGCTTCCGGTGCCTATCGGGAAAACGCTCCCATTGAGCTGCTGATTCTCACCGATTCACCCCAATCGGAAGCATTTTCACAATTTCAGGAAACTCATCCTGTCAATCAGCTTATTCTCCTTCAAAAACACAAAGGTGAGCTGATTCATCCCCACGATGATATACAATATCTTGACCACCCCATTACGATTTTGGCAGACGGGGTCAGAATTTGCATTAACACCGACGGTAAAACCCTTTATGAAGCAGAGTTTTCGTATCAGGATCAACCGGTTTCTTTTACACAAAATGCCGCTTACCTTTTGGAGCATATGGAAAGAAATCCGAAAAAGAACTGGGTTTTCAACTTCCGGCAATCTTCAAACACCACGACATTACTTCCCGAAAAGTCAATTCCTACCAAGCTTTTCTCGAAAAAACAATGGCATCCTGATGCTATTTTATACAATAATTATTCTATGATACAGGCAGATGCCGGCGGTGTACGGCTGATTCATTCTGCAGAATAGGAGACCTCATGGACATCAAGGCCTTAAATCAGGCAATCAGCGAAAAAAAGTTTTCCAACCTGTATTTATTTTATGGAGAGGAAGACTACTTAAAAGAGTTTTATATCAACCGAATCATCCACTCTGTAGTGGATGAAAGCTTTGCGTGCTTCAATTTGTTTCACTATCAGGACGCTCCCTCTATAGAGGAGCTGGTGAATACGCTGTCACAGCCTCCGGTTATGGCAGAATATAAGGTGGTATATCTCAACCAGCTGGACCTTTCCAAGTGTGACAGCGCCTTTCGTGACACATTGGTGCAGGAAATGAATCAGCTTGCAGATTTTGTGATTCTAATTCTGCGGGAAACTGCGGTGGACAAGCGTTCAAAAATCTGGACAACTGCACAAAAAAACGGCGAAACCATAGAATGTAAATATCCTTCTCCTGCAGATATGCGTGCCTTTATTAACCGGGAATTTTCCAAACGGCAAAAGAAAATCTCCCCCACCTTAATTGATAAAATCATTCAGGAAAACGAACCCAATCTTCATTCGGTCATGCGCCTTGTGGAAACAGTCTCCGCCTATCTTCAGGACACCGAAACCGTTACCGAGCAAAGCCTGGACCAATTTATGCAGAAATCTATGCAAACGGTGGTCTTTGACCTGTCGGAGTCTCTCATAAACCGCAAAAAAGAAGAAACCTACAGCCTTTTGAACAAGCTGAAGCTAAACCAGACGAAAAATCCCCCTCAGGTGTTATTTTCCTTGCTTGCACGCCATATTTCCGGCTTATATCTGGCAACCGTGGGGCAAAACGAAAGAATTCCCTCCGACGAAGTGAAAAAAATGCTGGGGAAAAATATTCCCGATTTTGTGCTGCAAAAATATATCCGGCAGGCAAAAGGAATCCCCCCAAAAAAGCTGGAGGAGCTGATTATATTTTGCGCCGATGCCGATTACAAGCTGAAATCAGGGCAAATCAAAGACCCTTATCTTGGCATCTACGAATTATTCCTGAAATTCTGGGAAGCATAGCCCGCCATAAAACAAATCAGAAAGGAGCGTCTTAATGGCACTGTTTTTGGAAACCGTGAATCATATTCTCCCGGTGTTTTTGCTGATTTTTCTGGGAATTTTCTTAAACAGCATTCATTTTTTCTCCCCGGTTACCAAAGATGAAATGGTCAAGCTGGTGTACTATGTGGGAACTCCCACACTGCTGTTTCACACTGTTGCAAAAGCAGATTTATACCAGAATTTTGAGCCGAAGCTGGTGATTTTTTTCCTTTGTGCGATCATCTGCTATGTTTTGCTTCTCATCCTCATTTGCTCCTTTATAAAAGACCCGAAGAAAAAAGGAGCTGTAGTACAAATCGGCTTTCGCTCCAACTTTGCCATTGTGGGAATGCCCCTTGCTATGAATCTGATGACCGAAAGCGGTGTGCTGATGACTGCTATTTCGCTGGCATTTGTCACCATCTGTTATAACGTGACTGCTGTGATTTTGCTGTCCTATTACGGCAACCGGCAACAGCGGTTTTCCGCCTTGATGCTGGGAGTCATGAAAAATCCGCTGATTGTGGGCACAATGCTTGGCCTTTTCTTCTCTCTTTGCCGCATTCCGCTGCCTTCTGTGCTGGATAACAGCCTGCAGCTGACAGGAAATATCGCCGCATCTATCGGGCTTCTGGCAATCGGCGCCTCCATCACAGTGAAAGGCTTTCAGAATAACGCCTTCTACATTTTTTTTGCTATATTTTTGCGAAACATTCTGGCACCGATTGTATTCATCGGAACTGCCATTTTGCTGGGATTTCGCGGAGATACACTCATTATCACCGCAATTTTAAGTGCAACGCCCGCTGCAGTAAACTGCTTTGTGATGGCAAAAAAACTGGGTGTTGACCCGGACATTTCTGCCTACGGGGTCTCCTTTAGCTCCCTGGTAAGCATTTTGAGCATCCTATGTGCTGTCTATCTTTTGAAGTTTTTTTCGCTCTCGTGAGGTTCCCTATGAAACATCTTTGTCCCATTTGCGAAAACAAAGCAGCTGTGCCCGATTTTCTTTGTCCGGAGTGCCGCAAAAAAGTGGAGGCTTACAATCGGCTTCCAAAATGCTCCGTTTGCGGTCAGCCAAAAACAACCGAGCCGGTCTGCACCACCTGTAAAGAACAAAAACCGCAGTTTTCTCTGGCGCTGTCCTGCTACCATTATGACAAGGAATTCCGCTCTGCACTTTTGGATTATAAATTTCACGGACAGTTTTACAAAGCCAAAGGATTTTCGATGCTTCTTCTGGAAAAACTCAAAAAATCTGGTTTGGAAATTGACTGCATTACCGCTGTGCCTGTGGGCCCGAAAACCTACTTAAAATACGGATATAATGCACCTTTGGAGCTTGCTCTTTGCATGAAGCGGATGTTGAAGCTTTCTTGCTACCCCAATCTTTTACGGAAGAAATGGTTTGTGAAAAGGCAGTCCACACTTCCCGCTCACAAACGGGCAAAAAATGTAAAGGGAAGCTTTTTTCTGAATCGGTTTTACAAAAAGAAAATCAAAGGAAAACAAATTCTTTTGTTAGACGACGTATTTACCACCGGTGCAACTGTTTCGGAATGTAGCCGCATCCTGAAACAAAACGGTGCCTCCAAAGTGTATGTCCTGACACTTTTGGGAAACGCCTCCGGAGAATAACACTCCAACCCTGCCCTCCAAATAAAAAAATCAAAAATTTTCTATTTATATCTTGATTTTTCAAAAAATGTGTGTTATAATAGACTCCGTCTTATAGGGAAATATGCTTCGGGATATAGCGCAGTTTGGTAGCGCGCTTCGTTCGGGACACGGTACTATTCAATTCATTAAGTATCCGCCGGACTCCCACAAACCTTTTAACACCGCCACTTTACGGCGACTTAAAAAACAAAATACATGTGGTCAAAAAAGTTTTGACCACATGTTATCCCACAGATACGGGAATATAGAAAAAACTAAATATTTTATTTCGGGATATAGCGCAGTTTGGTAGCGCGCTTCGTTCGGGACACGGTACTATTCAATTCATTAGTATTGAGCCGAACTCCCACAAACCTTTTAACACCGCCACTTTACGGCGACTTAAAAAACAAAATACATGTGGTCAAA
>JAFUIN010000026.1 GCA_017468465.1 Clostridia bacterium
AATTATGAATGAAATTAAGCCCCATGTTATCAGAGGAAATGTCTCTGAAATTAAAACGCTTGCTCTGGGAAGCGGTACAACCAAGGGTGTAGATGCCGATGCTGCAGATGTTGTAACAGAAGAAAATCTTACTTCGATGATTAGATTTGCAAAAGCATTTTCGGAAAAATCGGGAGCGGTTATTGCGATAACCGGTGCCATTGATTTGGTTGCTGATAGCGAAACATGCTATGTCATCAGAAACGGTTCTCCACTGATGAGCCGCATTACAGGAACAGGCTGCATGCTCTCCGGACTGGCTACAGCATACGCAGTTGCAAATTCTGATAATATAACCGAAGCTGTTGCTGCAGCAGTGTGTCTGATGGGCCTTGCCGGTGAGATCGGTGTGTCAAAAATGAATGAAAACGAAGGAAATTCCAGCCTTCGTAATCACATTATAGATGCAATATACAATCTGGAAGCAGACACACTAAACAAAGGAGCAAACTATGAAGTGCGATAAAAAATCATTACTCCTGTATGCAGTAACCGACCGCACCTGGCTAAACGGCGAATCTTTGTATGAACAGGTTGAAAAGGCAATAAAAGGCGGTGCAACAGTTGTTCAGCTTCGCGAGAAAAACCTTGATGAAGAAAGCTTGTTGAGTGAAGCGTTAGAAATACAGGCACTGTGCAAAAAGTATAAGATTCCTTTTATCATCAATGATCATGTTGAAATTGCAAAAAAAATCAATGCAGATGGCGTTCATGTGGGGCAAAGTGATGGAAAAGCCGAAAACATAAGAGCAATGCTCGGAGATGAGAAAATACTTGGTGTATCGGCGCAAACCGTAGAACAAGCGCTTCTTGCCGAGAAAGCCGGTGCAGATTATCTTGGTGTGGGTGCTGTGTTTCCGACAGGCTCAAAACCGGATGCAGATGATGTAAGCTTTGACACATTAAAGGAAATCTGCAGCGCGGTAAGCATTCCCGTGGTTGCAATCGGTGGAATCAGCGCAAAAAATGCAGAAATGCTTAAAAACAGCGGAATTTCCGGAATAGCAGTAATCAGTGCCATCTTTGCTGCCGAAGATATTGAATCGGCAACAAAAATCCTACGAAAGCTGAGCGAAAAGGTGGTATCCTAATGATTAAAGGTGCAATTTTTGACTTGGATGGAACGCTGATAGACTCCATGTTCATTTGGGATACTGTGGGAGAAGACTACTTGAAATCACTCGGCATAGTCCCAAATGAAAATCTTACGGAGATTTTCAGAACATTTACTTTGGAGCAAGCTGCAGAATATTACCGGCAGCATTACAACGTACAACTTTCTGTGCAGGAAATTACAGAAGGCATCAATCATATGGTAGAAGAAACATATCGGACAAAGGTGCTTCTGAAAACAGGGGTAACAGACTGCTTAATCAGATTACAGCGTGCAGGGATAAAAATGTGCATTGCCACGGTGACAGACAGACCAATCGTGGAGGATGTAACAAAGCGTTTGGGCATTCGGGAATATTTTTCTGAAATATTTACCTGTGCCGAAGTGGGATGCAGCAAGGAAACTCCTGAAATTTACAGGCAAGCACGGAATCATCTGGGAACCAAAAAGACTGAAACCATTGTTTTTGAAGATGTTCTTCACGCATTAAAAACAGCTAAAAAGGATGGTTTTAAGGTGGCGGCAGTATACGATTCCCACGAGCCAAGGCAAGAAGAAATGAAAGCAATTTCCGATTATTACATAACCGATTTCGGAAGCTTTTGCTTGCAGACAAAAATGAAAACAACGCTGACGATTGCAGGCAGTGATTCCAGCGGCGGTGCAGGGATTCAGGCAGACATCAAAACCATTACAATGCACGGTGTTTATGCAATGAGCGCAATTGCAGCGCTAACCGCACAGAACACACTTGGGGTCCAAGCGATTTCGGATGTATCCCCCGAATTTCTAAAAAAACAGCTGGATGCCGTTTTTGAAGATATTTTCCCGGACAGCGTAAAAATCGGGATGGTGTCATCGAGCGAGTTAATTGATGTCATCGCAGACAGGTTAATCTTTTACAAGGCGAAAAATGTAGTGATAGACCCCGTCATGGTCGCAACCAGCGGCTCTGCACTGATCAAAACAGACGCCATAAAAACATTGGTGTCAAAGCTGCTGCCCATCGCAACGCTTGTTACACCAAACATTCCCGAAGCGGAAGTTTTATCGGGTATGAAAATTAAGAGCAAGGAAGATATGCAAAAGGCAGCAGAAAATATCGGAGAAAATTATGGGTGTAGTGTTCTGTTAAAGGGCGGTCACAGTATCAATGACGCCAACGACCTGCTCTATGACAGCGGAAAAATGATATGGTTCAGCGGTAAACGAATTGATAATTCCAACACTCACGGAACCGGCTGCACACTCTCCTCCGCCATTGCATCAAATCTTGCAAAAGGGATGAGCCTTGCAGATTCCGTAAAAAAGGCAAAGGACTATATATCAGATGCACTTGCCGCAGGTCTCGATTTAGGAAAGGGTTCAGGTCCCATCAAGCATAATTTTACAATCGACAGCGGCATATAAATTCCTTCTGTCCTTACGACGAAAAAAGAACCGACACACGTTTGGTGTGTCGGTTCCTTTTCGTATGATAAATTGATCCATCAATTTTGTTTCTCGAAAATCAGCATGATAGCAAAAAAGCTATCGTGATCATCTTATCGTTCCACCAGCCCGTACTTCACTTTGACTCGTTCCAGTTTATCGATCATAGGTTCCGAGATAAACCAAAGGAAAAATGCGGTAGAGAGTGCGTGAACCAAGTCAAAAGAAAAGCCGGTAATGTAAGCTGCCGCCAGCATTTCCCAAGTGATTTTATTTTGCCACACAATCACCGATGCAGGATTCATAATACCGCCGTAAATCACAAAAGCTGCCAGAAAACCAAAGCCGCAAAGAGATGCCTTGGTTTTGCGGAGCAGACCTTTTTGAAACAAGACTCCTGCCAGAAATCCGATGATACCAAAGCCAAACATCTGCCAGGGTGTCAACGGCCCCTGACCAAAGAAAAAGTTAGAAACAAAGCCGGTCACTGCTCCTACCAGAAAGCCGGTTTCTCCACCAAAGCAAACTCCGGCAATGATCACGATTGCAACCACGGGCTTGAATTGTGGAACCATAGAAAACGCTGCTCTGCCTGCCACTGCAATGGCACATAAAACGCTGATGATAATTAGCTCTCTTGCCTTGGGTTTTCTGGATTCAAACATCATGCAAAAAGGCAGGATGGTTTCCAGAATGATGAGCAGACAAATAAAATAATACTTTCTGTCGCCCAGGTACAACATTCCAATATAAATGGTTAACGGTATCAGAAGCAGAATGAGAAATGCTGCCACAAGAGTTCGTTTTGTCAGCTTTCGGTCTGCAGACGGTGTTTGTATCACTTCCAGCCCAATCTCTCTTTGCGGGAAGAAGCAAAAACAAGCAACGACGACTTCCACGATGGCAACAATTTGCCAGGTGTCTAATTCTAAAAATGAAATTTTCGCAAAGCCGAGCAAATCCACATCTGCGTAGTAAAACAAAGAGGTACACACAAACAGCAACGAAAAAATGCTGCCGATGATGATTCTTGCAGGAGTCACCTTCCGGTCTTGTTGCCGGGGTTCCTTTGGGGATGTATCTTGATTGCTTGTCCGATTCAGCATTACGGTTTTTTGCCGCCGTTCTCTCGGTGTGACGGCTCCACCGCAAGCCAGAATAATATCCTCTGCCAGAACCGCCTCCGGCAGACACGTTCTTGCCATACGGTTGGCGGAGGTGGTGTAGAAATTTTTACCTTTGAAAAATTCTCTGGGAGTGTCAACCGATGTGATAGTTCCGTCAAACATCATAGCGCATCTATCGGCATATTCTGCACAAAATTCAATATCGTGAGACACCATAAATATGGTAACACCGTTGGCTTTCAAATCTGCCAGAATCTCTGAAAATTCCTGCTTAAAATGGGCGTCCATTCCCTTGGTGGGTTCATCCAGCAGCAGAATTTCCGGCTCCATTAACAAAATTTTTGCCAAAGCAGCCCGTTGCTGCTCCCCTCCCGACAAATCATAAGGATGACTGTTCAAAAGAGTTTCGATTCTGCATAGCAAGGCAATGCTCTGTATTTTTTCTTCTTTTTCCAATTTGGACAGCTTTTGCTCGGATAAAATCTCCAGCAAATCCAGGTAAACGGTTTTCTTCACAAATACACTTTGAGGATTCTGGGGAAGAACTCCCAACAAACCGCGATATAACTGCTTGATTTCGGAGAGAGACTGTCCGTTCAGAAGCACAGTGCCACGATACGGCTTGTTCAGGCCGGATATCAAAGAGAGCGCCGTGGTTTTTCCAGTGCCGTTACCTCCCACCAGACAAAATAACTCTCCTTTTTTTACCGTAAGTGACAACCCCTTTACCACATCGGGAAATTCTTTTTCGTACCGGAACCAGGCATCCTTCACCTGAATGACGGTTTCCTGACGGTTGGAGGGCTTGTCTGTGGGAATTACCCCGGGCTGCAAAGGATGCTCCTTTGCATAGGCTTCCAGCCAGGCTCTTCCCTCCCGGACTGTGACAGGGCAAGGCAACGGAGTTGGAACACTTCCGGAGACCTTTATCGGAGTTGGCAACGCCTGATACATATCGTGATTTTGCTCTTTTAATATCGTTCCCACTTCACCGGGAGTGGTGTCTGCAATGATATGCCCCTGCTCCATCACAATGACTCTGTCTGCCAGAGGCAACACATCCTCCAGACGGTGTTCGGTCAGAATCACAGTGATTCCCAGCTCCCGGTTAATCTTTTCCAGAGTTTGAAAAAACTCGCCGGCGGCAATGGGATCCAGCTGACTGGTGGGTTCGTCCAGAATCAGCACAGACGGTTGCATTGCCAGCACGGAAGCCAGATTCAACAGCTGCTTTTGCCCGCCGGAAAGCTCCGTCACGTTTTTATAAAACCAGCCTTCTATCCCAAAAAAGGATGCCATTTCGGAAACTCTTGTCCGGATTTCACTCTGCTTGCAGCCAAGGCTCTCCAATCCAAAGGCAAGCTCGTGCCAGACCTTATCGGTGACAATCTGATGATCCGGATTCTGCATCACAAAGCCGATGCCGGATGCCTGCGCTCTCTGATCATACTCCGCCAGGGGTTTCCCCTGAAACCGGATATTTCCGCTAATGGTTCCGTAAGGAGATAAGGAAGATTTCAAAAGCCTTAATAACGTGGTTTTTCCACAGCCGGACTTTCCGCACAGCAAAACAAACTCTCCCTGCTGCACCGTAAGGCTGATATCGTTCAATGCCGGGGTTTCTCTGTTCGGATAGGTAAAACTTAAATGTTCGATCTGATAGCTTTCCATCTTCTCACCTCCCATATTTCAATCATAATCGGATAAATGCAAAGCAGTAAATATGCCACGAACACACTCACAGAAAACACAGTGGGCGTTACCCCCTGGATGGAGGGAAAATACCGGAAATCCAGTCCACCCATCCTGCTGCCAACAAAGGTGTAAACACCCAGAAGCAAAATCATCAACAAAGCTTTTTTGTCCCGCTTATCAAATGTAAAGATAGAAAAAGCCGTTCTTCCGGGGAGGCCGTAACCCCGCGATTTCATACTGTCTGCCGTATCAATTGCGTTTTCCAGCGACCAGGTGGTCATAATAGACAAAATATGCAGTCCGTGCTTTGCCCGCTCTATGATGCTGCCGTTGGAAACATCCCGTCCCAGAGTACGTTGTGCATTAGCGACCACCTTCAGCTGTGCCTGGAATTTTGGCACAAAACGAAGTGTCATAGAAATCACCAGAGACAGTGCCGGAATGATTTTTCCAAACAAATAGATGAATTTATCGCTTGTCATCACTTCGTTATAACAAGAAAAATGGCAAATCACGCTCACCAGCATCACAGCTGCGCAGATTCCGTATATAATAGACTCCAACGTGAGCGGATTATTGTCGGGAAGATAGTCCAAAACAGTAATTCCCTCATGGTTGAATGCTGGATTCAGAAGTGCCGTTACCAGAATCATCGGCAGCATATAGAGTAAATTGTTTCTGATTGTTTTTTTCCCCTTTAACATCACGGAATAGACAAAGCCAGAGGCCAAAGATATCCCCAGGCATACCGGATGCATAAAAAAACAGGAGAACCCGATTACAAACACAAAATAGGTAAAGTTCACAATCGGATGATAGGTTTTGAATTCATTCATATTATCCACCGTTTCCTGCAGAATACGAACCACCCACATCGGCACCTAAATCGCAGGTATATACCCATTCAACTCTGTCACCTGGCATCAGCTGATAGCGTGAACAGCCGTAATTGGGGAACCAGCCGTTTACCTGATACATCCAGCCGGATAGCTCTCCGCAATCAAATTCGTAAAGATTGGCAATTCCTTCAATATAGGCACTGTTATAAATAGGAGTGCTTTCGTATTCCATATGGATTTTATTCTGTTTCATTTCCCGAAGAAGCACATCAAACACACTCTCGCCTTCGTAAAAGGAAACTTCCCTTTTGGCAAATATGACACCGTCTGCCGGGACAAGTTCTATTTTTTCCGGGTCAAGCCAAGACATATTATTTAATATTGTATCACATCTTACCGATAAAAAGCAAGTATATTCTTGATTTGTGATGATTGCATCCTGCGGTTCCACCGGAAGTGGCTTCCCTTCGGGGACCGGGTCGGTAAAATATTGGTCTTGTCCTGAGGCTTTCTCCGTTGCCGGACTGTGTTGTTCGGCGGTTGGTTGCGGTGCCTCTGTGGGTTCAGGTGTGGGAGACTCCATGCCAGAAACATCCGACTCCGCTTGTTCTGTCTCATCGTCAGCCGTAACGGTCTCCCCAGTAGGTTCTGGTTCTTTTTGCTCCTGTGGGGCTGCTTGAGAAACTTCCGTTACCGTTTCGTTAGAATCCACCTTCCATCCGCGAAGACCCGGAGCATCACCGCCATACCAGAATACAAAAGCAAGAATTGCTATAATGAGTGTTCCGATTAGGATTTTATATTTATGTCGCTTCAAATCGTTTCTCTTCCCTTCCTTTATGGAGTCACAATACTACATAAACGCATCAAAATTGTGGCAACCTGAGCACGTGTTGCCGTCTGTTTTGGGGATAATGTTGAGTCACCGGTACCGTTGATTAAATCAACAGAATTTGCCCACTTCATTGCATCCAGTGCCCAATCGCTTACTTCATTTGCATCCATAAACTTGTCAAGATTTTCAGAACCGAAAACATTGACCCCGCAGTTCTTTGCATAACGATAGATCATCAAAGCCAGTTGCTCCCGGGTAATTTCTGCCTCCGGCGCAAACTGATTTTCACCTACACCGCTTACCAGATTGTTTTCTGCTGCCCACAGCACCGCATCGGTATACCACTCGCCTTCTGGAACATCCGAAAAACGCTTGGTAGCAACCGTTTTCTCCGGAGCTGCCATTCGGTAAAGAACCGTAACCAGCATTGCTCTTGTCATCTTGCTGTTTGGTTCAAATCCGTTATCAGTTCCCTGCATCAGGTTGTTTTCATAGACATATTTTACAGATTCATAGTGCCAGTCGTTCTTTTGAACATCCAGAAAGGTGTCTTCCGTAAATAGGATTGATTCTGTGCTTTCCGATTCTTTTTCCACCGTTTCGTCTGCAGATTCTTCCATTTCTGTGGATGGGGTGTCTTCCAAAACAGCAGAATCTTCTTCGGTAACTTCATCGTCAATATTTTCTGAGTCTTGCATTTCCTCATCAACCACCGGGTCTTCGTCAACTATTGGGTCTTCATCAGCTGTGTCTTCATCGGTAAGAATTGTAACATCTGTCATATCGTACAGGAAGGTTTCCCCCTCTAAAAAACGGAAATAGGCAGCCAGGGCGTATTGTCCCTGCTCGGTAGCCATACCGTTGAGACCAGTGTAAGGAATATGCTCAAATCCACCTTCTTCCACTGCAAACATACACAGTGCATCTACAGCCGAAATGCCGTTTTTCACAAAACGTTCATCTGTTTCGGGGTCAATGCCCAGTGCGGTCAATGCTACAATCACCTGCGCACATGACTCGGAACAAATTCCGTCCACCGAACCAAAGCTACCGTTTTCATACTGAATGGCGGAAAGACATTCCAGCGCTCTTTCCACAGCAGCTTCCACATCGGGATTGCTGTGATAGTATGGGGCAAGTGCCTGAATCGCCATACCGGTCATATCAGGATCAGCCACGCTACCGGCAATAGCCCAGCCGCCGTCGGAAAATTGTTTTTCAAGAATGTAGGATATGATCGTTTCCCGGGTTGCCTGAGTTTCTTCATTGGCATTTTGAGGGATTTCATAACCATAACTATCCAGGGCAATTAAAGCCCAGATGGGCCCGTTGACTCCCTGCCTTTTCAGATAATTCATATTGGAAAGTCCACAAAGCAGATTATGTCCGTCCACATTTGTAACATCGTAGCCTGCGGAGGTGAGTGCAAGAATCACGCGGGAGTTTTCTGTGGATTTGGCTCTGTGAAGCTGTCCTTTTTCGTTGATGTTTTCATTCACAAATGCAACCACGTTTTCATAATAACCATCGGGGCAATCACGACCTGAACGGGTAAGACACAGAACCATCCACTCTCCGCCTATAGATCCTACGGTGGGGGTGCCAAGTGCTGTAAGATACTGCCCCACCGCTTCATAGATCACAGCGTGGTCTGTATTGGATACCGCGGCATACAAGTCAGCAATCTCGTTTTCTGCATCGGTAAGTATGCTGAAATTTTCCACCAGTTCTTTTTGCGAATCCGTCAACTCATCATAAGCAGCACGGGCCTCTTTGATTCTTTCACCGGCATAAACAGTAACCTCTCCGATGGCATCAATTTTCTCCATCACTGCATTCACACTGTCAACATCCACAACCTCTGTGACAGTATCTTCCGCAAACACCGCCACAGACCAAGAAACCGGGAGCATCGTAACCATCATCACAGTAAAAAGCAGGATACTAAAAATTTTCTGTTTCATTTCATAATTTCCTTTCTGTATTTTGGTCTTTCGTTGAAAGAACAATCAATTTGCCGCAGTTACCACATATGCCTCGCAAAGTGGCATACAGGTTGTAAAATTATCCCACACCATGATTTTATCGTTCACATCCAGCTCCATATCAGACGGAACGGGAATGCTCATCGTGTTTTCACCGTTTGTTTTTAAGGTAGTAAGGGGTACGGGTATCAGTTTATTCAAGCGGTCACCTTCATAATCTGCAAAAAGGACAGTAATATCGGCACCTTCCTCCGGGAATGAGATGAATGCATTCTGTCCGTCATATTCCGTAATTGCAAAAACCGATGCCACAGGTGATTCGAAATAAGTATCGTTAATATAGCTCGTCAAGATGGTTTCCTGCTCCGAAATTTCCTCTGCGGTAGCTAAAGGATTTTCTGCCACAGAAAGTGCCGTTTCATAAACATCATCGGTTGCAAGATTGCCGTAATAATCGTTGATTGCAGCCAATATAAAAATAAGATCAGATTTATCCTCCTGGATAAATAAGTTTCCGCCCGAATATTCCGCCATTACATTACTGGGAAAACCACAGTCAGCGCCATATCCGAAAACGGTAAAATGCCAACGGATGATATCGCCGAGAACAACCGCTTCCCCTGTGTTATAGTCCGTAACAGTATCTCCGGGATAGGAGGAATTGGCACCCAAAGATGCCCACCAGTCGTTAATGGTGTAACACCAGCCCGCTTGCCAACTGTAGTCGAACTCTTCCAGATAGCCATTTCCATCACCTACGCCGTCAAAGTCAGCGCTGTACGGCTCCAGATACTCGGGATACTGAGGTTCCACGGTATCGTCAAACTGGAAACCGCTGAAATAGGAAGTGCTGCCTTTATAACCAATGTTTTTACCGGTAAGAACATCCACGGTAATCTCACCGGTGCAACGTCCATCCTTACTGTAAAGAGAAGGTTCCACCAAAAAACCTTGACCGATATTATATGCTTCTACGGAGATAGCACCGTTTTCTTCTCTGAGTTCTTCTAATGTTAATAATGTACCGTGTGCAAAAGCTAATTGCGAGAACATTGTGGTCATCATCATGACAAAAAGTAAGATACTAAAAAATTTCTGTTTCATTTTACATTCTCCTTTTGATAAATTTTGTTTTTTAGGAATATTTGCTGTAAGAAAAATTTTTATCTGGTTGTTCTGACCCTCCCCACATTTCTTACCGCAGACAATAAAAAAACTGCGGTAATTCTTCTTTTTTTCGAAAAATTACCACAGCTGAGTTTTTCTGTGATGAATCACAATTTGGTTACAACGTAACCAAAAATATTATCTCTATACAAAAATACACTTACGAGATAACATCAAAGCAGGTCTTGTGACTCGCATCATATAGATTAAAAATCTGCATTTTTGTATCCTGCCTTCTCAGTTTCCCAATGACTGGCTTTCGCCAACGGATACAAAAACTTTGATGCACACACCGACAGTTTTACCGCAGGGGATTCTCACCCCATTCCCTTTACACTGATGATACCTGGCAAAAAAACCTTTACAGTATCACCAACACTTCGTGTGAACGTATTTTATTTTCGCTGTTATTCTAACATATTACACAGAAAAAGTCAATACCAAAGCAAAAGTTTATTGTACATAAATTTTATTTTTCATTCTATACAAATTAAAAATCAGGCGATAAAATCGGAAACGTTATCAATAGAAAAAATATGCCCCACATCACAAAAAGAAAATTGGTAAAACTGTTGACACGCTACGGTCAATTATGCTAAAATAAGACAAAATGATCACTTTCAGAAAGGTTGAAATAAAATGACATTCAAACGTGCTGATATTTTGTTACCGAAATTTCACAATGACCCTGAAAAAATGAAAACCTGGAGTGTAGTGGCTTGCGACCAATACACCTCAGAACCCGAATACTGGAACGAAGTAAACGCTTTAACAAAAGAAAAAGAATCCACTCTTTATGTAACCGTTCCTGAAATTTACTTAAACGATGCCGACATTGAAGACCGCATTCAAAAAACCAATGAGACCATGCAAACCTATATGGCAGACGGTGTGTTTACCGAGCACAAAAATACATATATTTTTGTAGAAAGAACCCTTAGAAATGGTGTGAAGCGTCTTGGCATTGTGGGGATGGTTGATTTAGAAGACTACGACTATGCCGTTGGCTCTCAAACCAAAGTTAGAGCTACGGAAGGAACAGTTGTTTCCCGCATTCCTCCCCGCTTGAAAGTTCGTCAGGATGCACCGGTGGAATTGCCTCACATTATGCTGCTGATTGATAATGAGTCCCGCGATATCATTGAACCCAATGCCAAACTGACCCATACCTTTGAAAAAGTGTATGACTTTGACTTAATGCAAAACTCCGGTCATCTGACAGGGTATAGGCTCTCGGATGAGGCGGCGGATTTGCTGGATGAAAAGCTGCAAAAGCTGGCTGATTTGGACTCTTTTAACAAAAAATACGGGGTAGCAAAAGATGCTCCTCTTGTTTACGCTATGGGAGACGGCAATCACTCTTTGGCAACTGCCAAAGCCTATTATGAAAACAAGAAAAAAGAATTGGGTGAAGATGCAGCCAAAAGAAGCCCTGCAAGATACGCTCTTTGCGAGCTGGTAAACCTTCACGACGAGTCGTTGGTATTTGAAGCCATTCACCGTGTAATCTTTGATGCAAAAGGTGCTGATTTCTTAAAAAAATTAGAAGCAACCTACACGGTAAGCTATGATGAAAAGGCAGTAGGACAATCTTTTATCTTTGTATGTAATCAAAAAGAAACACGGGTGACCATTACCGACTCCAAAGAATATCTAACCGTTGCAACCGTACAAAAAATGCTGGATGAATTCATTGCAGAAAACGGCGGTGAAATCGACTACATTCATGGAGAAGACGTTGTGAAAAATCTTTGTGAAAGTCCGAACAACTTTGGGATTATCTTAGAAGCAATGGATAAAGCAGACCTTTACAAATCGGTAATTTTAGACGGCGCATTACCCAGAAAAACTTTCTCTATGGGTGATGCTTGCGACAAGCGGTTTTATACCGAAGCAAGAAAAATTAAGTAAACAGGCTTGATAAAACATTCCAGAACGCAAAAAATACATTTTAATTTTTATTTTTTGCTGCAAATAAACCTTCATCTCTCGGCGTGCCTTTGTACGCCTTCGGATTACCCCTTTGGGTTCGGATTATTTGTTCTAAAATGTTTTCTCTGCGCCTTATAACTTGTAAAATATTCCAGAACGCAAAAAATACATTTTATATTTTATTTTTGCTACAAATAAACCTCACTCTATACCTTATAAAACGGCAGAAAATTTTCTGCCGTTTTTGTCATTTTTTTATCAGTTTTTGTGCTAAGAGTTGCGAATGCGGGAAAAATGTGATATACTATTAACAAGAAACCAAAAAGAAAGGAGCATAAAAATGAAAGAAAAAACCTACCTTTGCATTGACTTAAAAAGTTTTTATGCTTCTGTGGAATGTATCGAACGAGGGCTGGACCCCATGAAAACCAATCTGGTGGTTGCTGACAAAAGCCGTACGGAAAAGACAATTTGCCTTGCGGTGACACCCCCTTTGAAGGAATATGGCATTTCAGGCAGAGCAAGGCTGTTTGAAGTGGTTTCACAAATAAAAAAAGCAAATGAAACTCGCCTAAACAAAGCACCTGACCATCAATTTACCGGAGAA
Organism: Clostridia bacterium; assembly: GCA_017468465.1. Taxonomy (GTDB): domain Bacteria; phylum Bacillota; class Clostridia; order UMGS1840; family UMGS1840; genus SIG452. The sequence goes on from JAFUIN010000026.1 coordinate 12,772, forward strand.
TCTTACCTTACAGAAGAACTGTCGCAAAATCTCGCACTTTCTGTAGGTTATCTAATCGCACCACCCCGGATGGCTCATTACATGAAATACAGCACCCGAATTTATGATGTCTACTTAAAATATATTGCCCACGACGATATTCTGGTGTATTCCATTGATGAAGTGTTTATGGATATCACAAATTATTTACCAAGATACAAAATGTCTGCGCACGACCTTGCCATGACCATTCTTCGTGATGTGTTAAAAACAACCGGCATTACTGCGACTGCCGGCATTGGAACCAATTTATATCTTGCAAAAATTGCCATGGATATCACTGCCAAAAAAATGAAACCGGACAAAGACGGAGTCCGCATTGCAGCTTTGGACGAGCTTTCTTACCGCAGACAGCTTTGGGAGCATCAACCGCTCACTGATTTTTGGAGAATCGGCAGCGGCATTGCCAAAAAGCTGGAAGCCAATCGGATGTATTGTATGGGAGATATTGCCCGGGCATCCCTTTCCCCCTACGGCAGAGAAAAACTTAAAAAGCTGTTCGGCATCAATGCCAAATTTTTAATTGACCACGCCTGGGGATACGAACCCACCACCATCGCTCAGGCAAAAGCCTATGTTCCGGAAACCAAAAGTATTTGCACCGCGCAAGTGCTGTCAGAGCCTTATTCGTTTGAATTGGCAAGGCTGGTGCTATGGGAAATTTTGGAAAATCTGGCACTGGATTTGGTAGAAAAGAAACTACTGACAGATCAACTCACTTTAACGGTAGGCTACGATGTGGAAAACATCCGTCAAAGAAACAAAAACTATCAAGGCGAAATCACAACTGACCGTTACGGCAGAAAAACGCCGAAACACGCTCACACCACGGTGAATCTGAAACAACAAACCTCCTCCGGTAAATTGCTTTGTGATGCTGTGCTCAAAGCCTATGATGAAATTGTCGACAAAAATCTTACCATACGCCGTCTCAGTGTGTCTGCCAACCGCTTGATTTCGGAAAGTGATGTCAACGAAGAAAAAAACTTTCAGCAGCTGGACTTTTTTTCTGACTACCAAAAACAGGTCAACGAAACAGAACAAACAGCAAAATTGCTGAAAAAAGAGCGAAAAATTCAGGAAACCGTAATCAACATCAAATCACGTTATGGCAAAAATGCCATTATGAAAGGCGCCAATTTACAAAAGGGTGCCACGCAAAAAGACAGAAACAGCCGCATTGGCGGACACAAAGCATAAAAGGAGGCCGAAAAAATGTACCGATTTCCCTATCAGGATATTCTCGATACCCCCTATCCCAATGAAGAAATTGAACAAGACTTCCCCGAAAAAGTGCTTTATGCAGCACAATTTGCGCCTTTTTCTGCCCTGACAGGACACGACGAACAGGTGGAAGAAACCGCACGCTACACAGAAGAAGCCATTCTGCTGGACGAATCACAGCAAGTGCTTTTGAACCGTAAATTTTGCTATTTGAATGAAAAGATATCCCAAACGCCCGAAATATCTGTAACCTATTTTGTAAAAGATTCCAGAAAAAATGGCGGAACCTATCACACAAAAACAGGCAAGCTTATAAAATTTTTTCAAAAAGAAAGCGCTCTGCTCCTCTCCGACGGCACAAAAATTCCGCTCAAATGCATCATCGCAATAGAAAGCCCACTGTTTGACAACATAGAATCCATCTCCGATTGTTAAAACGAGCTGTTTCCCCGCACATAAAAAACTGCGGGGACTTTTTTATTTGAAAAAAATTTCCTGCCATTTTTGTTTTTTTTATGTTTTTCCTTGCATTTTTTACCAAAATAGGATAGAATAAATATAATAAGTTTTTTCAACATGACGAGGATATATCTTATGAAGCAAATTGATGCAACTGTTTTGAAAGAAACCCGATATATTTTTGGCATCACCCTAATACTAAGTGTATTGATGGAATTGGTGTTTTTCCTCCTTAGGAAATGGACTTTATCTGTTTTATTGGGAAACGTCTTGGGTGCTTTCGGAGCAGTTCTGAACTTCTTTTTAATGGGCATCACTGTTCAGAATGCTGTTAAAAAAGAAGAAAAAGAAGCACGTAATTTAATCAAATTCTCTCAATCTGCAAGAATGCTGATGTTGTTTCTCATTGCAGGGGTAGGCTATCTGGTTCCCCTGTTTCACACTGTTGCGGTTGTAGTGCCCCTTTTGTTTCCCAGAATCGCAATTTTTTTACATCCCATTCTTATGAAAGATAACGCTTAAGAGGTGATATGTTTTATGAAAACCAGCCGCCGTTTTCAGCTGTTGGACATTTTTTACATCATTATGATGATTCTCCCCCTTGCAATCGGAATGGTTATTCAAATCCTGACAAAACCGCTTTCAGAGGGCATTACATTAACAGGTGCCCGCATCTTTTTCACCATCCCCATGCCCCTTCAGGATTTTTATATCACAGAATCGCAAATCAATTCTCTTTTGGTAACTGTTACCATTTTGTTTTTCTGCTTGTATATGGTGCATGGGCTGAACGAACGGGTTCAGCTGAAGCGTCAACACTTTGCAGAATTGATTGTGCAATCGGTAGATAAACTGGTAGTAGAAAACATGGGAGAATATTTCAAAGGCTATGCCCCCTTTATTATCGCAATGCTGGCACTGTCCGCATTTTCCAGTCTGAGCTCTTTAATCGGGCTGTTCCCTCCTACCTCCGACATCAACGTGGTCGGCGGTTGGGCAATTCTGGTATTTATTTTAATTACCTACTACAAAATGAAATGCGGCCCTTTGTATTATCTGAAAAGCTTTACGGAGCCCATCGCACTGCTTGCTCCCATTAACTTTTTAAGCGAATTTGCAACCCCTATTTCCATGAGCTTCCGTCATTACGGAAACATCCTGTCCGGCACAGTAATTTCTACTTTGTTAGCCGTTGGTCTCAGTGGACTGTCGTCGATGATTCTGGGGTGGTTGCCCGGAGTGTTGGGAAATATTTCCTGGCTTAGAGTCGGGATTCCGGCAGTGCTTTCCATCTATTTTGATGTATTTTCCGGTTGCTTGCAAGCATTCATCTTTGCAATGCTGACCATGATGAATGTTTCCGGCGCTTTCCCCATGGATGAATACTTTGAAAGAAAACAAAAAAAACAAGCAAAAAAACAACTTGCATAAACTGTTAAAAATTTAATTCTATATAAAAACGGAGGTATTTTTTATGGAACTCGCAATTGGTCTTATTTTAGGTGCATGTGCATTAGGTGCAGGGATGGCAATGATTGCCGGTATCGGTCCTGGTATTGGGGAAGGTAACGCAGTTGCAAAAGCCTGTGAAGCAATCGGACGTCAGCCGGAATGCAAAGGGGATGTTACCACCACCATGCTGATGGGTTGTGCCATTGCAGAAACCACCGGTCTTTATGCACTTGTTATTGCAATTCTTTTGATTTTTGTTGCACCCAATATTTTGGTAAACATTTTGGTTAACACCATGAAATCACTGTAAAATTCATACTGCAGGGAGCCTTTAGAATGCAAACATTACCAATTATTTCTGTTAATATCTGGGATATGCTCTATGCGCTTTTGAATCTGCTCATACTCTTTTTACTGGTAAAGAAATTCTTATACAAGCCGGTAAAAAAAATGCTGGCAAACCGTCAGGCAACCATTGACAACGAGTATAAAAATGCAGAAGATGCAAAAGAAAAAGCACTCTCAGACCAAAAACTGTATGAAGAAAAGCTGTCTCATGCCGAAGAAGAAGCCGACAGCTTGATTCAGTCTGCTGTTTTATCTGCCCGCTCCAGAGAATCTCAAATTCTTGCCGAAGCAAAAGACCAGGCAAACGGCATTTTACGTCAGGCAGAAGCAAATGCTCAGCTGGAGCTGAAAAAAGCAGAACAAACCATCCGGGAAGAAATCGTTTCCGTGGGTACTGTTATGGCCGGTAAACTTCTGGAACGTGAAGTGAACACCGATGACCACCAGAAAATGATTGATTCCTTCCTGAACAATATAGGTGAATAAGATGAAACAAACAAGTAAAGCATATGCCGAAGCTCTCTTTGCCATTGCGTTGGAACAAAAGAAAGTGTCCGAATTTGCAGAACACTTGGAGCAAATTGAAACGGTGATTCAGGAAAATCCCGATTATGTTTCGTATCTCAAAACACCGGCTCTCCCTTTGTCCGAGCGTTTGGCAGCGATTGAAGAAGCGTTTGGCAATACTATGCCGGAGGAAATCGTGTCTTATCTGAAACTGTTGTGCGAAAACGGACATATTTCTGCCCTAAAAGACAGCATCACTGAATTTTTACGGTTGGAAATGGCCGTTTCCAACACGGTAACCATCACGATAACCTCAGCAGTTGCGCTGAATGATGCGCAAAAGGAAAAACTGATACAAAAGCTGGAAGCAAAATACCGCAAATGCTTTTTCCCCGTTTATCAGGTCGATTCTGCCCTTTTAGGCGGCATCCGCATTGAAATGGAAGACAAAGTCATTGACGGTAGCATCTTAAAACGCTTGCAAAGCTTAAAGGAAGTGATTAAACTATGAACAACCCCGCTGAAATCAGCCAAATCATAAAGACACAAATTGAAAACTATAAATCCCGTGTTCAAATGGAAGAAACCGGGAAGGTTATTTTGGTAGGCGACGGTATTGCACAGGTTTACGGCTTGAAAAACTGCATGGCAAATGAGCTGTTGGAGTTTGACGGCGGAAGCTTTGGTGTGGCGCAAAACCTGGAAGAAGAAACCGTTTCTGTTGCAATTTTGTCCAACAAAAATGATATTCGTGAGGGCGCCACTGTATCCCGCACAGGAAAGGTTTTGTCTGTTCCTGTTGGCGACAATCTGTTGGGCAGAGTGGTAAATGCTCTGGGTGAACCCATCGACGGAAAAGGCCCTGTTGAATATGCCGCTACCCGTCCCATCGAATCAGAAGCACCCGGCATTATTGAAAGAGAAAGTGTAAATGTGCCGCTGCAAACCGGAATCAAAGCCATTGACAGCATGATTCCCATTGGACGCGGTCAGCGTGAGCTTATCATCGGAGACCGTCAAACCGGTAAAACTGAAATCGCCATTGATACGATTATCAATCAGAAAAACACCGATGTTATTTGTATTTATGTGGCAATCGGGCAAAAGAGCACCTCGGTTGCAAAGCTTGCCAGTGAGCTGGAAAGAAACGGTGCAATGGATTACACCATCATTGTTTCTGCAACCGCTGCAGAAAGTGCACCCCTTCAGTACATTGCGCCTTACAGCGGATGTGCAATGGCAGAATACTTTAGAGAGCTTGGCAAAGATGTTTTAATTATTTATGACGATTTGAGCAAACACGCTGTTGCATACCGTGCATTATCTCTGTTGATTCGTCGTCCTCCGGGCCGTGAAGCATATCCCGGGGATGTATTCTACCTTCATTCCAGATTGCTGGAACGTGCCGCTTGTGTGGCAAAAGAATATGGCGGTGGCTCCATTACAGCCTTGCCTATTATTGAAACCCAGGCAGGTGACGTGTCTGCCTACATTCCTACCAACGTAATTTCTATTACAGACGGTCAGATTTTTTTGGAAACCGAATTGTTCCACTCCGGCATTATGCCCGCAATTAACCCGGGTATCTCTGTTAGCCGTGTTGGTGGCTCTGCACAGCTGAAAGCAATGAAAAAGGTTTCCGGTGAGCTGAAGCTGTTATATTCTCAATACAGAGAGCTGCAGTCCTTTGCACAGTTCGGAAGCGATTTAGATGCCGACACAAAAGCACGTCTGGCCCTTGGTGAACGTATTGTAGAAGTACTCAAGCAAGGCAGAAATGCTCCGGTAAGAGTAGGCTGTCAGGTTGCCATAGTTTATGCCGTTATCAAGGGATATCTGGATTCGGTTGCAGTTTCTGATGTAAGAAAATTTGAAGCAAAGCTGTTCCAGAAATTAGAAAACGAATACGGAAGCTGGCTCTCCGAAATTGAAGCCGGTGAATATAACGACAACCTGGAAAGAGAGCTCAAAGACATTCTGGCGAAAGTGCAGGTGTAACAAATGGCAGGTAACACAAAAGAGTTAAGAATTCGCATCAAAAGCGTTACCTCCACTCTGCAGCTGACTAAAGCAATGGGCTTGGTGGCTTCCTCTAAAATCCGTCGTGCCAACGAAGGAATGTTTCGGGCAAGAGAATACAAAAAATCGCTGAAAAAAGCCATTTCTTCTCTGACAGCATCCTCGGAATGCTTAAAAAGCCCCTATATGCGCGAAAGCGAAGCACAAAGAACCCGTCTCATTGTAATTGCCGGTGACAGAGGCTTGGCAGGCGGCTACAACAACAATGTGTTTAAGCTTGCCGCCCAGTATCCCGATGCAGAAATTATTCCCATTGGGAAACGTGCCTGCGAACGCTTCGGCAAAGAAATCAATTCTTCTGAAAAATACAGCTTTCAGGATGCCTATGCTCTCTCGGATTTGCTTTGCAACGATTTTACGGAGCAAAAATATGACCGGCTTGGCATTCTTTACACTAAGTACATTTCGGTAATGTCCAACGAACCGAAAGTGAAGTGGATTCTGCCCCTTACCAAAAACGATAACGGAGATTCGTCGGTTGTTTTTGAACCGGACCATTTAACCGTATTGAATCAGGTGGCAAGAGAATATGTAGCGGGGATGCTGGTTGCATCCATTCGGGAAAGCTTCGCCAGTGAAGTGTCTGCCAGAAGAATGGCAATGGACAGCGCAGGAAAGAACGCAAAACAGATGATTGAAGACTTAAAATTGGAATATAACCGTGCAAGACAGGGTGCTATCACCCAGGAAATTACGGAAATTGTTGCCGGTAGCGGCAACTGATGAAGAGGTGAATTCATTGGATAAGAAGACCATCGGAAAAGTACTTCAGGTTATGGGGCCTGTAGTAGACATCCGTTTTAAGGAAGGCGAACTGCCTGAAATTTATAACGCACTCCAAATCCCTATGGAAAACCGCACCTTAACCGTTGAGGTTGCACAACATATCGGCGGCAACACTGCAAGATGTATTGCAATGGCATCCACTGACGGGCTGATGCGCGGAGTAGACGCCATTGACACCGGTGCTCCCATCAGTGTCCCCGTGGGAAAAGAAACCTTAGGCAGAATTTTCAACGTGTTGGGCGATGCAGTGGACAATTTGCCACAGGCAGAAACCAAGGAACGCTGGAACATTCACCGCCCCTCCCCAAAATATGAAGATTTGGCAACCAGTGATGAAATGTTTGAAACCGGCATTAAGGTTATTGACTTGATTTGCCCCTATTCCAAAGGGGGTAAAATCGGTTTATTCGGCGGTGCCGGCGTTGGAAAAACAGTTCTGATTATGGAGCTGATTAACAACATCGCAAAGGAACACGGCGGGATTTCTGTTTTCTCCGGTGTAGGTGAACGTACCCGTGAAGGAAACGACCTTTATAACGAAATGAAGCAGTCCGGTGTATTGGGCAACACTGCTCTGGTATACGGGCAGATGAACGAACCACCGGGAGCACGTATGCGAGTTGCACTCTCCGGTCTTACCATGGCAGAATATTTTCGTGATACCGAAGGTCAGGATGTGCTGCTCTTTATTGATAATATTTTCCGTTTTACCCAGGCAGGAAGTGAGGTTTCGGCCCTGTTGGGACGTATGCCTTCTGCCGTTGGATATCAGCCCACTCTGGCAACAGAAATGGGGGCTCTGCAAGAACGAATTACTTCTACCAAAAAAGGTTCTATCACGTCGATTCAGGCAGTATATGTCCCTGCCGATGACTTAACGGACCCGGCTCCTGCCACCACCTTTGCCCATCTGGATGCTACCACCGTTCTGGCAAGAAACATTGCATCCCAGGGGATTTACCCCGCTGTTGACCCGCTGGAATCCACCAGCCGTATTTTATCGGCAGAAACAGTTGGCGAAGAACATTATTATGTAGCCAAAGAAGTGCAGAGAATCTTACAAAGATATAACGAGTTGATGGATATTATCGCCATTATGGGTATGGACGAATTATCCGACGAGGATAAGCTGTTGGTTGGACGTGCAAGAAAAATTCAGCGTTTCTTATCACAGCCCTTTGATGTATCTGAAAAATTCACCGGTATTAAAGGAACTTATGTACCGGTAAAGGAAACCGTTCGCGGCTTCAAAGAAATCATTGAAGGCAAACATGATGACTTGCCAGAATCTGCATTTTTGTTTGTAGGAACCATTGACGAAGCCATCGAAAAAGCGAAGAAGGTGCAGAAATAATGAATACCTTTCACTTAATCGTTTCGTCTCCTGACGGCAATCTCTTTGAAGGTGATGTGGTAAAATTGGATGTTCGCGGAACCGAGGGTGATCTGGCAATCATGGCAGGTCACATCCCCTTTGTCACCTCCCTTGTGGAAGCTCCCATCAAAATATGGATGGCAGACGATTCCACAAAAAAAGCAACTGCAAAAGGCGGTCTGTTAACAGTTGGAAAAGAGGTTGTCACTTTAATTTCCGGAACCTTTCAATTTGAATAACAATCTAAAAGGAACCTTTGGAAAAAAGGTTCCTTTTTTCGTTGACAGCATATCAAATTTGTGCTACAATATCAACAGTAAATAATACCGTTTTCGTGAGGAATTATGATGAATTACAACTATCATACACACACCAAATACTGCCATCATGCCACCGGCGAAATGGAAGATTATGTGACGTGTGCTGTGAACCACGGCATCCGTCATCTTGGTTTTTCTGAACACTCCCCTTTTCGTTTTCCTGATGGCTATGAAACCACATATCACCGTATTTTTATCGCTGATGTGCCAGAATATCTCAAAGAAGCAAATCGTCTTCGAGAAGTCTATCAAGAACAAATTGATTTGAAAATCGGCTACGAAATGGAATTTTATCCCCTGTATTTTCCCAAAATGCTAAAGATGGTGCTGGATTTTGGTGCAGAATATCTGATTTTGGGACAGCATTACTTACAAAATGAATATCCAAATGGTTTTCCCGCAGGCGTTCCCACTACCAAAGATGAAGTGCTTACAGAATACACCGATTGTGTGATAGCCGGAATCAAAAGCGGCGTTTTTACTTATGTGGCACATCCGGATTTTGTAAATTATAAAGGTGAAAACCGAACATTGTATGAAAAAGAAATGGAGAAAATCTGTCTTGCCTCCAAAGAATATAACATTCCTCTGGAAATCAATTTTAACGGTGCAAGAAACAACGAAAACTACCCTTGTGACCGATTCTTTGAAATTGCCGGAAGAGTTGGTTGTCCCGTTACCTTTGGAATGGATGCACACAGCGCAAAAGATGTTTATGATATAGAAAATATCAAAAAAGGTCACGAAATGGTAAAACGGCTGAAACTGAATTACATTGGCAAGCCACGCTTAATTTTACTGCAGGAAAACAAAGATGAGCTTATGAAGCGGTTTTCTCTTGCATAGAAATGGGAAAATTTCCATAGAATAATCAAAAAAGGAGCGAAATTATGTATCAGGAAAAAATTCACGAATATATTTGGTCTCATCGGGAAGAAATGATAGAGGAGCTCAAAAAACTGGTATCCTTTCCGTCGGTACAGCAAAATGTATCAGAAGAATATCCCTATGGAAAAGAATGTGCCGACATTTTCCAATATGTTAAGGAGTTGTATGAAGCAAACGGCTTTCAGACCGAAGCAGACCATCCGGGCGGATATCTGCTTTCTTACCTGGGCGACAGCGAAAAAAGTCTGGGTCTCTTTGCACACGCCGATGTGGTTGCCGCAGGCGATGACTGGGTGATTGGTGCTCCGTTTTCGGCTACAGAAAAAGACGGCTTTTTAATTGGCAGAGGAGTCAGCGATGACAAATGTGCCATTGTAACATCCCTTTACATTATGAAAATGATAAAGGAGCTGAAGCTCCCTATTCAAAGTAAAATTGTGTCATTCACCGGCATCTGTGAAGAAACCGGTATGCAGGACATTGAAAACTATGTAAAAAAACACAAAGCCCCTGATTTTGCACTGATTTGCGACTCCGAATTCCCCTTATACCGCGGAAATAAAGGAATGTTTCAGGCAACAGCAGTTTCCAACATAAAGTTTGAAGATATTCTCGACTTCCATGGAGGAACTTCTTTCAACATTATTTTAGGCAAGGCAACCGTTACCCTGAAAAACAAGGACGGCTTGTATGACGAATTGAAGCAAAAAGAAACGAAATCGGTGAAAGTATCTTTGAAGGATGACAAAATCATTCTTTATGCAGAAGGATTATCCACCCACGGTGCATTTCCGGAAGGTTCCTTAAATGCAGGCTTTCTGCTGGCTGATGTTCTGTGCAGTTGCGAAAAATTATCTACTTCGGACCGTCAGCAAATGGAATTTATCAAAGAATTGATGGGAACTTCTTACGGAGAAGCGTTGTCGATTGAATCAACAGACCCCGATTTTGGAAAATTAACCTGTACCAACGGTATTGTGAGAGTGAACGACGGAGCGGTATCATTGGTGTTTGACATCCGTTTCGGTGCGACCACTGACCCCGAATTGCTAAAAGAAGATCTGGTTTCCAAATTTGGAGAAAAGAACTGGGAGGTTTCTTTCTCTCATACCATGGCAACACACGTCATTCCCGAAGATTTACCCGTTATTCAGGCGTGTATGAAGGTCTATAAAAACTATACCGGTGACCAAACCGCAAAAACACTGGTAAATGCCGGCGGAACCTACGGACGTCACTTGCCTTGTGCAGTGGAAATCGGCACCATGGTAAGACGCCCCATTCCCTTCTCGCTCCCCAAGGGACATGGAAATCTTCACCAACCTGATGAATGCCTGAACATCGAAGGTTTTTTGGAAGCAACTGAAATGGCAATGCTGATGCTTTTGGAATGTGATAAGCTGATATAAACCGAAAAAAAACTTGCATCTTACTAAGCGTAGTGTTCTTAAGGACATTAACCATAAAGACGGAAAATCTAAAAAGATTTTCCGTCTTTATTTATCCTTTAGTTTTAATTTAACAACTTGTAGAGCATACAAGGTCTGCCTCCGGTTCCGTAGTTCATATCCGCAATAACCATTCCCGTTTCCGAAAGGTGTGTCATATATCTTCTTACAGTAACGCCGGTAAGTCCGACTTTTTCTGCGATTTCATCGCCGGTGAGCCATTTGTTTTTGTTTTGTTTCAAATGTTCAATAATGGTTTGCAAAGTCTTTTCCTGTACGCCTTTCGGATAAAGCTCGTTTGCCCTCTTCCTTGATTTATCTATCAAAAAGTCAATATTTTTCTGATTAACCTTATCCAAATCTTTCAATGCTTCAACCTGAGCAATAAATTTATCAAGTGCCACCTTAAATCTTTCAAATGTAAACGGCTTTACCAAATAATCAACTACACCAAGATGCAGTCCCTCTTTTAATTGCTCTCGTTCATTCGCTGCCGTTACCATTATAACATCAACGGAAATCTGTTTTTTTCTTATCTGTCTGAGTGTTTCAAAGCCATCCATATATGGCATAAACACATCAAGGATGATTAAATCAACCTTACATTCATCAAGGTATTCCAGGGCACTTTTTCCGTCATTACATTTATGTGCAACCACAAAGTCTTTATGCCGGCTTACAAATTGTTCATTTATCATAGCGACCATAGGATCGTCTTCTACTATTAAAACTTTATACATAATACACCTCCAAAAAGTTATTTTGAAAAGCTGACGGTAAATGATGTACCCACATTTTCCTGTGATTCAACCGTTATTTTACCACCTATAGCTTCAACCATTTCCTTTACCTGACATAGTCCGGTGCCACGACCTTCGCCTTTGGTTGAGAAACCGTTATCAAATATATGTTCAACATTGTCTTTACCGATTCCAACACCTGTATCGTCAACAGTTATAAGGAGTGCATCTTCACGGGAATAGATGCCAAAATGCAGTTGTTTTTGTCTGTCTATATCCTTTATATTCATTGCATCAAACGCATTATCTATAAGGTTGCCGATAACCGTAACCATAAGCTCGGGGGGAAGATATAAATCTGTTTTTGAATAGTGGCTTTCTTCACTCAGTATAAACTTTATATTAAGTTCCGAAGCTCTTGCACTTTTACCTATTAAAAGTGCCGCTATACTTGGTTCATCAACTACTGACATAATTTTACTGATGGTTTCTCGCTGCACAATAGAAATATTTTCAATATACGATACCGCTTCGTTATACATTTCCATTTGTATCAGTCCCATTATAACATGAAGCTTGTTTGTGAAATCGTGATTGTTAGCCCGCATTGAATCCACAAGATACCTTGTTCCTGCAAGATCTTCCATCAGCTTTGTGTATTCTTCACGGTTGTGAAGAATTGCAACTGCTCCGATAATGTCATCTTTTTCCCTGATAGGTATGCAGTCAATCAAAACATTGCTATTATCAATGCTTTGCTCTTGAATGTTAAATTCTTTTTCGCCTGTTCTGATGACATTTTGTATGAAACCGTCATTACAGCAATCGGTAAATGGTGCGTTTATAAGCTCTTTGGATTTTTCCTTGCCAAGCATTTTTGCCGCAGAGCGATTTGCAAACTGCACAACTCCGTTTTTATCTACGGCAAGTACACCCTCGTTTAATGATTCCAAAATATTATCACGAACTTGAAACATTGCCGAGAAAACATTTGGTTCATATCCGTGCAAGCTCTTTTTAATAGAGCTTGAAAGCTCTGCAGAAATAATCAGTTCTATTAAAATTGCGGCAATAGTAATGAGCGCAAAGATAAAAAGTATCTGCAAGGTTTCCGCCTTGATATTTTCAAGAAGCATAATCGTCATAACGAATCCGGTGTAGTTTCCGTTTTTATCATAAACTGCCGCATACGCACGGCGCTGTGAACCGGAAGGCCCCGTTTCATTTGCTGTGTAGTATTCCTTTGATACCTTTTCAAATTCAGGTATAGTTCCGTCATACTCTGTACCAATCAAATCGTGATTGGAATGATACAGACGAACATTATCACGACTTACAAAGGATATAACGTCAATATTGTCAAGGGTTGTTTTGAGAGAGTCAAGATACTCATTTAACAGCTCAGTTGTTTTTTCATCATCGGGATTTTCAATTTTGTCATCCACAAGCGGAGAATTTGCCACAGCC
>JAFUIN010000027.1 GCA_017468465.1 Clostridia bacterium
TAACGATAGTCTTTTTAAATTCTGATGTGTACTTATTTTTTGTGGACATTGTAATTCCCCTTTCGTGTCTACTATTTTACATCATTTCCATTTTGCTGTCCACTTTTTTAGTATACATCCAATAATTTCGGTGCCAGACGTTTGCCTGCATTAAAAATATGCGGGTCGTCGAGGACGCCGACCCCTACAATGCTGCATGCAATGCTACGGTGAGTGGTGGGTGAGGTTTACTCTAACCAAGGCGCAGAGAAAAGGATTCAGAAGTGCTGCGCACGGCATAACCCCGAAGACATACTTATGCTGCATGCAATGCTACGCCGAGAGGTGAGGTTGGCGGATAGCAAAAGGCATTATAATCTAAAATTTGTGGGACACAAATTTTCACCTTATAAAAACAAAAAGCATAGGAATAACCCTATGCCTTTTGCGTTCTCGTTCATTTTATCCAGTCCTCTTAGAGCGCTACTGTGCCTTCGAACGATTTCACCGCCGGCCCCGTCATATATACGGTTTCGTCGGTGTATTTAATCTTCAGATCGCCGCCGGGAAGTTTTACGGTGATGTCCGAATTTTTGTCGCAGAAGCCGTTTAACACAGCGGCAACTGCAGCGGCACAAGCACCGGTTCCGCAAGCGAGAGTTTCCCCGGTACCCCGTTCCCAAACACGCATTTTCAAGGTGTTTTTATCAATCACTTTCACAAATTCCAGATTGATTCTGTCGGGGAACATGGGATGGTATTCAAATTCGGGACCAACCTTTTCCATATCTACGGTGTCTAAATTTTCGGTAAAGACAACTGCATGGGGATTGCCCACCGATACACAGGTTACACGATATTCTTCGCCTAAAACGGTGATTGCCTCATCTTTTACCATTTCCTTGTCGGAAACCACAGGAATCAGCTCGGGCTTGGTTTCAGCCTTGCCCATATCCACCATGGCGGCAACCACTTCGCCTTCCATGGGATATACTTTTAATTTTTTCACGCCGCTTAAGGTTTCAATTTCCATATCTTCACGGGAAACAATGCCCTTATCGTAGAGATATTTTCCAACACAGCGAATCGCATTTCCGCCCATTTTGCCTTCGGTTCCGTCTGCATTGAAAATTCTCATTTTGGCATCTGCCGTTTTGGAAGATTCAATGACAACCGCACCGTCAGCACCAATGCCGAAATGACGGTCAGACAAACGGATGGCAATGGCTTCGGGATTGTCCAGATGCTGGTCCAGACAGTCAAAATAAATGTAGTCGTTTCCTAAACTCTGCATCTTGATGAAATCAACTGCCATTTTGGAGTCTCTCATGTTGTTGATGTCTACAATTTCGATGCTCTGTTCGGAATATTTGCCCTTCATGGAGTTGATAACCGCATTGGCAGTATCAATAGAGGTAAAGCAAGGAACGCTTCTTTCCACAGTTTTTCTGCGGATTTTTACGCTGTCACGTTCGGGAAGTCTACCCTTTGCAGAGGTCGAAACCACGAAGTTGACTTTTCCGCTTTCGATTAAGGTTAAGGTATTATTTTCCGGATTTTCGTGAATTTTATCCACGGCAATCACAGGCAGACCTGCATCTTCTAAAATCTTTGCTGTTCCGTGGGTTGCATAAACGGTAAAGCCAAGGTCATAAAAGCCTTTTGCAACGCCGTAGATTTCTGCTTTATCACTGTTACGGACAGAAATGAACACGCCGCCCTTTTTCTGAAGCTTATATCCGGCACCGATTAAGCCCTTGTACAGTGCTTCTTCTAAGTTTGCACCAATTCCCAGAACTTCACCGGTAGATTTCATTTCAGGCCCTAAATGGTTGTCCACACCCAAGAGCTTTGCAAAGGAGAATACCGGCACTTTAACCGCTACATAAGGCGAATTTTTGTAAAGACCGGTGCCGTAGCCCATATCCTTCAGTTTTTCGCCCAGCATTGCTTTGGTTGCCAAATCAATCATGGGAACCTTGGTTACCTTGCTGATGTAAGGCACTGTTCTGGAGGAACGGGGATTTACCTCAATTACATAAAGCTCGTTATCATACACCAAATACTGAATGTTTACCAGACCTTTGGTATTCAAAGCAACTGCCAGCTTTTTGGTGGAGTCAATAATTTTTTGAATCATGGGAACATCCAGATTAAATGCGGGATATACCGCAATGGAGTCACCGGAATGCACCCCTGCACGTTCAATATGCTCCATAATGCCGGGAATTAAGATGTCTTCCCCGTCGGAAATGGCATCAACTTCAATTTCGGTTCCCATTAAATATTTGTCAATCAAAATGGGGTTTTCATCCAGACCGTGCAGAATAATCTTCATATATTCTTTGGTGTCGGAATCGTTCCAGGCGATAATCATATTCTGACCGCCCAATACATAAGAGGGGCGAATCAACACGGGGTACCCGATGCGGTTTGCAGTTTCCAGTGCTTCTTCTTCGGTTAATACTGTAAAGCCCTGGGGACGCTTGATGTTTAAGCGTTCCAGCAGGTCGTCAAACCGTTCTCTGTCTTCTGCCATGTCAATGCTGTCGGCACTGGTGCCCAAAATTCTGACGCCGTTTTCCTGGAGGAAGTTGGTCAGTTTGATGGCGGTACCGCCGCCGAATGCAACCACAACGCCGTAAGGCTGTTCCGTGTGGATAACATTCATGACATCTTCCGGATTCAATGGTTCAAAATAGAGACGGTTTGCGGTGTCAAAGTCAGTAGAAACGGTTTCGGGGTTATTGTTTACGATAACCACTTCATAGCCGGCTTCCTGAAGCGCCCATACACAGTGTACGGAAGCATAGTCAAACTCAATCCCCTGCCCGATACGGATGGGGCCGGAACCAAATACAATGATGGTTTTCTTATCACTGGCACGGTTGTCGATGAACTCTCTTGCTTCGTTTGCTTCTTCGTAAGAAGAATAGAAGTAAGGAGTTTCTGCCTGAAATTCACCGGCACAGGTGTCTACCATTTTGTAGGATGCGTAAATTTTTTCCGGAATTTTCTGACCGGAAAGCTGTTCAATCACCTTATCCAAAAAGCCCATCTTCTTTGCTTCTAAGTGAAGCTCTTTGGTCAGGGTTTCTTCTTTTAAGCGGCATTCCATTTTGAATAAGTTTTCCAGCTTGGATAAGAACCAACGGTCAACTTTTGTAATTTCATAAATGGTATCAATGGATGCACCGCGGGCAATGGCTTCGTAAATCACAAAGATACGTTCATCATTGCAATGATGCAGCTTTTCCATAATTTCTTCATCGGTACAGCCTACCAAATCTTTATGGCGCATAGAATCCTTGGAGATTTCTGCACCACGGACTGCTTTCATAATTGCTTCTTCAAAGGAGGCGCCAATCGCCATCACTTCGCCGGTTGCTTTCATCTGGGTACCCAAATCACGCTTTGCATAGACAAATTTATCAAAGGGGAATTTGGGAAATTTTACAACCACATAGTCAATCGCCGGTTCAAAGCAAGCGTAGGTTTTTCCGGTTACTGCATTTAAGATTTCATCCAGCTGATAGCCGATGGCAATTTTTGCGGCAACCTTTGCAATGGGATAACCGGTTGCTTTGGATGCCAATGCGGAGGAACGGGAAACACGGGGGTTTACTTCGATTACCGCATATTCAAAACTTTCGGGATTCAAGGCAAACTGACAGTTACAGCCGCCTTCGATTTTTAATTCATTCAAAATATCCAGTGCTGCACTGCGGAGCATGGAATATTCATAGTCAGATAAAGTAACAGCAGGCGCAATTACGATAGAGTCACCGGTATGCACACCAACCGGGTCTAAGTTTTCCATACTGCAGACGGTGATGGAGTTGCCCTTGCTGTCACGAATTACTTCAAACTCGATTTCCTTCCAGCCGGATACACATTTTTCCACCAAAACCTGCGTAATGGGAGAAAGACGAAGCCCGTTGGTTGTAATTTCGATCATTTCTTCTTCGTTGTTTACGATACCGCCACCGGTACCCCCCAGGGTAAATGCAGGGCGGATAATCAGCGGATAGCCGATTACTTTTGCAAAATCAAGCGCATCTTCCAAGGTGTTTACCACTTTAGAAGGGATGACAGGCTGATTGATTTTTTCCATCATATCCTTAAACATCTGACGGTCTTCTGCCTTGTCGATGGTTTCAGGATTTGCACCTAACAGCTTCACGCCGTGCTTGTCCAAAAAGCCTTCCTTTGCAAGCTGCATGGAAAGCGTTAAGCCGGTCTGACCGCCTAACGTAGAAAGAAGGCTGTCGGGTTTTTCTTTTTCGATGATTCTTTTAATAACAGGCAGCGTCAACGGCTCAATATAGATTTTATCTGCCATTTTGCTGTCGGTCATAATGGTTGCGGGATTGGAATTGACCAACACAACCTCCAAACCGTCTTCCTTCAAAGCACGACAAGCCTGGGTGCCTGCATAGTCAAACTCTGCTGCCTGACCGATTACAATCGGACCGGAGCCAATTACCAGAACTTTTTTGATTTCTTTATTTAACGGCATCTTTTTTTCCCTCCATCATCTGTGTGAATCTTCCTACCAAAAAGCCGGGATTCATCGGCTCGGAAAAGCTTTCAATGTTGAACTGCACTGAGAAAGCAGGAATGTTTGCATAGTCAATCCCCTCACAAGTGCCGTCGTTTACATTGCGGTAAGAAATTTTGCCGAAGCCTTCCACAGAAGCATTCACTACCTGATAGCTGTGATTCTGAGAAGAAATATATACCTTTCCGGTGGTTTCGTTCCGAACAGGAACCGAAGCGCCCCGGTGTCCATATTTCAATTTTTCGATTTTTGCACCTTGCGACAGCGCCAGAAGCTGATGCCCCAGCCCGATTCCAAGCATGGGAATCTCTTTTATCTGTCGAATTTCGGTAAGCACATCGGTGAGGTGAGTCGGATCGCCGGGACCGCCGGAAAGCACAATACCGTGGGGACGCATCTTAATAATTTCTTCCGCTTTGGTATTGTAGGGAACCTTGGTCACGTCGCAGCCTGCTTTTAAGAAGGCTTTTACCATATTGTCATTGGCGCCAAAATCCCACATTACCACACGGTAAGAAGCATTTTCGCCCAAAAACGTTTCTTTTTCGGCAACCGAAACCTGTTTTACGGCATCCACAATTTTATACTCGGCGATATCATCAGTAAAGTCGGGAGTAAAGGAAATTTTTGCATTCATCGTGCCTGCTTCCCGCACCATTTTGGTTAACTTTCTGGTATCAATGCCGTAGATGCCGGGGATATCTTTTTCCCGTAAAAAAGTGTCAAGATCACCCTCCAAACGCCAGTTGGACGGTGCCTGACACCAATCTTTTACAATATATCCGAAACAAGACGCTTTCTTTCCTGCCATTTCTTCCGAGATGGTTCCGTGACAACCCATCTGGGGAAAAGTGGAAATCACAAGCTGACCGAAATTTGCAGGGTCGGTCAAGGTGTCCATATAACCTAACATATTAGTGGAAAACACAATTTCGCCTACTGCTTCTTTGTAAGCGCCAAAGCTTTTCCCTTTGAAAACAGTTTTGTTTTCCAAAATCAAGTACATCTCTTTCATGGCAAGGCACGTCCTTTCGTTTCTTTGTATGATAACCCTTTTGAGCTTTTTTTTCAAAACCCAAAAAGCACTTTGTTTCTTAAAAATGGGTAAAATTTTTTCCGGAATTTTACAATTCCGGCAAAATTTTTGGTAGAAAACCTATAAAAATTTTCTTCTATCTATTGTATCATTAATGAGGCTGGTTGTCAATCATTTTTTCTTTGTTTTTGTCACTTTTTGACAGGTTTTTCTGCCGGTGTCAAAAACTGTAACAACGGGAGAATTTTCCCGATAAAAACCGCAAGGAGAAAGGCTCTCCTCACGGTTTTTTGATTTTTTTCAAAACACGCACTGATTCATTTTGACAGTTTTCGGTACTGTCTCATTCTGAACGAAACGGCTTATCATGCGGTGAAGAATCGCTTTTTTGAAATTTGCAGCACCTTATCTTATATGTCATTCTGAGGAGTCAGTATGACGACGAAGAATCTCTACGTTGGAGTTTTTTACCCTCACAAAGAGATTCCTCAAGGCGATGCCTTTCGGAATGACAGCTATTAGCTGTTTTAGCCGATGACTGTATGGTAGTTCTAACCAATTATCTCTCTCAGTCTCAATAGCGCAGAGAAAAGGATGCAGAAGTGCTGCGCACGGCATAGACTGCGCACGACATATGGACGAATGAATAATGAATGATGAATAGTGAATAATTTCGATGCCAGTCGTTTGCCTGCATTAAAAATATGCGGGGCGTCGTGGACACCGCCCCCTACAATGCTGCATGCAATGCTACAGTGAGTCGTGAGATTCATTGATTCTGCGCGTTCTATCAAGCCGCAAGTATAGCGCAGAGAAAAGGATGCAGAAGTGCTGCGCACGGCATAAGCTGCGCACGGCATATGGACGAATGAATCATGAATGATGAATAGTGAATAATTTCGATGCCAGTCGTTTGCCTGCA
>JAFUIN010000028.1 GCA_017468465.1 Clostridia bacterium
CTGTCATATTGCTTGATCAGGCTCTCAAAGTCCTTGTTCTCAATCACAGTCTCACGAAGTCTGAAAGCGGCTGCTTCCAGAAGCTCCAATGTGCTTGATAGATTTACAGGCTGACCTCCGAAGCTTTTTCCGGCACTGCCGTAGCTGTACCTGATCATCTTATAGAAGGTTGCAGCCCTTTCCACATCGTATAGGTTCGCTTTTTCTGATAAAATCTTTATAATTATTTCTGCATCTTTCTCGTCAAAAAGTTCCTCTGCTATTGCAATTTCTTCTTTCAAAAATGGATAGTTTGGTGCATCCATGTTTAAGAAGTCCTGCAGTATCCCAAATTCTTGCCTACTGTGCAGGTTGTAAAATTTCAAAGCTTTGATAAGTGCCATCGGTCTTTCTTTTATACATCTGAACATATTGACAAGGTCAGAGTTAAAGTCGTTGTACACTTCAAACTTTTCCTTATGCTTTGCAAAGAGAATTGAAGCACCTCCGCCAAACACCTCTATGTATCTTCTGTACAACAAAGGGAATGACTTTAAGATTATCTCTCGCATTGCTCTTTTACCGCCTACATACGGAATCGGACTGTTCTGATATTTTGCTATCTCAAACACCTCCGATTTGGCATAAATTTAGGCGGTTGTTTTCCTCATTGGGGATTCACAACCGCCTCTTCACTACGATATTTATGCACAGGGTGCATCGCGCACCAGGTTGCCACATTTCTTTTTCATAGCAATCTGCTCCTTTCTGCCTTATTTCAGGCACAAAAAAAGAGGCGGTCAATTCGTGTGTTTAAGTTCACACAAACTGACCGCCTCAATTTTGTTTTATTGTTAAGCCCATTCTATATCAAAATATGCTTCAAATCCATCATTGCCTTTTGTTTTCAAAACGAGTCCTTCGTCTACGAAGACATGCTCATATCTCGACAAAATATCTTTAGCTAACTTTTTGGGATCTTCATTGGTTGGGAACACAGCACTTTTTATCGGTTCGAGTGATTCAAGTAATGTTTCAGAACAGATGCCAGGATAGAACCTGTAAGATCCGTGTGTATAATATATCTCCAAAAATCGTCTGGCACTGTATTGTTCCCTTTTCTGTTTACTTAATATTTTGAGTTTACATCTCAGTGCATTATTGTCTTCAATCCCTGCCCAAATCTCAGCACAATAATTAATTTCCCTAATACTATCACCTACCGTCCATGTTATAGGAAATTTTGACATATGTGTCCTTTCCACTCTTATAATAAATCTTTTATCTCTCATCCTATGTAATGCACGGGTTATGCTGTAATCTGTCGTAGGGAGATTGATTGTGAGCTTTGGAATCTCATCACATTTCTTGTTATGTGCCTCAAAATCAATCAGTGTTATCCTTGCAACATCACGCATTCCATCATCCTCAACATCAGAATCCATCGATATACCATTATAAAAATCTGCGTCATCACCATCACATAAGCCGGGGATCCGTATTGCATAATGATGTCTGTTTACAAACTTTCCCTTCTTATTTTTTTGTGCGTCATGTAAGGCTTCAACCATAGACATCTTTTCGTATTCAGGGTAGTCCTCTTTTAGCAGTCTGTATGCCTCTTCATCGCCTGATACATAATGAAAATCGTAAAGGACAGAATCAAATGCCAGATTAAGAAAGTCCTTGTTTGTTGTCGGAATAACAGAATATATAAGATTTATAAACCTATCTTCAAAATTTCCTTTCTCAAGCTCGTAAAAGAAAGCAAAGTAGTTCAATTCATCTACCGTTAATTTTCTGGAAATTATCTCGCTGTTAAGTTCTCTACTTCCGGTATCCACTGAGACAATCTCATGAGCAAAATTATTCTCATCGTTTAGTCCGAATTCCATAAGAAACACATCTAAATCTCTCGCTTCTTTAGGCAACGATAAAATCTTCACCTTACCGTTTGATAAATTCTCAATTTCACAAATCATCACATTTTCCTCATTTCTGTTTTATATTGAATTCATATTCATTCCCTGTGTTTGTTCTTCAATTCCCTTTGCATAATCGAGCATGCTTTGAACATCTTCAGGGACATCGTCAAAGCTCACATGTATATCTCCTGCAAAGGTTGGTGTGTACCAATAGTCATATGAGCCGATTCTATCACGCTCTGCCTTAACTGTCGGTGGCATTGTTTCTCCATCTTCACCATAAAAGCCAAGACTAAATGCAAACTGTGTTCCCCAATGCTCACCCGATGATTCAATATCTACATACACTAGCCCCACACAGATTTCGCCTGTCTTATCTGACTTAATCACTGCAGGAAGTGAAACAAACTCATCTCCGACAGTATCGAGATCATCCACACAATCTGTCTTATGGGTGGAGCAAAAGACCTCATGCATTGTTTTTAAAAGCTCTTTTGCTTCGAGCTTGTCTTCTGTCTTGTACGAAGCTGCCACCTTTTTGAAATCAATTTTCTCTTCATTAAATCTCATACTCAGGTTGTTGAGATATACCGTATCCCTTCCAATACCCACTGAACCGATCTGACTCAAATATTTGACATCTGCCTGTGATATTACTTCAGCATCACCGTATCTTTTGTTATAAAACTGTGCTTGCATTGGGGTTATTGAGGCATACTTATCACTTCCGGTATCTGTTGCAAGAAAGAATGTTCCGCAGATAATATCGTTGCCGATCGTTCTATTCGGAACAAGCTCTTTTTCTTTTCCCTCTGAATTGCATATAAGGAGTGTTTTTTCATCGAGCCTTACTTCTTCTGTTTCTCCCTCAACAATGCTCTTATATGCTTCAGGTACATTCTTTATATTTTCTATATAAGGTTCCTTTAACGGCTCAAAGACCATCACCTTGATTCTGTTCTCCATTCAGATATTTCTCCTCCATTCTTGATTCTTGACCGCTTACAATGAAGCAGCACATCATAACTACACCGAAGATTGCTCCTCCGGCAAAACTTAATACATACAGCATTTTTATTCACCTCTACATTTCCATTTGTGGTTCTTCATCAATATCATTGTCTGTAAGAATTATGAAGTTTGATTCATCATACGGTTTTACGGTTGACCTTTCTATAAAATCAGGCCCTCGTTTTGTAAAGTATGCAACCTCATATTCGTTTGCATCTACTACTTCTCCATCACCGTACAGAAAACTTCTGACTTCGACATCTATTGACTCAATTTCAGGATTATCTTCCAGAAAGTTCTGATATGCTGTCCAATTTTCTAACCCTGATTCATTTTCAGGAATTCCTCCGCAAAGAAAGGTCTCTGTTGAGCCATTCTCCGCCGATAGAGTTATATGCGAAAACAAAACTGCCATTCTACATACCTCCCATAGACATCGTTTCCTGATAATTGATTTCGTCTTCAATTTCTTTTACTGTGAGAGCATCTACTACAACACTCTCAAATTTTTCTTCATTCTCGCATAATTCTCTAAATCTATGTCCGAAATCAATTAATAGGTCTAAATTATCAGAAGAACAATAAAATCCGCCTGCTTCACAATCAAAATTTATCTGTTCCAATCCCTCTTCCTTTGAAAAGTAATAACAAAAGACATTCTTCCATTCGTGACCATTTCCATGAGTATATAGTCCATCCTCTTTTACTGGCTCACCTATTTTTTCCGCATACTTGTTAAATGCATTACGGCCATAATTCTCATATTCGCCTTTTAGAAAATTCAATGGTACTCCCAAATTATACTTGCCGTACCTTGCATCCTCATATACGGTAATGCCGAATGGTTTATGGCTTTCGTTAAATAGTTCGATTTTTTCTTTAATCTCACTCACTCTACATACCTCCCATCAGCATTCCGCCATCTTCTTCGATGTCCTGATCTTCTTCGGGAAGAGCTTCCGGCTCCTGCGATTTCCCAATTGCCTTCAGTGCAACATCTTCCATTCTCGCTTGCAGATGACTTTCAATTTCTGCCTTGGCTTCTGTTACTGTTTTATCCATCTGCTCATTAAACATGGAAAACATATACGGATAATTTGAACCTAACTGCATTGTTACCTTGTTAAGAGTTGACAATATCTGTTCCTTATCCGCTTTTGTAAATGTTCTCTTATTCTGTATAAGCTCCTCAACGGCCTGGGTTGTTTCCTTGAGTTGTTTTGTAAGTTCCTGCATTTCTTCTCTGAACTCATTGCTGAACTGCTCTCGTTTGTCGACAAACGGACAGGGTTCTATGTACTCTCCGTTTAGTCTTGTTAATGTTACAGGAACACCTGCACCCATGTTAAGAGAGGTTATTGCCTGTGCGAATTGAGATTGACTCATTGCAATTTCAATGTATGGCAGGTTCTCTGCATAGTATCTGTCATAATTTAGGTCCCTATCCATAAACGCAGGGCTAATACGAAGATTGATTATATCGTGATGTTTAATAGAGCTGCCGAATAATGCTTGTTTTCCACTGCACTGACTTCTGCCAATATACAGATTTGCAAAGCTTGGATGTTTAACCCTTTCTGACATTTCGATCCACCTCCTATTTGATTCTCAATGTCTGTCCTTTGTACGAAAACACATTTTGATTTCGCCTGTGTTTCATCGAATTATTTACATACGGTTCTTTTCTTTTGTTTTTCCTTTCCTTATATCCATTAACACCATACTGCTGAATAAATTTTGCATTGATAATTAAAAACAGGACCTTATCATCAAGGATTCCTTCTTCAAACAAATCCTCTTCGCAAAGTCCTGATTCCATCCCTGCTATCATCTTAACAGCATGATAAAGATTGTACTTTTCTACTCCTTCGCCATGTTCATAGATACTCGGTAAAACATAAAGCGGATTAGATACATAGTTTGCCAAGATAGTTTCAAACTGTCGGTGTGTACTTAACAAATAGATAATTGCCATAGATGTAAAATCTTTTTCGTTTGTATTCTTTATCCATTTGCTGTACATTCTCCAAAACATATCTCTATGTTCCTCGTTGCAAAAGATAAACTCATCAAACAAAAATCTGTCTATTGTTCGTGTAACTCTTTTGCTGATTTCTCCGTAACCGTATTCTCGCATAAAATCTCTGAGCAACCCGATGTACTGAGCTTTGAATCGTTTCTCTTCTCTTTCACATCGTGCCATGTTCGGAGTCTGTTGCATCATACATTCATACATAAACAATTCTGTCCCGGACATAAATTTAGTCGCCATCAGTTTTTCTCAGCTTGCTTATTCAAACCGGGCAAACGAGGGTTCATATCATACGCAAGCTGTGTAAGGATTCTATAACCCTTGATAGTCTCGATGAGATATAATTCAAGGGTATCCATTGCACCTTCAAAGGTCTCAAGTAAGCCTTCTATATTGAGGGGATTAAGTATCAACGCTGCATTCCAAACCTTGAAATCATCGCTGTCAAATCCTGCGGAAAGCATTGTATCCTTTATGTCTTCTGTAAGTGAATCAAGGAACTTATCAACATCATTGATTGAATTCAAAAGACCAATCATTAAATCATCGCCATTTTTAACAAGTGTTGAAATCTCCGTTTCTTCTACATCTGTAACAATGGATAATTCCTCTACATAAAATTTGAATTTACGAACTCTATCCTGCATTGTGTACAGGATATCAATATTTCTAATCATCATTTTTCCTCCTACATACTCATATTTGGTCCTTCAGTGGTCTCGTAGTCGAACCATTCGTCACATTCTTCAGCAGACCAATTTCCTGCTAAAGCCTGCGAAAAATCAGCAAGCCTTTGTTCATCAACACCACTGCACTCAATTTGTATTCCATAGTAACCGTTATAGATTTCAGTTACTTTTGCATTTAAGACATCAGACCACGCTTTCCTTCCTTCGCTTGTAAGCATTGAATCCGATAAGTCTTCCACTGTGGCAAGGTCAATTTCTGCCTCATCATGTACCAAATGAACAGACGAAAGCTTCACACTCTGTATTAAATCTCCAAGTGTAAGATTTGAAAGAGTTTGACTTAATGGTACTTTTACGAAGGAGTTTCCTTCTGTTGCTACATCCGGCAGAAATGTACCCATCAGTTCCGGTGCCACAAAAAGTTTTTCACCGTCTTTACCTTCGAAGTACATGTTTTCTTCTGTCACTCTAAAGGTGTACATCTTTCCGTTGTTCTCGTACTTATCACCATTGATGTAATAGTTACGAGCTTCGGGTAATGTTTTCTTAGCAATTTCCTCAACAGGTTCATTCAATTTACCGTGTTCATCACGAAATCTTCGGCTGTTAAGGAACTGCGGTTCCTGAAACCTCTTATCATAACAGTAAATATAAAAGTCGTAATTGCCGTCATCACATATAGCACGAATATCATATTCATATCCATCCGTCTCAACGAATACTCCGTATGAGGTGCTTTCTTTGGAATCAATTTTGGCATTGGGATTTCCATAGACTACACTCCGCATATACATTCTGTCGGTCAGCATTCTTTCTCTTAAGAATTCCATTACTTTGTTAAGATCTTCCTTGAACACTTCGTTGTTAAGTTTACCTTTATTTTCAAACCAACTATGGTGAAAACTGTTTCCGCCTGAGCCGAAATCTCCTCGGATATATCCGATTAAACCTGTGGTTTCTCGCTCGACTTTGTTGGAATAAAAATTATCTTTGCGATTATGATAAAAGTTGAACTTGAGCATTCTCGTTTATCTCTCCTTCCGCAATTTTCTTATATGTATCGTCATCTCTTATTTCTCGATGAACGATATCAAGCATTATACTTACTACTGCATCTGACTTGAACTTGACTTCATTATTATCATACGGCTCTGCTCTCACAGCATTTGAAAGCATATCTACATACTCTACAATTGCAATTCCATGTGTGTCATGCAATTCTTCCAAGTCGTTGATGCTGATGAGCTTTACCTCATCTCTGATTCTGTTTGCAGTATCAATGTTATCCTGAATTATCTTCCCCTTATCCTCAAATTCAGGTGAATAAAACAGGCTCTTTCTGAACTTCTCAATTGGCTCCTCGAATGAGTCTGCCATGCAGATTATATGTTCAGCCAACAGCCCGATCCCTCTGCAAAACTCCCTTCCTTCGTTGCTTATCATAGCTCTTTAACCTCCATAAAGTTGAAATAAAAAAGGAGATACATTCTTGTTAGAACATATCGCCTACATACCCATGCTCATTCCCGGATCCTGTT
The DNA here is from genome assembly GCA_017468465.1 of Clostridia bacterium. Classification (GTDB taxonomy): domain Bacteria; phylum Bacillota; class Clostridia; order UMGS1840; family UMGS1840; genus SIG452. The sequence goes on from JAFUIN010000028.1 coordinate 7,175, forward strand.
CTTCCTGTCCGATCATAAGCTCATCGAATCTTTCCTTCATATACTCTGCCGGGGACATTTCTAATGCTCTGCCTGCGGCATTATATGACGGAAGTCCGTTTTCATTTTTAAATTCGGTCTGTTTCGGAATTCTGCGATTCTGGAGCATGAAATCATCAATTGCATCCATCACTTCTGCTCTGTCCCATGTTTTAAGACCGTCAGTGTGTTTTATATCCAGATCCTTATTCTGCACTGCCTTCTGCTGCATTCGAAGACTTATGTCCTTACTTATAAGCTCTGAAACATATTTTTGCTTTGTCATTCCTTCCTGCTCGACAAACTCATCAAGCTTGTCAAACAATTTACCGTCAATTTTTACGGCTAAGATTCTGCCTTCAGCCATTTCATTTCCTCCTTTCAAATTTACATTCCTGACATTGACATACCTTGATCTACTTCCTGCTCTTCTCTGCGATCCATATAATCCTCGGCGAAAGCAATAAGATATGATACATTGTCAATACAGCTTTCTATATCAGATGAAATCTGTTCTGCAATTTCTCCTGCATTGTACAATTCTGTTGTCACTATAGCCTTGATATCTCTTTCAGCAAGGTTACAACCTCTGTCAAGTAATTTTGAAACATCATCCATCGAATATACCGAATCTGATTGCTGTATTTCTTGTGAAATCTGATATACACCTCTTGATATCTTTTGGTATGGTCCTCCTTCTACAATAAGAGAACTTATTGCAGGGTATATATATGCACTGCTTCGTTCTCCATTATACTCATTGTTCTCCATCATCTTTGAGAAGATATAATCTTTAATGTCATTCATTTTGTGTGGGTTGCCATCCGAAAGGCATTCTTCAAAATATTTTCTGATAGTCTGGTTACGCTCATTTTGATATTGTGAATCTGCCATCTGAAACAACTTATCTGCATTTCCTCTAAGTGACTTCGCCACATCCAACGAATGCTTCTTGATTGCCCAATATGATGCTTCTTCATTTGTGTCCATATCCGTAAAGGGGGATTTTCGAGCGAAGAGTTCTTCAATCTTCTTTGCATATGCCTTAACTGATACCATTGCACTTCTGACGTCTATTTTCTCCAAGTCACTTTCTGATTCTATCCTCTTCGATGAAGGAGTATATGGAATACCACCTTTTTGATACATGCCGTATGCAACTTTGGCATAATCTTCATTTTTCATAAGTATTCTCATGGCTGCATTTACATATGAATTGACTTGGAAAACAAATTCGCCGTTTTCCTTGAGTTTGCTATCTACATACTCGATTATTTCTTTTGTTGAATGTTTTTTCTCATCGGTCAGGACTTCTCTTATGTATCCTTGTATCCTGTCCGTCTTGCTCATGTATTCTTGCATCTTTATTACACCTCCTCACATCGTTTGCTCGAATGTTTCTTCTTCACCCTGATCAATAGCTTCTTTGAGCAACTTATCAAAGCCGTTAACGGTATTCTGGATTCGTGTTTGAATATCTTCCAGCATTTCTCTTTGTTTATCTGTCACTTCATATTCATTGCCAAGAGTATCTTCGATGCACCGGTAAATCTCTACCAATTCGTTCTTGTTAAATAACAGATTTTTATTTACCAGACCAGAACGAGTTGCAAAATCTTCTCTTGCACCTTTATAGTCTGTAGTGTAATGTCCGTGATATAATGAATTGTTTTTATAATTCCATGTGGCGAACTCAAAGCTGCCATTGCTGTGTTCTATACCTGCGAGAACTACCTCATTGTATTCGGCAATTTTAATATATGGCATATCAAAATCTCTTGCCTTTAATTCTGTACCATTTTCCATTGCCCTGAGATACTCATCCACCTCACAAACAATTGGCTGTATTATTTCATGAAGCTCATCGACCACATCACGAAATCGATTATCCGATGCATAGAACATTCCACCTTCTCTGTCTATCTTAAAAATCTCATTTTCACCTTCGTAGATATCAATGCAGGTATCTCTAAGTTTTGAATTCGTGATACCCTGTTCATTTAATTTACGATGTACCTGTTGCAAAAACTTTTCAACATACATTTCTTTCATCTCCTCTCTAATTTTTTATATAAAAAAAGACGATAATCTCTTTTTCGAAATTATCGTCTTGATTTCACTATTTATTATATTGTTTTATCTCTTCAAAATCGGGTAAAAGCTTCGATTTTTTGTTCCTCTTGGTCAGGATACCCTTTGCATCCCCTATATATATCTTTTTTTAATTTTCCGGAATCGTTTCAAAACCGCTTAAACACTGTGCAAACTCGCTTGCATCTAAATTATATGCCTTGTAATTATTCACATCAAGTTAGGACAAAAACAATCAATCAACGGTGCCACTCTCTACTCATAAAAAGACATATCGTGGAGAGTCACGGCGTGGGGTCGGTTGCTGTGCGCCCAGGAGGAAGCGGCATATTTAGTGTCAATAAAATAGAGGGCTTTTCCCACAACATTCGCACCATTCAAGACACATTTTGCTGCAATCACCGTTTCTTTGGAGGGGGTGACATTGATTTTATCGGTATGTGCCGGCGGGAACTGGACACCGTATCTAGTATCAAAAATCACTTCTTTGATACTGTTTGGAAACTGATGGGATGCTACGCGGTTCAAAACCGTTCCGGCAACCCCAAGCCGAACGGTAAAATGCTGATATCCGCTTTCTATCTGTGTAATCTTAGAAAGATATAAAATATCGTCATAGGTATAAGAAAAATCTTTACAGTCAGCCGGAACTTCCACATTGGGTGCTGTGATTTTCACAGTCAAATAAAAATCGTCCCATTCCACCTCATACTCCAACACTTCGGATACTGCACGAATGGGAATAAAGGTCAAATTCTGGTAAAGTACCGAAGAATAGCCGGTTTCTTCACCGTCAATCACACAGTTGTCCGTTTGTGTATAAAACACAAAGGAATGTCCGTCTTTGGCCATGGTAGCAGCTTTTTTGGCATCATCCCACGATATATTTCCTCCGATCGCATCGGAAAACGCCCGCAGCGGAATATAGGTGGTGGAATCAATCATAATCGGTTTTTTGGTGCACTTGATAAAGTCTCCGTTTATTGCAATGTCCACCGGAACAGGATATCCGCCGAACGTGTCTGCCGCCCATGCTGTGACCGATAGAAAAACAGCCATACCAAGCAATGTAACCATTATCTTTTTCAGCATATTCGACTCCTTTTTCATCAATTTTATTTTCAAAGGATACTGCATTGGTTATAGTTTATCACATTTTGACGAAAAAAGCAAGCGGAATCCAATTACAACTTAAAATCACGGTAGTCGATGATGCCCACTGCATACAAAATACCAAAATAAAGGCAAACGGCAAAAAGGATACTGCCAATCATGGAAAAAGGCAGCAAAATTTTGCCGGAAAGCATAGAAAGCCAAATGACCACTGCAGGAATGAAAATCCAGCGGATTGGCATAAAAGAGCAATCCGTATGCTTCATCAATTTCAGGATACTGAGGGTTCCGTTTAGGATTTCACCAATAAAAATCACCATCAGGTATCCTTTGATGTGAAAAACAGGCAGCAAAACCCACAAAAGAGAAATGCTTACCAAAGAATCAATAATGTTAATTCGAACCACTGCTACCTGACAGTTGATTCCCTTGAGCACCGCATCCACAATGTCATCCAGATACATAATGACCGTAAGGGGCGCTAACAATTTTAAGTAAAAAGCAATTTCCTGATTCTGATAAATCATACTGCACAGCTCTTTGGCATACAGAAATAAAATCCCACCTGTTGCAACGGCAAAAATTAAAGTGACCTTAAACATTCTGGAGAGAATTTGTTTCAAGGAATTTCGCTGTTTCAGTGTATATTTTTCGGTGATTTCCGGAACAATGAGTGAGGAAAATGCAGACAGTATCACCTGGGGAAACATCAGCACCGGAAACACCATTGCATTGATGATTCCGTACTGCTCCACAGCATTTGACACACCGGATTTTTTCAAGCGTACAGGAACGCTTAACTGCTTGATGCCCGAAAGTGCAGAGCGAAGATAGGAGCTTAGTGCAATGGGTAGTGCAAAGCCAAACAACCGTCTCCATTGCCCTTTTACATTGGTAAAAGCAAGACTTTTTCGCTTATCAAATTGATAAAGAATCCACAAATAACAGCAAGAAAAAACTTCTCCTAATGTCCCGCCAAGAATTAGCGAGCAGGTAACCTGTGTGAGATTTTCAGGCTTCCAAAAGGTTAAAAGCACTACGGTAACGCCCATTTTCAAAAGTTGCTCCGAAATTTGTCCCAAAGATGTTTTATACACCTTTCTTCGTGCCATAAAATATCCCGATAATGCAGACGACACCGACACAAAAGGCAACTCTGTCGCCAATATCAGAAAGGGGGTTTTTTCAATTTCGCCCGAAAAGCAAACATTTACCAAAAGCGGTGCAAAGAAAATCAACAGTGCCGCTCCGATTCCGCTGAAAAAAAGACAGTAAGCAATCCCCTTTTTCAGCAGCGGGCGGATGTTTTCTTCCCGCTTTAATGCAATTTCTTCGGAAATCAGCTTCGTCATGGTTAAGCTGATTCCTGAAGTGGAAACCGTAAGTGCAAAAAAATAAATTGACAGAATCAAATGAAAGGTCCCCATCGCTTCGGCTCCCACCGCTTTTGAAAGATACACCGAAAAAGAAAGTCCTAAACTTCGAAGCAATAAGGAGGTCGCAGTAAGGATGGCTGCATTCATCACAAATTTCTTTGTTTTTTTCATCAAAAACACTCCCTCTCTTTTCTTAATTTATATGAAAAGAGGGGGGCAGCTTATGAAAAAAGAGGAGACAAAACTGACATGTTTTGTCTCCCCTTTTTTAGAAAATGAATTTTATCAGGTAATATATTTTCGCATGGATATCAGCGCATTTTTTTCCAATCTGGAAACCTGTGCCTGAGAAATGTGAATTTCTTCGGCAATTTCGGTTTGCGTTTTATCCTGGAAAAACCGCATAGATAAAATCTTTCTCTCCTTTTCAGAAAGCTTCCCGATTGCCTGAGACACGCAAATGCCTCCCACCCATTTTTCTTCCTTATCTTCTTTGTCGGAAAGCTGGTCCATCACCAGAATCACGTCTCCCCCATCGTTGTAAATGGGCTCATATAAGGATACCGGATCACAAATTGCTTCCAGTGCTGTCACAACTTCTTTTGGCGTTACTTCGATTTCTTTTGCAATTTCATACGGTGTGGGTTCACGCCCCAAGGAAACGGTCAACCGTTCTTTTGCTGTAAGTGCCCGGTATGCCACATCTTTTAAGGAACGACTGACTTTGATAGCTCCCGAGTCCCGTAAATAGCGTTTGATTTCTCCTAAAATCATGGGAACTGCATAGGTTGAGAATTTTACCTGATGAGAAAGGTCAAAATTGTCGATTGCTTTAATCAGCCCTACACAACCGATTTGAAACAAATCGTCCAGATTTTCACCCCGATTGGAAAATTTTTTGATAACGCTCAACACTAACCGTAAATTCCCATTGATAAACTCTTCTCTTGCCTCCATATCTCCTTCTTTTATTTTTTGAAACAGCTTCATTTTTTTATCATGATTCAAGTTCGGCAAATTCTGGGTATTTACACCGCAAATAACCACTTTGTTCATAAATTGCCTCCATAATTCTTTTCCCGTGTGTCAAAGGTTTGTCCATAGTATTTCCGAATTTTTCTTGGACTATTACAAAGGCAAAAAAATATCCCAAAGGTTTTTACCTTCGGGATATTGTATGAAAAAATTATTTGTCTAAATGTACGTCTAACTGCGGATAAGGAATAGAAATTCCACGTTTATCAAATGCAACCTTGATACTTTCCAACAAGTCAAAACGAACATCCCAGTAATCTTCACTTTTGCACCAGCAGCGGAATGTAAAAACCAACGCGCTGTCGCCATGCTCTGCAAGGCGTGCCATAGGTTCCGACGGTGTTTTCAGAACCTTGGAGTGTGCATCTGCAATGCCCAAAAGAATATCCTTCACCGTATCGACATCGGTATCGTATGAGGTGGTAACAGAAAGGTCCACTCTTCTGGTTGTCTGATGGGTAACATTTACCAAAGTATTATTGGATGCCACTGCATTGGGAATCACAATTTTCTGATTATCCACGGTTGTCAGATGGGTATAATACAAACCAATTTCGGTAACACTTCCTTCGACGCCGTCTACCGAAATGTAATTTCCGATCACAAAGGGCTTAAAAATCAAAATAATAAGCCCACCTGCAATGTTGGATAAGCTGCCCTGCAAAGACAAACCAATAGCAACAGCCATGGAGCCTAAAATGGTAATAAACGATGTCATGGGAATACCAAGAATGCCTGCCACCGTAATAATGACAATGGCTTTCACTGCAATGGATAAAAAGCTGTTCAAAAACGAGCTGACGCTGGGGTCCATTTTGGACAGAGCTTTACTTTTTGACAGCAACTTCACCAAAAGCTTTGCCAGCTTAAACCCTACTGCAAGCACAATCACAGCAATAACAAGCTTTCCTGCAATACGAATGGCATAGGGTGTGATTGTCTGAAAGAACATTTCAACTGTTTCTTTTGTCATAATTATCCTCCTTTTCATCCTGTAAAATTGATACAGTTTTCTACAGTATAACAAAATATTTACCAAATGTAAACATTTTTTCAAAAAAATTTTTCATGAGAAAAAGTAACAAAATATATCAGATTATAGTAACAAGATGTATCATTTTTTTTTGATTTTCGTACATTTTTGAAGTTTTTTTTGATTATTGATATAAAATATGTTATAATCATTGAGAGGGAAGGTGATTAAATGAACTCAGCAACACCGGATAACTATCAAGAATATCATTTCTCCGTCGGAGATACAGATTTTACCTTTTTTTCTGAGCAAAACTCCCTTGCACAACAACAAAACGCAGGCACAACAATGCACTCTCATAAATTCTATGAGCTGTTTCATGTATTGTGCGGAAAAATCACAATTCATACAGACACGGGCAAAATTGAATTGCGTGAAGGCGACACCGCTGTGATATCGCCAAATTTTATGCACACCACAAAATTTACACCCGGGTCTTTGCGCATTTGTATGACTTTTTCCATGAAAAAAAACAAAAGACATACACATTCCAATTACTACGATGCCTTTGAAAAAATATTCAGCAAAAAATATATCCATACCAGCTCTGTTTCTAAATATCCGTTTAAGCGCATCGAATATTATTTTCAATGCAATCACAACGAAAAGGAAGAACTGATTGTATCCTGCCTCCACGAAATTATGGTTCTCATAAAAATTACACAAGGAACCGAAAATCCGATGTCGGCAATGTATTCGGATACAAACAGCTTGCGCACCTACATTATTGATGACTATTTTTTTGAAAACTTTCAAAACGGCTCTCTGATAAAACTGGCAGAGCTGTTGCACTTAAGCGCACAGCAAACCCAAAGAATCATTAAAAAAATGTATAACCAATCCTTTAGCGAGCGCATCACACTAATGAAGATGAACTATGCAAAAAGCTTGCTTTTGAGCGGCAATTTCCCCATTGCGCAAATTGCCTCCCATTGCGGATATAACAGCACCAACGGTTTTTTTGTGGCATTCAAAAAATTTTACGGACAAACTCCAAACGAATTCCGAAACAGTCATAAACAGTAATTTTTTGGGTGTGGTACATCTGCAGCCTTGCTTTGAAAAATTTTTTCTTCAAACGGAAAGGTGATATTATGCGAATTTATATGTTTAAGAATTATCAGGAATATCGTATCACAATCGGAAATGCGGACTTTACATTTTTTTCAGATATCGACACACTTTCCGAGCAGCAAAATGCCGACAGCACAGTGCACTCTCATAAATTTTACGAAATTTTTTATGTATTGCGCGGATACAATACAATTATTACAGAAAACCGGGAATTTCTCTTGCAGGAAGGTGATGCCGCCATCGTCTCGCCCGAAGTGACACATACCACAAAGCATCATCCGGACTCTTTGAGAATCAGCATGGTGTTTACTGTTGAAAAAAATCCGAAAGTAACCAATTCCGATTATTACGATGTTTTTTGCAGCATCTTAAACAGCGATGTTGTCCAATTAAACGCATTTGTCGGCTCCCATGCGTTTCGTCGTTTCGCAAGATATTTTCAATGTGATTACTCGGAAAAAGATGAACTGATTACCTCTTGTTTACACGAAATCATTTCGCTAATCAAGGTTTCCAAAGCTGACATTCAGGAGTCAACCCCAAAAGAAATCATTACCGACACAAACAACTACAGAAACTATATTATTGATGACTATTTTGTAAACAAATTCCGTGAGGGTTCTTTGATCAATCTGGCTGAAATGCTGCAGTTAAGCCCACAACAAACCCAAAGAATTATTAAAAAAATGTATAACCAATCTTTCAGCGAGCGCATCACGGTTATGAAGATGAGCTATGCAAAAAGTCTTTTATTAAACAGCACTGATTCAGTGGCAGAAATCGCTGAAAAATGCGGATATAACGGAACCAATGGTTTTTTTGTAGCATTCAAAAAATATTATGGAAAAACTCCAAATGAACTCCGGAAATCAACCAACGAATAAAAAATTTATACTGGTACTAAAATAGCCAATGCGAAATGCGCATTGGCTATTTTTTACTTCCTTATAAAATAATACAAATGAGTCCGCCACTGCCCTCGTTGATAATTTTGGTGAGGGTTTCTTTGAGCTTGCCTCGGGCATCCTCCGGCATACGGGATAATTTTGTCTGCAGGCCCTCGTTAATGAGTTCATGCAGAGATTTTCCGAAAATATTGGTTTCCCAGATTTTCTTGGGGTCTTCCTCATAGTCGGAAAGTAAATATTTAACCAAATCCTCCGATTGTTTTTCGGTTCCCACAATGGGGCTGACCTCTGTCTGAATATCTGCCCGTATCATATGGATTGACGGTGCAGATGCTTTTAAGCAAACGCCGTATTTACTTCCCTGACGAATGATTTCCGGCTCTTCCAGCGTTAATTCTTCGATATCGGGATAAACAATGCCATAGCCTTTTTCCTTGACCTCATTCAAAGCATATTCCAAACGGTCAAATTTCGTTTTCGCTGTTGAAAGCTCCCGAAGCACTGACATTAAGGTGTCATCCGAGTCAATTTTGATGCCGGTAGTATCAGAAATGGCTTCATAAAAGCAAGCTTCCGGTACACGGAATGTCACTGTTACACTTCCCTCGCCGGGCAGAATGGAAGAAATACAAATATCTTCAAACAACTCTCCTTTGTCCAAAGTTTTGCACCGATTGGTAACATCACGGACAGATGTTACGTTTTCCATTAAGCTATGCACTGTTTTCAGAATCGTTTTCTTGATAGGATGCTCTGTATCCAGGGAACGAATCCACTTTGGAAATGAAAAGCCAACTTCCGCAATAGGAAATTCATATAACACGGTTTTCAGCAAGGTAAGGATTTCCTCTTCTGTAATCTGCGCACAATCGGCACAAACCACGGGAACTCCGTATTCTGCAGCCAGACTGTCACATAGCTCCCGTGCAGACTCGCTTTTGGGAAGTCGGGAATTGACCACCACCACAAAGGGCTTTTGAATTTCTTTCAGCTCACGAACCACTCTTTGTTCTGCTTCCACATAACTTTGACGATCAATTTCGGTAACTGTCCCGTCGGTGGTAATTACAAGACCGATGGTGGAATGTTCGCAAATGACCTTTTTTGTGCCGATTTCTGCTGCTTCTACAAACGGAATCTCTTCCTCCGACCAAGGTGTTTGCACCATTCGCTGATTGCCGTCTTCCTCGTAGCCCAGCGAATCGGGAATCACATAGCCCACGCAATCTATCATTTTCACCTTTGCACTGCCGTTGTCACAAAAATCAATGTGTGCCGCTTCGTTGGGAATGAATTTCGGTTCGGTAGTCATAATGGTTTTTCCTTGCGCCGACTGGGGAAGCTCGTCGTTTAAGCGTTCCTTGTCGTAGCTGTTTTTCATATTGGGAAGAACCATCAAATCCATAAATCGCTTAATAAAGGTCGATTTGCCGGTTCTGACCGGTCCCACAACCCCGATGTAGATGTCGCCACCGGTACGTTTCGCAATGTCTTTTAATACGTTCATTTAGAATTCCTCCGATTTTTCATTTTTTCGTTAGTAATATGTATATGATGAAAAATCGGATTTATGTTTTTTGGAAACAAAAAAAGAGCAATGTGCATCACACACTGCTCTTGCCCGCTTGGGATTAGTCTTTGAAAAACTTATTATGGATTGCCTGCACTGCTTTTTCTGCATTTGCTTCATCAATTAAAACAGAAACTTTGATTTCAGAAGTAGAAATCATACGGATATTGATGTTGGCATCGTACAGCGCTTCAAACATTTTTGCTGCAACACCGGGATTGGAAAGCATACCGGAACCAACAATGGATACTTTGGAAATTTTTTCATCGTGGGTAATTTTGGTTGCTCCTAAGTTATCCATATTTTCAGTTAAAATTTTAATTGCTTCTTCCATCTGGCTTCTGGATACGGTAAAGGAAATGTCCTTGGTATCGTCTCTGCCGATAGACTGCAAAATAACGTCTACATTGATGTTTTTCTTTGCTAATAATGCAAAAATTCTATATGCTTTTCCGGGGGTGTCATCTACACCGATTACTGCGATTCTGGCAACATCGTTATCTCTTGCTACCCCTCTGATTAATAATTTTTCCACACTGCCTGCCTCCTTAACTTTGGTTCCAGCAACCTTCTGGAAGCTGGATTTTACTTCTAAATCTACATGATATTTCTTTGCCATTTCCACGGAACGATTATGCAATACATTTGCACCCAAGGATGCCAGCTCCAGCATTTCGTCGTAGGAAATATCCTTTAATTTTTTTGCATCGGGAACAATTCTCGGGTCACAGGTGTAAACGCCGTCAACGTCGGTATAAATTTCGCACACATCAGCACGAAGTGCTGCAGCCAACGCTACTGCTGTGGTATCAGAACCGCCTCTTCCCAAAGTGGTAATGTCATTGACTGCATTCACGCCCTGAAATCCAGCCACAATAACGATTCTGCCTTTATCCAGCTCGTTAGTCAGACGCGTGGTTTCCACCTTTTCAATGCGTGCCGCACCATATACCATATTGGTTTTTACGGGAGTCTGCCAGCCGGTTAATGAAACAACCGGATATTTGTTTTTTTCCAGCGCCATTGCTAACAGCGCAATGGTAATCTGCTCGCCTGTAGAAAGCAGAACATCCATTTCTCTTTTTGACGGCTTTGCATTGATTTCTGCCGCTTTTTCAATTAAATCATCGGTGGTATCCCCCTGAGCAGAAACTACGACTACCACAGAATTTCCTGCATCGTAGGCTTCTTGCACACGGCTTGCCACGTTATAGATTTTTTCGGCATTTGCAACTGAGCTTCCGCCGAATTTCTGTACGATAATACCCACTTTTATTCCCTCCGTTTATTGGTATCTCATTCACAAAGTTTTATATATTTCTTCGCATAGCTGCTGATATTGGACAACTCATGTTCGGTGATAACATCTGTTACCAGTCCACATTCGCCGGCTTTTATGACAACACGTTCACAAACCGGAAGTTTTTCCTCCACCGCTTCAGCTTGATCGGTAATAATCAAATAGCGGCCGGAATTGTATTGGCTGTCTGCAACAAAATCATCCTCTGCTTCGGTCCAGAAATATTCACGGTTACGGTCATTTCGCAAGCAGTCAATAATATCTGCAACCACTGCACTGGCAGTAGGCAGCTTTCCTGCTCCGGGACCGTAAAACACCACTTCGCCAATGGCATTTCCGTTGACCATAATGCCGTTGAACACATCATCAATAGATGCAAGCGGAGTGCCTTTTGCAATGATTCTCGGCTCAACAGACACATACACCTTATTCTCTTTCATTTCTGCTTGACCAATGAGCTTAATCACAGCATTCATTTTTTCTGCATAGGCTACGTCAGCTTCGGTAATGTCTGTAATGCCAACTGTTTTAACCTTGTTGCATTCCACTTCTTTCCCAAATACCAAGGAAGCAAGAATGGCGATTTTCCGGCAGGCATCGATTCCGTCAACATCAGCAGAAGGATTGCGCTCTGCATAACCTTTTTCCTGCGCTTCTTTCAAAGCAGTTTCAAAATCGGACCCATCACGGAACATTTTGGTTAATATATAATTGGTGGTACCGTTTAAGATGCCGGTAATTCGATTGATTTCGTTTGCTGCAAGGCAACTGTATAAAGGACGGATAATCGGAATGCCGCCTCCTACACTTGCTTCAAATAAGTAGTTCACATTTTTCTCTTTCGCAATTTTCAAAAGCTCGGTTCCCTTGGTGGCAACCAGCTCTTTGTTGGAGGTAACCACGTGTTTACCTGCCAGCAAAAGCTTCTTCGTATAATCATATGCGAAGGTTGCTCCGCCCATTACCTCTGCAACCACAGAAATCTCCGGGTCATTCAAAAGAATATCAAAATCTCTGATAATCTGAGAAGCTTCCGGGTCGTTGGGATTCACTTCTTTGATATCCAATACATATTTCACTCTTACACTGTCGCCCAGCTTTTCACAAAGAGATTTTGCATTGGTTCGGATTACTTCGCACACACCACTGCCCACTACGCCGTAACCCATTACTGCTACATTTAACATAAAAAATTGCCCTCCCGGCCTACGCTGCCTCTTTCTTCTATTGATTGATGATAACTGTAAGATGGTGAACATCTTCCAATAAGTTTAACTTCTTTTCCAGATGCTCCACTGACTTGTCCATTCTGCCAGTATCAATGGAAATGGAAATATTGGTTTTTCCATTCATCGGAATGTTCTGATTGATGGTAAGCACGTTTGCTCCGCAGCTTGCAATAATTTTCAAAATTTGAGACAAAATCCCCGCAACGTCGGAAAGCTCCATAAAAAAAGTAACCATGCGGGCTGCCTTTAGGGAGTTATATGCAAATACCATATCTTTATATTTATAAAATGCACTGCGAGAAATGCCCTCTCTTTTTACTGCTTCCGAAACATTCATATCCGGATTGGCTTCCAGCCGTTTTTTAACGGAAAGGGTTTTCAAAAGCACTGCGGGTACTGCCAGTCTGTCTACCACAAAATATTCGTGATTTTCTTTCATTGTCCACACCTCAAAAACATTTGTACACAAAGTTGAGTATACCACGTCACGGTTTTTTAGACAAACTGAAATAAAACAGGTTATTTTAATTTATATTGTTTTTTCTTTTGTTTTCTTCGTTTTTCTAATGTTTTGTCAATTTTCCTGAAAAAACACCTACAGCTCAAAATTTTTCGCTGAAAAACGGCTGAAATCAGGCTTTTTCTGACGGTGAACGTCTTTTTTCAAAATATCAAACCGAAATTTTCGGCAGGTATGAGAGCAATCATACAAATTCTTTCGTTTTTTACAAATCACCTGTTCACCGCTTGCCAAAATATTGGCATGCTCACAAAATCCACAGGTATTTTCTTGCTTATCATCCCACAAGGGTGCTGTTTTTCGTTTTCCAAACATGCTATTTTTTTCCCTTTCTTAACTTTGCAACAAAAAATCCGATGGTGGTTCCATCCGGCACAATCTGTGCCATTCCCTTTTCGCCATAGACTTTTCCACCATAATTAACAGAAAACGGCTCCAATAAAAACTCGGGATTTTCTTGCAAAAACTGTGCAATCTGCTGTTCATTTTCTTCTTGATTGATGGTACAGGTGGAATATACCAATATGCCGTCCTCTTTCAGATGATTTTTCATACATCTTAAAATATCAGCCTGCACCTGACATAATTCTTTCCATAAAAACTCGCGCCATTTAATGTCAGGCTTGCTGCCAATCACTCCTAATCCAGAACAGGGAACGTCTGCTAAAATGCGGTCAAATGGCTGCTCAAAGTTGGCTTTGGTGGCATCCAAACTAAAAACTGTTCCAATGGTAACACCACACCGTTCCAAATTCTTTTTCACCAATTCTGCGCGGTGAGGATGCAGCTCACAGGCAATCAATTCGCCTTGATTTTGCATTTTTTCACCAATATATGCCGTCTTTCCACCGGGAGCTGAACAGCAATCCAGCACACGCTCTCCCGGCTTGGGATCTAAAATCTGCACTGCCAGCTGAGAGGAAGCACTTTGCACAGAAAAATCGCCATTTTCAATCAGCTTCAGTGGGCTTCCTTTTTCTCCGGGAAAAATTACATCGCCATCTGTCTGCGGCTCCTCTAAGTTTTGAGCAGCATCTGAAACATCTTTGAACCGAAGGTGATTGTAACGAAGGGAAACCGGCGGTTTCTGATTGAGATTTCTTAAAATTGTCTCTGCCTGATCTCCATATTGGCTGAATATTTTTTCGTAAAGTTCATCCGGAAAAGATTCCCGTACTGCAACCGGCATAGTCTCTTCCGTTTTTTCCACGCCTTTTCGTAAGATAGCGTTAATAAAGCCTTTTGATTTGTAAGCAAATTTTTCTGCTAACTTTCCGCTTTCATTCAAAATTGCAAAAGCGGGAATTTTTTCCATAAAATAAATCTGATAAAAGGCAATTCGCAAAATATTTTTTACAGGGATGCTTATTTTTTTCAATTTCACATTGGAATATCGACTGATTTTTTCATCTAAAAAACGACGGTATCGCACTACGCCATACACCACTTCCGTAACAAAACCGGCGCCTTCCGCTAATCCGGCCAATCCCTGCTTTAATGCCAGATTCAAATAGGTTTGTTTTGTCTCATATTCATTTAAGATGAGAAGTGCTTTTTTTCTGCGTTCCATAGTGCATTTTCCATTCTGTTTAGTCTCTGCTGCGATTGGTTAACACCAAAAGCCGCACCAGGTTCATAATTGCGGTTGCTGCCGCTGCAACATAAGTCATCGCTGCTGCTGACAATACTTTCTTAACACCGCGGATTTCCTGCTTTTCCAGCAGTTCGGTATCATCCAACACTTTCACAGCACGACGGGATGCGTTGAATTCTACAGGAAGTGTTACCAGTTGAAATAGCACCACTGCAGAAAACAAAATGATGCCGGCATTGATCAGCCACTCACTGGAAAACAAAATCCCAATCAAAGCCAGCGGAAATGCAGCATAAGAACCGATATTTGCCGCCGGAATCACAGCGTTTCGGATTTTAATGGGCAAGTACTGCTCGCTGTGCTGGACAGCATGACCTGCCTCGTGGGCAGCAACGCCAACAGCTCCGATAGAATTTTTAGAATGGACACTGTCTGACAGCCGAATCACATTGGCCTTCGGGTCATAATGGTCGGTAAGATTTCCGGCAATATGCTCAATTTTAATATGATGAAGCCCGTGGTCATCCAGAATTTTTCTGGCTGCATCATAGCCGGTGAGTCCTTTATGACATAAAATTTTACTGTATCGGTGAAAGGTGGAGGAAACCTTTGCCTGTGCCCACATAGCAAGCAACAAGGCAGGTAACACAAAAATGATATACGTCATATCAATCATCTGGGAAAGACACTCCTTTTATCCTATTTCAAAAAACTGTCCTTGTTTCCGTTATAAAAATCGGAAACGCTCATCTTCTTTTTATTTGGCGGCTGAATTTCTAAAATATTCACCACACCGCCTTTTGCGGAAATGAGCAACTGATTCTTGGAAAACGAAATTACGCTTCCGTAAGGCTTGCAATCTTCTTTGGAATAAAGCTCTGCCTTGTGAATTTTATACACTTTTTCATTGTGTAAAAAGCCCGTTCCCGGGAAGGGATAAAATCCGCGAATTTTATTGATAATATCTTCTGCATCCTGGGAAAAATCAATCAGGGTTTCTTCTTTTTTGATGGGAGGTGCATAAGTGGATTCTTCATCCTTTTGAGGTTCTGGAATCAATGTATCCAATTTGGGAATGGTGTCAACCAAAAGATCTCCCCCCGCAACCATCAGTTTATCGTGGAGACTTCCACCGGTTTCCTCATCGGTGATGGAAACCGTGCATTTGGTCAGCATATCGCCGGTGTCAAGCCCTTCGTTCATCTGCATAATGGTAACACCGCTTTCCTTCTCTCCCATAGCCACAGCATACTGAATGGGTGCAGAACCACGATATTTGGGAAGAAGTGATGCGTGCACATTGATGCAACCGTATTTGGGATAGGAAAGCACATAGGAAGGCAGAATTCTGCCATAGGCAACCACCACAATCAAATCCGGATGCTCCTGCTCCAGAATTTCACGAAAATTTTCTTCTTTTAAGTTCACCGGCTGATAGACCGGCAAATCGTTTGCCAAAGCCACTTCCTTAACGGGAGAAAATTTAATTTTCTGACCTCTGTCCTTTCTGGCATCGGAACGGGTTACCACGGCACAAACCTCGAACCCCTCCAAAAGAAGTTTCTCCAGACAATGAGAAGCAAAATCGGGTGTCCCCATAAACATAATACGCATACTGTTCTCTCCTGTTTTAGTCATCTTCACGGAAAACTTCATATTCGCAAGTGTCGCGAATGGTTTTTCCCTCTAAATGGTCCGATTCATGACAGCAGGCTCTCGCCATCAGCTCTTCCCCTTCAAAAATAAATTCTTCTCCGTAACGGTTCAAGGCTTTAACCTTTACTTTCATGGGACGAATGACAAAGCCTTCAAAGCCTTTGATGCTTAAGCAACCTTCGCTCCCCTCCTGAGTGCCGGAGGTTTCGATGATTTCAGGGTTGATGAATTCAATAAATTCTTCCGGCTCTTCCATGGTGTTAATGACGAAAATTCTCCGTAAAACACCTACCTGAGGTGCTGCCAATCCAACGCCCTCTGCATCTTTTAAGGTGTCAATCATATCATCCAATAAGGTAATGATTTTTGCATCAATTTTATCAACCGGTCTGCATTTTTTGTGCATTACTTCGTCAGTATCCGGTACAATGTTTCTCAGTGCCATAAAGTATCCATCCTTTCGTTTGTAGTTTATTCAATCAAGGTTCACCGATTCGGGACAATTTTCTCATCAGAACGCGGAAAAACTGTTCAGAATTGGGAAACCGAATCAAAGCTCTACTTTGGCAGTGCCCGACGGCGTAGTACTGCGTACGGCTTATGCAACCATACAACTCACTCTCTGCCATTTTTTCTGCCTTTCGATGCTGCATGCAATGCGAGGTTCACCGATTCGGGACAATTTTCTCATCAGAACGCGGAAAAACTGTTCAGAATTGGGAAACCAAATCAAAGCTCTGCTTTGACAGTGCCCGACGGCGTAGTACTGCGTACGGCTTATGCAACCATACAACTCACTCTCTGCCAATTTTTCTGCCTTTCGATGCTGCATGCAATGCGAGGTTCACCGATTCGGGACGTTTTTCCGCGTTCTGCTATAGGAAGTTCACGGGATTTACGTCTACCACTACGGTGATATCATTTGCCTTATTCGCCAGTATCAAGGTTTTTACGGCCTCGGAAAAGGAGGTCTGCACCTTGGTGGCGGAAGTACATTTGATTAAAATATGATATCGGTACTGGTTGCGGATTTTGGAAATGCCGCAAGGAACAGGACCGTACATTGCAATATATTGCTCTCGTTCTTTGTAAAAATCCACCTTTTCGGTCATAATTTTTTTAATGCCGTCTGCCATAGAGAAAATTTTCTTTTCATCGGTTCCGGTAAAAATCACATTGATAATTTCGGAAAAGGGCGGATATTTCACTTGTTTGCGAAACACAATTTCATTTTGATAAAAGTTTTCATAATCCTGGGTTTTGGCAGCTAAAATGGCATAATGCTCCGGATGATAGGTTTGCACCACCGCATAGCCCGGAATTTCGCCCCTGCCGGCTCTGCCGCACACCTGTGTAATCAAGGAAAAAGTTTTTTCTGCCCCATTGTAGCCTCCCACGAAAAGGGAGCTGTCGGCAGAAATAACCCCCACTAAAGAAACTTCCTTAAAATCCAGCCCTTTTGCAATCATCTGGGTACCCAGAAGAATGGAACAGCCCGGCTTTGCAAACTGTTTTAAGAGCCGTTCGTGAGACATTTTTGTCGTAGTGGTATCATTATCCATCCGGATGACTTGCGTATCGGAAAACATCCGATAAATTTCTTCTTCCAGCTTTTGCGTTCCGCTGCCAAAATAGCGCACAGAGGTGCTTTTACATTCGGGACAGACGGTTTCTGCCGCTTGGGTGGCACCGCAATAATGGCATTTCAACTGGCCCTCTATGCTGTGATAAGTCATGGCTACATCGCATTTTTTGCATTTTACTACATAGCCGCAGTCACGACAGCTGACAAAGGTGGAATAGCCACGGCGATTGAGCAAAATAATGGCTTTTTCCCCTTTTTCTTTCACTTCCAGAAGTCGTTTTTTTAAACTTTCGGACAACACAGAATGATTTCCGTTTTTGAGTTCTTCCCGCATATCCACAATTTCCACTTGAGGAAGCTGTCGATTCTGATATCTGCCGGAAAGGGTCAACAAGGTCGCTTCTCCCATTTCGGCACGGTAATAGTCCTCCACCGAAGGAGTTGCCGATGCCAAAAGAAGAGTTCCGTTACGCTGTTTCATTAAAAAACGAGCAACATCCTTTGCATGATAGCGAGGTGAATGCTCTGATTTATAGGTGGTTTCATGCTCTTCGTCAACAATAATCAAATCCAGGTTGGAGAAAGGCGCAAACACGGCACTTCTGGCACCAACCGCCACACTGACCTGACCGTTTTTGATTTTGTTCCATTGGTCTTTCCGCTCAGAAATGGAAAGTGCAGAGTGAAGCACTGCAACCTTTTCACCAAAACGACGGAAAAACCGTTCCCGGATTTGGGGCGTCAATGCAATTTCGGGAACCAGCACAATGGCTTGCTTTCCCTCGGCAATCACCTGCTCCACCAAAGCAAGATACACTTCGGTTTTTCCGGAACCGGTGACTCCTTTTAACAAAAATTCCCGAAATGTTCCTTCTTTTCTGGCAGAAAGCACCTGCGCTACCACCTGGCTTTGACTTTCATTCAAGTTGACTACCTTTTGTGTGGCTGTTTTTTCTGCTGAAAAAGGGTCCTGCTCCACAATTTCCTCTGTAATTTCAATGACACCTTTTTTTTGCAGTGCCGTAATGGAACCCCGACTTGCACCGGAAAATGCAACCAAGTCCACCACCGGCATTCTGCCGTTTTCCAAAAGCATTTCCAACACCCGTCTTTGCGCGTGTGCTTTTTTCAAGTAAATATCAATATATTCATACAAGGCGTGCTCATCCAGCAAAAGCTCTGCAATCTGGATACTCTTTTGCTGATGTGCCTGTCTGCTTTCTTCAAAAATTTCCAGTTTTCCAATGGATTGAAGCTGTGTTAACACCTTTTTGATGCCCTTATTGGAAAAAGCCTCTTCCAATTCCGAAACCAGAACCGGTGTCCGCTTGGAAACCAAATAATCCAGAATTTTCCGACGAATTCCCGTTTCATCGGAAACATTCTCCAAAGAATCGTCCAGAAGCTTGACACATTCCGTAAATTTTAAGTTGGAGCCGGGCGGCAGCATCAAGGATACCGAATCGTAAAGGGTAGCATAGTACCGTCGGCTGATATAGTGTGCCAATTCCATCCCTTTTTCATCAATCACAGGTTCATAATCCACAAGTTCACAAATAGACTTCAAAGGTATCGCACCCTCATCAAAAAACACTTGGGTAACGATACCTTCTCGCTTCTTATTTGCTCTGCCGAAGGGAACTACCACTCTCACCCCCGGCACTACCAAATGGGTAATATTTTGAGGAATGAGATAGGAAAATTCCTTATCTACAGAAAAATTCAGATTAGAAACTGCGACCTTTGCGCACACAATCCGATTCATAATTATTGGCAATCAATTAAGATATTGCCGTCAGCAATTTCCTGAACAGCCATCGAAACAGGCTTTTTGGAAGAGCTGCGGATATCTTCTTCTTCGCTTAAATCTCTTGCTCTTTTTGCCACTGCAATTACCAGTGCATAACGGCTGCCTGCTTTTTCCACTAAATTTCCAATTGCGGGTTGTAACATAATACACATTCTCCTTTTTTATCTTAAATGGTTACTCAAATTTCTGTTTCAATTTTTCGGCACGGAGGATAGTTAATAAATCCTCACTTGCCTGCTCTATCTGATCATTCACCACGATATAGTCATATTCATTCATGCGGGAAAGCTCTCCCTCGGCTGTTTTTAAGCGAGAAAGAATTTGCTCCTCGGTTTCGGTACCTCTGCCACGAAGCCTGTTTTCCAGCTCTTCCCGACTGGGCGGTGCCACAAAGGTGAGAACAGCACCGGGGAAATTCTTTTTAATCTGCATGGCACCCTGGACTTCGATTTCCAAAATGACATCCACCCCTTTGGATAGCGCTTCTTCCACCGGCTTTCGGGGTGTGCCGTAATAGTTTCCCACATATTCTGCCCATTCCAAAACTTCATTATGTTCAATCATGGACTGAAATTCTTCTTTGGTTTTGAAATAGTATGTAACCCCCTCTTTGTCAATGGGGCGGGGATTTCTTGTGGTGGCGGAAATAGAAAGATGAATGTTTCCTTTCGCTTTTTCACAAGCCAATTTTACGATGGTGCCTTTTCCAACTCCTGCGGGGCCGGAAACCACCATCAGCGTTCCTTTTTTTGTCATACTCATTCCCTCTTTTATCCTTCTGCACGACCGGTAATGGTATCAGTCTGAAGCCCGGACAGGATGATGTGTCCGCTGTCGGTTACCACAACCGTCCTGGTTTTTCTGCCGTAGGTTGCATCAATCAGAATCCCGCGGTCCTTCGCATCTTGAATCATACGCTTTACCGGTGCAGAATCGGGACTGATGATGGCAATAATTCGTTCCATACTAACGGCATTGCCGAAGCCAATGTTCAAAAGTTTCATAAAAAACCTCTTATTCTACGTTCTGTACCTGTTCTCTGATTGCTTCAATTTCTGTTTTGGCATCAATGCCGATTTTAGAAATTTCAATCGAATTGCATTTGGAACAGGTAGTGTTAATTTCCCGGTTCATTTCCTGGATAATAAAATCCAGCTTTTTGCCAACGGGTTTATCCTGATATACCAGATTCATAAACTCTTCAAAATGGCTTCTTAATCTGGTGGTTTCCTCAAAAGTGGCAACCTTATCGGAGAAGATGGCAACCTCGGTCATCAAGCGTGTTTCATCATAGGTGGCACCGTTTAAGTACTCTTCCATTTTGTCCCGCAGCTTCTTTTCATATTCTTTTACAGACTGCGGCAGCAGCACTTCGATTTTTTCCACCATATCTTTCAATTTTTCAATACGGCTGACCATATCATCGGCAAGGCGCTTGCCCTCGGTCTTTCTCATTGCCAGAAAATCGGACAATGCTTTTTCCAAAACGGGTTCTAACACAGAGAAAATTTCTTCTTCCTCGTGCTCTTTGAATTCCACTTCAAAAATATCAGGAAAACGAGACATTTTGGTTGCGGTGACATCAAAGGGCATGTCATATTCGTCAGACAATTCCTGCAGAACTCTTAAATAGTTTTCTGCAACGCTTCTGTTTAAGGTGACAACCTTGTCCCCCTCTTCCACATTGTTCATATGGATGTATACATCAAGCTTTCCGCGGTTCACACGCTCGGAAAGATATTTACGCACCAATTCTTCTAAAAAGTTAAACCCTCTCGGTACTCTGATATTGGCATCAAAATAACGGTGGTTTACCGATTTGATTTCTACGGAAACTTCATAACCTTTGACGGTTTCTTTCTGCCTTCCATAGCCAGTCATACTCATAGACATAGTTTTTCACCTTACCTTTTCATAATATGATAACATATATTTATATAAATGTCAAAAGGTTTTTGTAATTTTTTTGCATTTTCTTTGTTTTTTGATGATTTTCACGTTATTTTATGAAAATTTGATAAGCTGACACCAAAAAAAAGAAATGTTTTTTATTTTTTATCAAAAATCACTTGAATTTTCTGACAATTTGCTATATAATATTAAAGTTAAATGTTGTACCGTTTTTTTGTTTGGCCCAAACAAAATTCCCGGTCACGTTTTTTGACAGCCTGACACGCTTAAAATTTAGTAATTATAATAAAACTGGAGGTCTTTCATCATGGCATTTATTGACAGAATCAAAGAAAGAGCAAGATTGGACAAGAAAAAAATTGTTCTGCCCGAATCTATGGACAGAAGAACCTGGGAAGCAGCTGCACAGGTTCTGGCGGAAGATATCGCTGATATCGTTATCATCGGTACTCCTGAAGAAGTGGAAGCAAACAGCAAGGGCTTGGATGTTTCCAAAGCGACTATCATTAATCCCTTCACCTATGAAAAAACCGAAGAATACATCAATTTATTTGTTGAATTAAGAAAATCCAAAGGGTTAACTTACGAAGAAGCAAAGAAAACCGCTTTGGGCGACTATATGTACTATGCTTGCTTAATGGTAAAAGCAGGTGACGCTGACGGGGTGGTTTCCGGCGCTTGCCATTCTACCGCAAACACCTTACGCCCCAGCTTACAGATTATCAAAACCAAACCGGGTGTAAAATTGGTTTCTGCATTCTTCTTAATGGTTGTTCCCAACTGTGAATACGGTGCTGACGGCACCTTCATTTTTGCAGACAGCGGTCTGGAACAGAATCCCGACCCGGAAAAGCTGGCAGCCATTGCAGCCTGCAGTGCAGACTCTTTTGAACTGCTGTGCGAAAAAGAAGCAATCGTTGCAATGCTGTCTCACTCCACCAAAGGCAGCGCAAAACACGCTGACGTAGACAAAGTTGTGGAAGCAACCAGAATTTGTAAAGAATTGAACCCCGGCTTAAAAGTAGACGGTGAGTTGCAGCTGGATGCGGCAATCGTGCCCGAAGTTGGTTCCTCAAAAGCGCCCGACAGCCCGGTTGCCGGAAAAGCAAATGTGCTTTGTTTCCCCGATCTGGATGCCGGAAACATTGGCTACAAATTGGTTCAGAGACTTGCAAAAGCAGAAGCTTACGGCCCTGTTACCCAGGGAATTGCAGCTCCCATTAACGACCTGTCACGCGGATGCAGTGCAGAAGATATCGTTGGCGTAGTTGCGATCACTTGCGTACAGGCTCAAGCGAAGAAATAATATTTTCAAAACAGGAAGAAAGGAAGAAACAATATGAAAATTTTAGTTATCAATGCAGGTAGTTCTTCTTTGAAATACCAGCTGATCAATATGGAAGACCAGTCTGTTATGGCAAAAGGTCTTTGCGAAAGAATCGGAATTGACGGAAGATTAACCCATTCCAAAGATGGCGAAAAATTCCAGAAGGATTTAACCTTAAACGACCACGGCGATGCAATCAAAGCTGTGCTGGATTCTTTGACTGACAAAGAAATGGGTGTTATTTCCTCTATGGATGAAATCAACGCAGTTGGTCACCGTGTGGTTCACGGTGGCGAAGCCTTCTCCGGCTCTGCACTGATTACCGAATCTGTAATGAATGCCTTAAACGAATGTATCGAGCTGGCTCCCCTGCACAATCCTCCCAACATTACCGGAATTGAAGCTTGTGCAAAAATTATGCCGAATGTGCCTCAGGTTGGTGTATTTGATACTGCATTCCACCAGAGCATGCCGAAAAAAGCATATCTGTATGCAATTCCTTACAAATTCTATGAAAACTACAAAATCAGAAGATACGGCTTCCACGGCACCAGCCACAAATATGTCAGCATGAAAGCTGCAGAATACATGGGCAAGCCCATTGAAGAGTTGAAAATCGTAACCTGCCATTTAGGAAACGGTTCTTCCATTACTGCAGTTGACGGCGGAAAATCTGTTGATACCTCTATGGGCTTCACTCCTTTAGCAGGAATTATGATGGGTACCCGTTCCGGTGACATTGACCCGGCGATTGTAGAATTCATTGCCAACAAAGAAAATCTGTCTGTGAAAGAAGTATTGAACATCTTAAACAAAGAATCCGGTGCGCTGGGCTTGTCCTGCATTTCTTCCGACTTCAGAGATTTGAGCGCAGCAGCAGATAAAGGCGACGAAAAAGCTGCAACTGCCCTGGATATGTTTGCATACGGCGTACAGAAATACATCGGCACCTATGCAGCTGCAATGGGTGGCATTGATGCTTTGGTATTCACTGCCGGTATTGGTGAAAATGATGCTGAATTAAGAGAAAAAGTAGCATCCAAGTTAGGCTTTATGGGCATTGCAATCAACAACGACAAAAACCGTGTTCGCGGCACTGTTGACATCACTGCAGACGGTGCAAAAGTAAAAACTCTGGTCATTCCCACAAATGAGGAATTGATGATTGCGCTGGAAACCGAAAAATTAGTATAAAAAATCCCGATTTTTTCGGAATTTTTTCAAAAAAATACTTGACAAATTACCAAAGATTATGTATTATATTATATGATTGTCCGAAATTATGGTAATTTGTCTTGCCTTTCGGGCAGAAAAAAGTGTCACAAACCGCAAAGGAATCAGGGGAGGTCTTATCTATGACAGAACAAACAGAATTGATGATTGACCTGTCCGGCATTGTGAAGTCCGAAGGAATGGAGTTAGCCATTTCCAAAGAGTATCCGAAAGAAGCTTTTTTGGAATTTGACAAAACCCTTTCCTTAGAAACACCAGTTACGTTAACCGGAACCATCACAAACCATGCGGGCAATTTATTCTTAGACGGCACACTTTCGTTTACCGCCAAGTTGAATTGCGACCGTTGCCTGGAGCCCTTTTCCAAGCAGTTTACCATTCCTATGGAAGACACGATTGCCCGGGAAGATTCCGGCTTGGAAGCTGATGAATTTATTCCCTATCAACATAACAGTGTGCTATTGACCGAAGCAATCTACAAATGTATTTTTGCCGTTACCTTGGACCAACAGCTCTGTAAGAGCGATTGCAAAGGTCTTTGCAGCGTTTGCGGATGTAACCGCAACGAAACCGACTGTAACTGCGACGACACGGAGATTGATCCCAGATTACTGAAATTAAAGGAATTGTTCCAGTAATCCTCAGTTACATCAACCAACATTTTGTAAAAATATTCAAAAATAGAGTCAAAAACTCGCAGGAGGTGTGAAACATGGCTGTACCAAAGAGAAAAGTCTCCCATGCTAGAAAAAACAAAAGAAGAGCTAACTGGAAATTAAGCGCTCCGGGTCTTGTTAAATGTCCCAACTGTCAGGAACTGACACTGCCGCACAGAGTATGTAAATCTTGCGGTTTCTACAAAGGTGTAGAAGTAATCAAAATGGATTAATCCATGCCTTATAAGAAGCGGGGAGCAGTATGCACCCCGCTTTTTTTAGAAAGCTGGCAGCATTCCTGCTCTGATGACGTTTTTTTTTCAAAAAAAACATTGTCGGAATGTGAATGCTTTCATGCTCAAAAAACAGTTTGAGGATTTTTTTATGTATTATGTAGATGGCGTAAAAGAAAATAGTTTGGCACAATCTGCAGGGCTTCTCCCCGGAGATATTATTACCCATATCAACGGTGAAGAAGTAACCGACGGGTTAATGTATGGCTTTTTGATGTGTAATGAAACGCTGACGATTACCTATATCCGCAACCAAAAAACAGCTAATGTTACCATAAAAAATCAATTTGAAGATATTGGCGTCATCAACGACCGACCGTTTATCGAAAATCCGAAAAGCTGTCGGAACAAGTGCATCTTCTGTTTTATTGACCAGCTCCCCAAAGGAATGAGAAAGCCTCTTTATTTTAAGGATGATGATTCCCGTCTTTCTTTTTTGACAGGAAATTATGTCACCTTAACCAATATGAAAGAGGAGGAAATTGAAAATATTGTCAGAATGCGCCTTTCCCCTGTCAACATTTCGGTGCATACCACCAACGATGAACTGCGCATCAAAATGCTTCACAATAAAAATGCAGGCGGAATCCTGAAAAGAATCTGCTATCTTTTAGAAAACGGCATTACGGTGAATGCACAAATTGTGCTCTGTAAGGGTTGGAATGATAAAGAAGAACTGACCAAATCACTGACCGATTTATACGAAGCAGGGGTAAACAGCGTGTCTGTCGTCCCCATTGGGTTAACAAAATTTCGCGACAATCTGACACAGATCGAACCCTTTACCAAAGAAGATTGTATTGAAATTGTCAAGCAAATTCACAAAATATCAAATCGTGCTTATCGGGAAATTGGAACTCGTTTTGTATATCCGGCAGATGAGTTTTTTGTAAAAGGCGAAATCCCGCTCCCCCCTGCCGCATATTATGATGATTTTCCGCAAATTGAAAACGGTGTAGGGCTGTTGTCTTCCTTTGTGAAAGAGTTTAATCTTTCCTTTGCCAACAGAAAACCCCATCCTGTGCTTCATAAGATCGTTGCAACTTCGGTTGCGGCGTATCCCACGTTATCCCGATTGGTAGAACGCTTTAACGAAAAATTTCAAACAAAAATTGAAATCATCCCGATTAAAAATGATTTTTTGGGGGATAAAATCACGGTAGCAGGACTGATGACTGCAGCTGATATTATCGATCAGTTAAAACACAAAAAAATTGACTATCTGATGCTCCCCTCTTCTATTTTGCGTTCGGAGGGTGACCTTACTTTAGACGATAAAACCATTTCCGATATTGAAACAGCGCTTCATTGCGAAGTAATTCTGAATGAAAACGACGGCAAAAGCTTTTTAGATGCACTTTGCCTGTAACACCCCAAAAGAAAAGAGGTACTGATTATGGCAAAACCGATTGTTGCAATTGTGGGACGCCCCAATGTGGGAAAATCCCAGTTATTTAACCGCATCACCGGAAAAAGAATCTCCATTGTTGAAGATACTCCCGGCGTTACCCGTGACCGTATTATCAGCGATGCAGATTGGCTGAACCACAATTTTTTGTTAATTGATACCGGTGGGATTGAACCGGACTCTCCGGATGAAATCACCGCTATGATGAAACGTCAGGCAGAAGCAGCCATTGAAACTGCCGATGTTGTCATCTTTTTAACCGATGTCAGAGCAGGAGTAACCGCTACCGACCATGAGGTTGCCGCAATGCTGATGCGTTCCAAAAAGCCCATCATTTTAGCCTGCAACAAGTGTGACACCCCCGGTGAGCCTCCTATGGAATTTTACGAATTCTACAATTTAGGATTAGGCGACCCGGTTGCCATTTCTGCCATTCAGGGAATGGGTATTGGTGACCTGTTGGATTTGGTTGTAGAAAACTTCCCGCATGCAAGTGAGCTGGAAGAAGACGAAGATGTCTTAAAAATCGCTGTAATCGGAAAGCCCAATGCCGGAAAATCTTCACTTATTAACCGTCTGCTTGGAGAAGAACGTCTGATTGTAAGCAACATTCCCGGCACAACCCGTGATGCCATTGATACTTATGTGGAAAAAGACGGTCAAAAATATCTGTTCATTGATACAGCAGGCATCCGCCGAAAAAGCAAAGTCAACGAAAAAGTAGAAAAATATTCCGTTCTTCGTTCCTACGCTGCCATTGAACGTGCGGATATTTGTCTCATTATGTTAGACGGTACCGAAGGCGTAACCGAACAGGACACCAAAATTGCCGGCTACGCCCATAATGAAGGAAAAGCATCTATCTTTGTGGTAAACAAGTGGGATATTATTGACAAAGACGATAAAACCATGGACCGCATGAAGCTGGAAATCAAAGAAGGCTTTTCTTATATGATGTATGCACCGGCTTTGTTCATTTCGGCAAAAACGGGACAACGAATTGATACCATTTTCCCGATGCTCAGAGCAGTGAACGAAAACAGAAACCGCCGTGTTACCACCGGTATGTTAAACGATTTGATTGCCGATGCAACTGCAAGAGTGCAACCGCCCACAGACAAAGGCAGACGACTGAAAATTTTATATGCTGTACAATCTGCAACCAATCCCCCCCAGTTTGTTATTTTTGTAAATGATGTGCGCCTGATGCACTTCTCCTACGAAAGATATTTAGAAAACCAGCTCCGGAACTCCTTTGACTTTACCGGAACTCCCATTAAATTCTATATTCGGGAACGAAACGAAAAGAAAAAACTGTAATCAACCTATTTCAAAATCATTCGGGAGGATAACATGTTTGATTTAAGATTTCTTTTGTTTGCCCTGTTAGGCTATCTTCTGGGCAGCTTAAATTTTTCTATTATCATTGGAAAACTGTTTTACAAAATTGATGTAAGAGAACACGGCAGCAAAAACGCCGGCACCACCAACACCTTGCGTGTGTTGGGGAAAGGTCCCGCCATTTTTGTGCTTTTGTTTGACACATTTAAGGCTGTCATTGCCTACTGGATTGTGTTTGGCATCACCAAAAACGCTCCCCTTTCCTATGTAGCGGCAACTGCAGCAGTTGTGGGTCACAATTTCCCCGTATTTTTCGGCTTCAAAGGCGGAAAAGGTGTTGCAACCTCCCTGGGTGCTTGCTTTTGCTTAAATCCTCTTTTAGGGCTGTTTGTGCTCATTATCGGGGTTGGTACCATTGCCATTACACGCTATGTTTCAGTTGGCTCTTTGACCGGAAGCACCTCCAGCATTTTCTTGTTTTTGTTCTTTGACCCCAATCCCTTAAAACTGTTTTTATTGGTGGTGTTAACAGTATCCATGTATATCCGTCACCACGAAAACTTAAAACGACTGATGAATCATACCGAGAATAAAATTTCATTTTCCAAAAAATAAACAGAAAACAGGAATAGCTTATGGACTTTATCACCGTAAAAGGTCTCATCGTAAAAGAAACCGATTTCAATGAAGCAGATAAAATGCTCACCATTATGACCGATTCTATGGGGCTTATCAATGCAAAAGCCTCCGGCATCAAAAGCTTAAAAAGAAAAGAGCTGTCAGGTGCAAAGCCCTTTTTATACTCCGAATTCACTCTGGCTCAAAAGGGTGACTATTATAACCTTCGGGAAGCAACCATCATCCATCCGTTTTTAGACATCAAAAACGACCTGACTGATTTGGCTCTTGGATTTTATATTTTAGATGTTTTGGGAAATATTGCCATGGAACAGCAGCCAAACGAAACGTTGCTTCGGCTGACCTTGAACACACTCTTTGCGCTGAATAAAAAATCTGCTCCATCACAGCTGATAAAGGCGGCATACGAACTGAAAATTGCAGATATTGAGGGCTTCACCCCCCATACCTTTGAATGTATGGAATGCGGTGCAGAACCCGAAGAAGAACCCTATTGTTACTTTGACGTATTAAACGGATGTATTCTGTGTAAAGCCTGTTCTCCCGGCGAAGAACGAAACATTTTGAAAATTTCGCCCGCAACGCTGAATGCCATGAACTATATTTTAGATTCTGACATCAAAAGCTTCTTGTCTTTTCGGTTAGATGAAGCTATTTTAAGCGAGTTTTCCAATGCTTGCGAGCGATACTTTCTGACCCAAAGTGACTTCCGCCCGAAAACACTCGATTATTACAAAAAAGTTATGCTCCACGATTAAGCAACATCCGTCGGAGAGAAACCTCTGTTTTCTGGCTGAAATCCACCGATATGTGCGACAGCTTAGACAGCACATGGGACACAACAGAAGAATGTGCATATAAAATCTGGTTGGCAGTTTTGTCAATCAGATTTTTTTGTTGTTCCTCGGTTAACTGTTCATAAATTTTTTGATATCCCTTATCAATATGTAACCCCTGACCAGTAGGCTTCAGTATTTGCTGTATGATGAAATTCAGTTTATCTTTTCCGCTTTCCGAGGCAATATCAGCTTTGTTTGTTATTTTTGGAAAAGCATTCAGCCTACCCGGCTTTTGCCTCTTTCCTCGTCTTGTGATAACCATAAAAACATCTCCTTTTTTTGCGATCAATT
Organism: Clostridia bacterium; assembly: GCA_017468465.1. Classification (GTDB taxonomy): domain Bacteria; phylum Bacillota; class Clostridia; order UMGS1840; family UMGS1840; genus SIG452. Next base: position 37,025 of record JAFUIN010000028.1, read on the forward strand.
CCATTTTATGGAAGTTTTTCAAAAAAGTGTATATCATAAAATGATTTTTTTCCTAACAAACTAATAAAAAACTGCAAAAGAAAAGGCGGTGTTCTTCGTGAAAAATTTTTCCGAAAAGAACTATCAAAAGCTGGTTTCTCAACACGAAAAAAGTCCATGGCTAAAAAACATTTTTTGGGCGTTTACTGTGGGTGGATTGATTTGTGTATTGGGCGAATTCATTCTGACCTATGCAAAAAATATGGGACTTCCCAAAGAGGATGCCGGTTGTGTCACCTCAATGACGTTAATCTTTTTCAGTGGTCTGTTTACAGGTCTTGGCATCTTTGACAAGCTTGCAAAACACGCCGGTGCCGGAACCATTGTTCCAATTACCGGCTTTGCCAATGCGGTGGTATCTCCCGCAATGGAATTCAAAAGCGAAGGGTTTATTTTAGGAGTGGGCGCAAAAATGTTTGTTGTTGCCGGACCGGTAATCGTATATGGTGTTTCCTCTTCCATCATATGCGGGTTAATCTATTACCTTGTGAAAGGTGGGATGCCTCTATGAACAAACGAATTGGCGAGCGAACTTTATATTTTCCATCCAGACCGTCCGTCCACGGTTTTTATTCGGTGGTGGGAGAAAAAGAAAGCCAGGGGCCTTTGAAAGACTGGTTTGACTTGTCCATCGGAGAAGGTCATTTTGGAGAAGATTCCTGGGAAAAAGCGGAAAGCAAACTGATGGAAACAGCTGCTTTGGGTGCCATAAACCGGGCAGGACTTACCCCTGAACAAATACAATGCTTTTTGGGCGGAGATTTACTCAACCAATGTATTTCTGCAAACTACGCTTCCCGTAGCCTTCAAATTCCCTTTCTCGGCTTATACGGAGCCTGTTCCACCATGGCAGAAAGTCTGATAGCAGGCTCTGTGTTTGTAGACGGCAGCTTTGGTGACTATGCTCTTTGTGCCACCTCCAGCCACTTTTGTTCTGCAGAACGTCAATTTCGATTTCCCCTGGAATACGGCGGCCAACGCCCGCCTACTGCACAGTGGACCGTCACCGGCTCGGGTGCCTGTGTATTATCTTCCCAAGGGAATGGTCCATCCATCACCCATGCAACCATCGGAAAAGTAGTGGATGCCGGCATTACCGACTTAAATAATATGGGAGCGGCAATGGCACCTGCAGCGTGTGATACCTTAATTACTTTTTTCAAGGATACCAAAACTGCTCCAAAAGATTATGATATGATATTCACCGGTGACCTGGGTGAAATTGGGAAAAAGCTGCTTCATCAGCTGTTACAAGACCAGAATTTTGGAGCAGTGGACAATTTAGAAGACTGCGGATGTCTTATATTTGACAACGAAACGCAGGATACCCACGCCGGCGGTTCCGGTTGCGGATGCAGTGCGTCGGTACTAAATTCCTATATCCTTAAAAAAATGCAAAAAAAAGAGCTTAAAAAAATTTTATTTATGGCAACCGGAGCACTGATGTCTCCCACCATTTCTATGCAGGGAGAAAGCATCCCCGGCATTGCACACCTGATTCAACTGGAAAACTAAAGGAGACTTTCATTATGATGCACTATCTCAACGCATTTATATTTGGCGGATTTTTATGTGCCATCGCCCAACTGCTGATAGACTTTACAAAAATGACACCGGCAAGGATTTTAGTGTTATATGTAACGGCGGGTGTGGTGCTGACGTTTTTGGGATTATACAATCCTCTGGTAGAGCGTTTTGGTGCCGGTGCCACAGTGCCCCTGACCGGTTTTGGAAATGCTCTGGCAAACGGAGTCATCAAGGGAATCGGCGAAAAAGGGCTGTTAGGTGTAATTTCAGGCGGATTGACTGCTTGTGCTGCCGGTATCAGCGCTGCCATATTTTTTGGTTATCTTTTTGCCCTCATCTTTTCCTCCAAAGAAAAATAAGCATAAAAAAAACAGGTGATTATATACCAATCACCTGTTTTTTTTAGAGCAATGTTATAATCCTAAAAGTTCCACCAACTCTTCTTTGGAGTGATATCCAATGACAGAATCACGAAGCTCACCGTTTTCAAATACCATCATAGTGGGAATGGTTGCTACACGGTATTCCCGAGCTAAGTCAATTTCGGTATCAATATTGACTTTTACAATTTTAATTTTGTCACCATATTCTTGCTCCAGCTCTTCCAACACGGGTGCAACCATTTTGCAGGGACCGCACCAATCGGCATAAAAGTCTACTAATACGGGAAGGGTTTGGTTCAGCACGTCTTCCTTAAAATTTTTAACTTCCATCTTGATAACCTTCTTTCTCTATTTTAGTATTTGTTATTTGCTAACAAACTATAAATCATTTTTAATTAAATCTTCATAGGTTTCGCGTTTTACTACCAGCTTATCTGCACCGTTAGAAACCATCACAACAGCCGGTCTTGGAATGCGGTTATAGTTTGATGCCATAGAATAGTTATAGGCACCGGTTGCCAACACACATAAGGTGTCGCCCACTGCTACTTCGGGAAGCTTTGCCCGTTCGATTAAAACATCTCCGGATTCACAGCATTTTCCGGCAACGGTATACGTATATTCTGCATTTTGATCTGCTTTATTTGCCAAAACTGCAGTATATTCTGCACCATACATAATATAGCGGGGGTTATCTGCCATACCGCCGTCTACCGAAACATAGGTTCTGATGCCCGGAATTTCTTTCACACATCCAACCTCGTACACGGTAAGTCCTGCCGGTGCCACAATAGAGCGACCGGGTTCCATTAAAATTCTGGGGACAGCTACGCTCAGCTTTTGTGCTTGTTCCTTAACCTCCAAAGATACAGCTTCGATATATTTGTCGCAAGGAATCGGGTCGTCCGATTCTACATAGCGAATGCCGAAACCACCGCCCAAATCCAATTCTTCGGTTTCCAAATTGAATTGTTCTTTGATTTCCTTGATAAAATTCATCATTACCTTTGCAGTTTCCCGAAAAGGTTCTACATCAAAAATCTGAGAACCAATATGACAATGAAGTCCCTTATAGCAAAGATTTTTCTTGTCTTTCACCAACCCAACAGCCGAAAGTGCTTCCCCTGTTTCCAATGCAAAGCCAAATTTAGAATCAATCTGACCGGTCATAATGAAATCATGGGTATGTGCATCAATGCCCGGTTTTACACGGAAAATCACGTTCTGGATTTTACCCATGCTTTCCGCAATGGCATCAATTTGTGTCAACTCATATTGATGATCCACCACAATGGTTCCAACATCGTGACCGATCGCAAAGGTTAATTCCTCTTTTGTTTTGTTGTTGCCATGGAAACAGATTTTTTCCGCAGGAAACCCTGCAGAAAGTGCAGTATAAAGCTCACCGCCGGATACCACATCCAGGCCTAAGCCTTCTTCTGCCACAATTTTACACATATACTTGGTGCAAAATGCTTTGGATGCAAACTGACAAAGTCCGTTACCGTTGTAGTGGGTATTCAGTGCGTCGCGGTATGTCCGCAGATTTTGTCTGATCAAATCTTCGTCCATCACATAAAGAGGAGTTCCGTATTTTTCTTTCAAGGTCATCACATCCACACCGCCTATGGTGAGGTGTCCTCTTTCATTCACTGCTAAGTTTTCGGAAATAAACGCCATGTTCGTTCTCTCTTTCACATCATTCTTTGGAAATTGGGCGGAAGGTGATCCTTCCGCCCAAAAGTCATCTTATAAATTTGCACCGGCTTCGATTGCTTTTTTGTTCAAATCATAAAGTTCCGGTTTTTTTGCAGGTACAAGCCCTTTTAATGCTTCAAAAATAACATCCATTTCAAACACTTTGGATTCTTTCAGAACTTTGCCAATTAAAAACATATTTGCCAGTTTTCCCATTCCCATTTCAGTTGCCAGCTTGGTTGCTTCCACACCGATGTAAGTAATGTCGGTACGGGTCGGATTGGGGCTCACCAGAGAGCTGTCATAATACAAGGTTCCTCCGGGAGCTACGCTCTGTTCAAACTTCACAAAGGAAGGACTGTTCATAGCAATGACTTCGGTTGCTTCGGTTACCAGAGGAGAACCGATTGCATCGTCGGAGATAATAACGTTACAGCTTGCTGTACCCCCACGCATTTCCGGACCGTAGGACGGAAGCCAGGATACCTGATAATTATTTTTCATGCCGGTGTATGCCAGAAGTTTGCCGATAAACAAAATCCCCTGACCGCCAAAGCCTGAAATGATAAATTCTTTCTGCATAGTCTTATTCTCCTTTCGCACCTTTATCTTTATATACGCCCAGAGGATACTGAGGCATCATATTTTCTTCCATCCATTTCATGGATTCTTGCGGAGAAAGACCCCAGTTAGTGGGACAAGTTGAAAGCACTTCTACAAAAGTGAAGCCTTTTTTCTCGGTTTGATAGGTAAATGCTTTTTTAATGGCAGCTTTTGCTTCTCTGATATTTTTTACATTATTGACAGCAACTCTCTGTGCCAAAGCAGTACCTTCCAGCTGGGACACCAGCTCACAACCGTTAATAGGCCAACCCTGTGTTTCAATCTTTCTGCCGTAAGGAGTGGTCTGGGTTACCTGACCAACCAAAGAGGTAGGTGCCATCTGACCGCCGGTCATACCATAGATACAGTTGTTAATGAACACAACGGTGATGTTTTCGCCTCTGGTTGCTGCATGAATGGTTTCTGCAGTACCGATTGCAAGCAAGTCACCGTCACCCTGATAGGTAAACACCACCTTGTCAGGATTTGCACGTTTCACACCGGTTGCAACAGCCGGTGCTCTGCCGTGTGCCGCCTGCACCATATCACATTCAAAATAATTGTAGGAGAATACGGAGCATCCAACCGATGCAACCCCTACAGTTTCTCCTTCTAATTTCAATTCATCCAACACTTCTGCTACCAGACGATGCACAATGCCGTGGGTACAACCCGGGCAATAGTGAAAGCCCACATCAGAAAGTGCATGAGGTTTTTCAAATACAATACTCATCTTTACTCATCCTCCCTCTTATAATTTCTTGGACATTTCTACGATTTTGTCCAGAATTTCCTGGGGCACCGGAACAACGCCGCCGGTTCTGCCGTAGAATTCTACAGGGCATTTTCCATTTACAGCCAGCTTTACATCTTCCACCATCTGACCGGTGCTCATTTCCACGCTTAAGAAACTCTTTGCAGTTGCTGCTGCTTTCTGAATTTCTTTTTCCGGGAAAGGCCACAAGGTAATGGGGCGGATTAAACCTGCTTTGATGCCCATTGCACGTGCTTTTTTCACAGCGTTCATTGCCACTCTGGCAATGGTGCCGTATGCAACCAGCACGATGTCGGCATCGTCACAGAAAAAGCTTTCAGCACGGGTTTCTTTTTCGGTAATCAGGTCATAACGCTTCTGACGTTCCCACACCAGATTTTCCAATTCATCAGGATTGATGTATAAAGAATTTACAATATTTTTCTTACGTTTCATACCGGTGGTGCTACACGCCCAGGATTTGTCAAAAGTGACAGAATCATCATGTTCGGGGAAAGAAACCGGCTCCATCATCTGACCCAGCATACCGTCACCCATAATCATAACAGGCACGCGGTATTCATCTGCAATATCAAATGCTTTATAGGTTAAATCCACACATTCCTGGATGGTAGAGGGGGCCAAAACCACCAAATGATAATCACCGTGTCCGCCGCCTTTGGTTGCCTGGAAATAGTCAGACTGTGCAGGTTGAATGCCACCAAGACCGGGGCCGCCACGAACAATATTGATGATAACACAGGGAAGGTCTGCACCTGCTATGTAGGAAAGGCCTTCCTGCTTCAGGCTGATTCCGGGGCTGGAAGAAGAAGTCATCGCTCTGGCACCGGTGGATGCTGCACCGTATACCATGTTGATTGCTGCAACTTCACTTTCTGCCTGTAAATACAGCCCGTCTACCTGAGGCATTCTTTTAGACATATAAGCAGAAACCTCTGTCTGAGGAGTAATGGGATAACCGAAAAACAGTTTACAGCCGCTGCGGATTGCAGCTTCAGCAATGGCTTCGTTTCCCTTCATTAAAACTTTTTCACTCATCGTAATCTAATTCCTTTCCTTCTTATTTTTCTACAGTAATTACCACATCAGGACACATGGTTGCGCAAAATGCACAGCCGATGCACTGGTCCTGCTCGGTTACTTCTACCGGATTAAAGCCTTTTACATTCAGGCGGTCGGTAGCTTTTTTAATAATCTTTTTGGGACACACATCCACACACAGATAACAGCCTTTACAAGCGTTTTCATTAAAAGTTACTTTTGCCATAGCTCATTCTTTTCCTTTCTGTTCCCATTTCTTTTTTAATGGGCTTGATCTAATATCGAAAAATTTTTACAAAATATTATAATTCCCAGGGCTTTTTATGAAACAAGTGAACTGCAGTTGCCTTATGTTTGACGGAATCCGGCAACTCCTCCATCAGTTTGTTCCACACAAAGGTATACCGATTGGGAAGATTGGTAACTTTTGCTACCTCGTTGACAATTTCTTCGCCTTCCAAAATGTCTGAAACAGTTGTTTCTTCTCCCAAATTTGTTGCATTTACCAAGCCGGTAAATCGCATACGGGAAGCACGTTCGATATCGTCTTTATATATTATAATACTTTCCACGTCACGAGTCAAGGGTCTTTTTGTATTAACCACCATAAAAAAATCGTAATCCTCTTGTGAAAACTCCACAAAAAACCGACTTAACACAACTGCGCCATCATCGTCTCCGGCGGCATCAAAGACCACATAAGTGTCTTTTTGGCTGAAGGCTGCCATCACCTGTGCCGGAACAGAAGGGGTTTCGATATTGGTATTGGCATAGGTTGGTGAAATCACCTGTATGCCCAGCGCATCCAACTCCTCCTGTGCATCTTTGGTACGATAATAGGGATTGATTAAATCAATATCCACAATCATCACTTTTTCGTGCTGTTCTCTGAGTTTTTTTGCATATGCCACAGCAGCAGTTGTTTTTCCGCTGCCGTAATGCCCTGCAAATATGGTCATTCGTTTCATAATAATATTCCTCGCTGATTTTTAACTGATTTTTTTTGCTTTTGGTATTTTTAACTTCCGCATAGATAATACCACTGCCAAAAAGGCAAGCACTCCCAGAATCACCGCACCCAATGAGGACACAGTTTCCGTGAAAAATTCGTGTAACAAAAGATATCCTGCCACAATGACAAAAAGCGGAACAAAAAACACCAAAAAGGACAAGAAGAAATAGCGGTTGGTAGATGTTTCTAACAAAACCTTATCTCCTACCTTCACCATTTCGGGACACATCGCAACAATTTGTGATGCACTTCCCCCGCAGCTTCCGCAACTGTGACAATTTCCACCACAGGCAGAGGCTCTTTCAATTTGTACTAAAATTTTACGGTCATCCAAAAGCTGCAAAACGCTTCCTGTAACCTCCATATTAACACTCCTGCTTTAATTGTTTTGCCAAATCCAAAATTTCTCTGGCGTTTTGATAGGTCAACTCTGTTACCGAAACGCCGCCAATCATACGGGCAAGCTCGTTTGCTCTTTCGCTCTCCGAAATGGCAGAAACCGTGGTAACAGTCTCTTCTTTGGTTTCTTCCTTAGAAACTAAAATATGATTGTCTGCCATTGCTGCAATCTGTGGCAGATGGGTCACACAAAGCACTTGAGCACCCTTTGAAATGTGATACATTTTTTCTCCGGTTTTCTGGGCTGCTCTGCCGCTTAACCCCGTATCAATTTCGTCAAATACAAAAGCACACGCCGGGTCAATCCCTCGAAGAACGGATTTTAAGGCTAAATTCACGCGAGAAATTTCACCGCCGGAAGCAATTTTACAAAGAGGTGCAGCCTCTATTCCCAGATTGGCAGAAAACAGAAATTCCACCTGTTCACATCCGTAGGAACGAAAGTCCTCTGTTTGATTTAGCCGAACCAAAAAAGAAGCATTGGGCATCATCAATTCTTGTAGTTCGTTTTTTATTGCAGCGCCCAATTCTTTTGCCGCCCTTCTTCGACGGTTGGAAAGCTCCTCTGCAAGAACCGTTAGTTCTTTTTGGATTGCAGCCTTCTTTTTTGCAAGCTCCTCCACAAAAGATTCTCTGTTTTCAATAGAATAGAGCTCGTCTTTTGCCTGTTCTAAATAAGTGAGTACCCCTTGGAATGTACCGCCATATTTTTGTTTCAGGCGATAAATTTCTCCCAAACGGTCTTCTACCTCATCAATATTTCGATATGGAGATTCAGTTTCTTGCCCCTGCCCGCGAACAGTTTCCGAAATTTCGTAAATTTCATGCTTCATATTTTCCAGACGGTCTGCAAGTTCTTCCATTCCATCCATTTGAGATACTGCCTGCAATGCAACCGAAACATAATAATAAGCACTTTCTTGGTTTTCATACAATGCATAGGTTGCACTTTTTATATTCTTTTCATTTTTTTCTTTGTTTTTGAATGCCGCCTTTACCTCCCGTAAGGTGTCCTCCTCATCGGGCAAAAGATGAGCATTTTCGATATCGGAAATTACAAATTTCAAATAATCCACACGGCTGTTATCCTGCTCGGATTTTACCTCCAGCTCTGAAAGTTCCGACAAAATTGCCTGATATTCCCGGTAACATGCCTGATATTTCAAAAACGCAGCTTCATTTTCTGCATAGGAATCCAAAAAACGATAGTGCAATTCTTTTTCAAATAAAATCTGATTATCGTGCTGGGAATGGATGCTGATTAAATAGGGTGCCAGCTCCCGAAGCATTGCGGTGTTGGAAAGGCTTCCGTTAATTTTCACCACATTTCTGCCATCCCGAAAAATTTCACGGGACAAAATTAAAGAATTGTCTATCAAACAGGAAGAAAGTTTTTCTGGAACAGACTCTTCTTCCGGAAAATAAAACGCCGCTTCCACCAGGGCAGATTTTTCACCGTCTCGAATCATATCCTTGGAAGCTCTCGCTCCCAAAATCATCTGCAGTGCATCCATCAGAATGGATTTTCCGGCGCCGGTTTCTCCGGTCAACACGGTGAGTCCCTTTTCAAAAGAAACTTCTATCTCACGGATAACCGCTAAATTTTTAATCAATAACGTGGTGAGCATAGCCGTGTTCCGCTCTGCCAAAAAAGGCATTCCTTTCCCAAAAATTTTACAAATGCGTTTGCAAATAATCTGCCACTGCCTGACTTTCTTCCGCACTGCGACACACCACCATGATGGTGTCGTCACCGGCAATGGTGCCCAAAATATCAGCCCTTCCCAAATGGTCAACCGAGGCTGCAATGCCCTGTGCCATTCCCGCTGCTGTATGAATTACAATAATATTCAAAGATACCGCAACAGAATGAATCAAGCTCTTAAAAAAGCCAAGATTGGCGCCCGTTGCTCCTACGGTAAAATCCACCTTGGGCATACAGTAACAAATTTCTCCGTTTTCATCGGTGGTTTTAATAATTTTCAGCTCTTTGATATCCCGGGAAACTGTTGCCTGCGTCACCGGATAACCCAATCGGGACAATTTTTCTGTCAGTTCTTCCTGGGTTCTGATTTTTTCATTGTGAATCAGTGCAATTAAATCATCCTGGCGTCTTTTCTTCATAAGAACTCCCCTATCTTACAGTTTTTCTTTCAAAACTGAATAAAAATTTCGGTTTCCAATGCGAATCAGCTTTGTTTTTTTGTCGGCAATGCGGATTTTTATTTCCATTCCCGGCGAAATAACCACCGATTCGTTTCCATCGTGGGATAAATAAGACACATTTTCTGTGTCGGTTCTCTGACGGATGCTGATGGTACGGTTTTTACAAATAATCATAGGGCGAATGTTCAGGGTGTACGGGCAAATAGGGGTTACCGCAAACACTTCTGCCGACGGGTCTACCACTGCCCCTCCTGCAGAAAGGGAGTATGCCGTAGAACCGGTGGGAGTTGCCACAATCAACCCATCTGCACGAACAGGGGTACAAAGCTCGTCATCAACATAAAGGTCCATTTCCAGCATTTTGGAAAAATTACCTCTGGAAAGAGCAATTTCGTTCAAGGCATAAAAACAGTATTTTTCGCCGCTGTCATCAGCCACCGAGGCAGTAATCATCATGCGCTCGTCCAACGTATACTCTCCCGTAAAAATACGGGCAACCAATTCCAGATCACTCTGCTCCAAATCGGTCAAATAACCAACTCTTCCAAGGTTAATGCCGAGAATCGGAATGTCATATCTGGAAGCCTCCTGTGCCACCCGAAGCAGTGTGCCGTCTCCGCCAAGCACAATCACCAGCTCAATCGTTTGATAAAAGGTGTCCACAGGGAGATATTCTCCCGCTTCGCCCCCCTGCTGACCGCACGGAAAATAAACCTTCGCATCATGTTTTTGCAAAAGCTCAATCAGTTGTTTCATTACTTTGGGATTTCGACTGGGGGTTCTTGATACAACTCCAATTTTCATAATACACCTTTTAATCCAATGTGGTATGAGACTGTTCTGTAATTTCCTTCGCTTTTTTAAGATAATCCATAGAAGGTTCCCGGCGTTTTGTCATATACAAAAGATACTCAATATTACCTTCCGGCCCCTTAATGGGTGAAAAATCCAAATCCAGAAGAGAGAGTCCTTTTGCCATCATCTGTTCACAAACTCGTACAATGACATCGTAATGTACTTTTTTGTCTTTTACAACACCTTTTTTTCCAACAAATTCACGACCTGCTTCAAACTGAGGCTTAATTAAAACCATCAACTCGGCAGAGTCAGACAACAAGTCCACTGCTGTGGAAAGAGCCGTATTTAATGAAATAAAAGCTACATCGGCAGATAAAAAATCTGCCTTCTCGGGAATTTCTTTTTCGGTTAAATAGCGGGCGTTGGTGCGCTCTAACACAACGACCCGTTCATCACTTCTGAGCTTCCAGTCCAACTGACCGTAACCCACATCCACGGCATACACTTTTTTTGCGCCGTTTTGCAGCATACAATCGGTAAAGCCACCGGTAGAAGCTCCGATATCTACACAAATTTTATCTGTTAAGTCAATGCCAAACACCTTTACACCCTTGTCCAGCTTATAGCCACCGCGGGACACAAACGGAAGCTCCTCTTTTACGGTAATGGTCTGGTCATCATCGACAGTTTCACCGGCTTTATACGCCTTTTGTCCGTCAACATACACCTGCCCTGCCATAATGAGTGCCTTTGCTTTTTCCCGTGAGGGTGCAAGATTTCGTTCGGTTAATGCTACATCTAATCGTAATTTCAACGGAAAAATTCCTCCATAATTTTTTGTGCCACGCTTTCCCCATCCATTCCAAGTAGTTCAAACAGCTCAGCAATCTTCCCTTGTGGAACATAACAATCGGGAACAGAAACGGAATAGAGCGGAACATCGGTGTAACCGCACAGCGCAGAATGCACACTTCCGTAGCGGGTAGCGTTTTCCATCACTACCCCTCTCTTATTTTTCTTCAGGGATGAGAATATCGTATCCATATCCAAGGGTTTTAAGTACCGCAAGTTCACCAGTTCTGCAGACACACCCCATTCTTTCAGACGCTGTACCGCCTTTAATCCCTCGGCAACCATAGAACCTTCGCAAAGAATAGAAACATCTTTTCCCTCTACGAGAACCTGGGCTTTGCCTTTTTCAAAGGGCTGTTCCAACCGGCAAATCTCTTCACTTTCTGCGCCTTTTGGATAACGGATTGCACAGGGACCGTTTCTTTCTTCCACTGCTTCCCGAAGCATTTCTTTCAAATCCTGATAGGTTGCAGGCGAATATACTGTCATGTTGGGCATGGAGGTCAGATAGGAAATGTCAAAAATGCCCTGATGCGTCTCACCGTCTTCTCCCACAATTCCGGCACGGTCCACTGCGAATACACAATGGAGATTCATACCGCAGATGTCGGTAATCAACTGGTCATAAGCACGCTGCAGAAACGAAGAATACACCGCAAATACCGGCACTGTTCCTGCAATGGAAAGCCCGGCACAAAGACCGGCAGCATGCCCCTCTGCAATGGCAACATCATAATAACGATCGGGGAATTTTTGCCGAAAAACATTCAACCCGGTCCCGTCCGGCATTGCTGCGGTAATAGCAACCACACGTTTGTTGGTTTCTGCCATCTCTGTAATGGCGTTACCGAAGGCTTTGGAAAAGTTCATCCCCGAGGGCGCTGAACGACCTGTTTTTACGTCGAATGCTTTCACTCCGTGAAACAAATCCGGGCGTTCCATTGCCGGAGCATACCCTTTTCCTTTTTTGGTAATGACGTGAATCACAATGGGTTTTCCCACATCTTTTAACTGGTTAAATACTTTGCAAAGCCCCTTTAGGTTATGCCCGTCGAATGGTCCGGCATAATAAAAACCAAGCTCTTCAAAAATATTATCGCCGATAATCATATTGCGAAACGCTGCCTTAAAAGCAGAGATTCCTTTATATAACCCCTTTCCAATCCAAGGAATTTTAGAAAAGAAGGTAGAAACAGTGCCTTTGGTTCTTAAATAAATGGGGCTGGTTCGCATTTTTGCCAAATGTCTTGCAATGCTGCCCACATTCTCGGAAATGCTCATTTCATTGTCGTTTAATACAACAATGATGTTGTTTTTGGCTCTGCCGGCATCGTTCATGGCTTCGATTGCCATGCCACCGGTTAATGCACCGTCACCAAGTACAGCAACCACATGGGAAGGATTACCCTGCTGCTCCATTCCGCGTTTTAAGCCCAATGCTACTGAAATGGAGTTTGAGCTGTGTCCGGAATGGAACACATCGAACTCACTTTCGCTGGTTTTTGGAAAGCCGGACAAGCCGTTTAATTTCCGCAAATTAACAAACTCATTTTTTCTACCGGTGAGAATCTTATGCACATAGCTTTGGTGCCCAACATCAAACACCAGCTTGTCCTCCGGGAAAGAAAAAGCAGAATGAAGTGCAACCGTCAGCTCTACCGCCCCCAAATTAGATGCCAGATGGCCACCGGTTTCTGAAACACTTTCCACTAAAAATTCGCGGATTTCGGAGCATAGCACTTCCAGCTCTGTCATAGACAGGGCTTTGAAATCTTCATAGGTTTCGAGCGTTTCGAGTAACTTTTGAGAGTTCACAGTGTTTTCTCCGTTTCCTGTTATCTTATTTTGAAAAATTTAATATTTTCTGCGAAAAATCTGCTTAATGTTTTTTAGAAAATAAGCAATTTTTCCGACCAGATATACAATTTTTGCCGCGTTTTTCATGGCATATTTTTTTCCAGCTGCTTTGCCTCCTACTGTCAGCGCCGCAATCAGTGCTGAAAGCAAGCTCAAAAGCAGAAATTGCCCCAACTGAGCATTACCTTTTTCCAACAACTCCTGAAGCATCGCCACCAGGTATACCCCGATGGTAGCACCGGTAGCACCGCTGATAATGCCGGAAATATCCCCGATAACATCATTAAAAATACTGGTGGCTTTCTCGGCATTTTGCAGTAACGCCAATGCTTCCTTGGCACCACTGATTTTTCGTGCCGCCATTGCATTGATGGTTTTTTCATCGGCTGTTGCAATGGCAATCCCCGCCATGTCGGCAATAATCCCTACCAGAATAATAAAGATCAGGACCAAAAGCGCCGGGAAAAAGTTCAAATTTTTGGATAATATATCTGCAAACATCCCCATAAAGAATGCAATGAAAAAGGTGATAACAGTAATTTTCACCGCCCAATTCATCGGCTTCTTTTTTGATTTTGATTTCGGGATATCTTCTTTTTCTGATTTATTTGATTCCATAATTTTCTCCTGATGTAATCAAGACGGTTTGTCACAACCGCCGAGCCTGCAATATCATTTTTTTGATATCAAAGTGATTTTCCAAAATTGTAAAATGTGATTGGACGTTTGTTTATCGTGGAATAAATTTTCTTGCAAGAGTGGGCGAAAAGCGCAGTGAATACTTGGTGTATTCACGAGCAGTTTCACACACTATGGCTGAAAATTTATCCACGAGAAAGGAATGGACAATTACATTTTACAATTTATAGTTAACCTGTGGCAGAACCGGAGTAAATTCTGCGGCTTAGGTCGAGTTGGATTTCCCGAAACACTACTCCTTGTCGCCAATGGAGCGATTTCTCTTGAAAGTGTTTCCAGTAAAGTTGCCTGTTTACTGCACTCGATCGCCACTGAGTCCGCACTGCAATCCTCCGGTGCTGTTCTGTCTAGTGGTTTTCCCATACAACATTTGTACTATTTAATCCTGTTTTGCAAACAGAGTTTCAACCGGCGATAACATGTATCGGAGGGCCCTTCCGATAACATGTCTGATCCGAATCTCCCCTCATGTTCACTCAAGGCAAGCTACTCTGCACACAGCAATCAAACTGAATATCATACCGCAATTGCAGGTTTAATCCTGAACCGTAGAAGGCAGCTTGTACCGATTAAGGTACAGAAATTGCCGACCACGAGGACAGGTCTCCACGGAAATAGGGTTTCGGCCACTATGCCATTAACGGCTGCCCCATAACCTTAACTCCCAGCATCCACCCCGGACTGGGCGTCCGAAGCAAACACAAGGAACTTCATCGATATGCTCTTTAGCGGATTTTTAGGCCCGCCTTCAATAATACATAGTTGACTAGAATACAGTGCCACAGTTTATTGAATCATTATATGCTAAATAAAATACCAAGCAGAATTCCGAGAATCGCACCGGCAAACACCTCCGGTTTGGTGTGCCCGATAAGCTCTTTTAGCTCCTGGTCTATATGAAATTCCTGTTTTTCAAACTTTTTGATAATGCGATTGAGAATTTTGGCTTGCTCTCCCGCTGCTTTTCTGACACCGGCAGCATCATACATTACAATGATGGCAAGCACAAAGGTGACGGCAAACAAAGCAGAAGAAAAACCGGTCTGCACTCCTACACAAGTTGCAAGGGTGCAAACAGATGAGGAGTGAGAGCTGGGCATCCCACCGGAACCGATGCAACGGGTCCAATCCCATTCTTTGTGCTCCAGGTAATGAAAAGGAATTTTCAAAAGCTGTGCCAATAAACAGGAAACCAGCGTTGCCCCCAATATTGTGTTGGAAAAAATTTCTCCGAATGGATGCAAACTATCATCCTCCTATTCTCAATAATTCCGCTCTGCCATGTAAACGGTCAACTTCCTCAAAAAGTCGGCAGAACCGTTCTTTCCGATTGTCTGTTCCAAGCTGTCTAACATTTCTAACGCTTCGTTTTTATAAGTATCAATCAGCTGTTCGCATTGTGTTATGCCATATTGAGAAACAAACGTTATTTTCTGATTTTTTTCATCGCTAAATACAGGTTTGCCCAGCGTTTTTTCATCTGCCGTAACATCCAAAACATCGTCTTTTATCTGAAAAATCAGACCGATTTTGTCTGCAAATTGTTCCAAAAGCCTAACCGTATCAGAATCTGCACCGCCTAATATGCCGCCGGATACCAGCGCCGCTTTCAAAAGGGCTCCGGTTTTCCCTCGATACATTTTGCAAAGGCTCTCAAAATCGGAAACGCTTTGCTCCATATCGGACATCTGACCGGCACACATTCCTTTTGCACCGGATGCCTCCCCAATGCACGCCATTGCCGAAAGTGCACGCTCCAAGGGAAATTCTTTTGCATACTTGAGCATAGTTTCAAAGCTCAGATTCAGCAACGCATCTCCTGCCAGAATGGCGCCAAACTCGGAAAACTGTTTGTGGCAAGTGGGTTTCCCCCGTCGCAAATCGTCATTATCCATCGACGGCAAATCATCGTGAACCAACGAATAGGAATGAATCATTTCCAAAGCCGCAGCATACGGCACGGCTTTTTCTATGTTGCTGTCAAACAGCTCATACACGCTGAGAAGCAGCACCGGACGGAGTCTCTTGCCACCGTTTAACACGGCATACTGCATAATTTCACGTAAGCTGTCGCTTGTAGAGCAGTTTTTTAATTCATTGAGTAAAAACGTTTCGGTAAGACCTGCTTTTTTCTTGAGGTTCTCTTTCATACAAAACTCCCGTTACTCCTGTGCTTCAAAATCCACAGCAGTAACTTCTCCGTTTTTTTCGGTAATCAATTTAATTTTTGCCTCTGCTTCGTCTAAAATTTTCTGTAACCGAGCAGAAAGCTTTGTGCCTTCCGTAAACAGCTCCATAGAATTTTCCAAAGCAACCGATCCTTTTTCCAAACTTAATACAATTTCTTCCAAACGCTTCATACCTTCTTCAAAGGTAAGTTTCTTTTCTTCCATAATTTATTCCTCTCCGGTTTTTTCTTTCGGTTTGACATCTACTACATTACAATGTACCTTTCCGTCAGTCAAGGTAACACAAAGCGGGTCTCCTGCCTGAAAGGCTTTTACTGAAGATACCGGATTTCCGCTTTTATCCTCTGTAACCGAATAGCCACGCTCCAGTATTTTCAGCGGACTAAGTGCGTCCAGCTTGGACACATTTTTGACAAACCGTTCTCGCAAGGTGTGAATTTCTTTCCGATAAATATTTTCCAACTGCATCGTGTAGGAATCAATCTGCATCCGTTTCACATCATAAACCGCTAACGGATTCCTGAGTACCTCCCGTTCTAAAAGACGCTTTAATTCTTTTTGAGACGATTCTAATTTGCCAAGCAGAGCAGAATATAACCTGCCATCTACAATTTTCAAAAACTTTTGCAGCTCACTTCCGGACGGTACCGAAATTTCTGCCGCAGCCGACGGAGTGGGAACCCGTCTGTCTGCCACAAAATCTGCAATGGTAAAATCGGTTTCGTGCCCTACTGCCGAGATAACAGGCGTTTTCATAGCAAATATCTGACGTGCCACAGCTTCCTCGTTAAATGCCCACAAATCCTCAATGGAACCGCCACCTCTGCCGGTGATTACCGTGTCCACCTTGCCGTCAAAAAAACGTAGCCCCTTGACGATGGATTCCGCCGCACCTTCGCCCTGCACCAAGGCAGGATATAAATACACTCTGGTATACGGAAACCGCCGTTTTAAGATGTTTAAGATATCACGGATTGCAGCACCGGTGGGGGAAGTAACAATCCCGATGGTTTCCGGATATTTGGGAATCGGCTTTTTATATTCCGGAGAGAACAGCCCCTCCTGCTCCAGTTGAGCCTTTAACTGTTCATATGCCACATACAGTGCACCCACACCGTCGGGCATCATATCTTCAATGTAAATCTGATACTGGCCGTCCCGTTCATAAACAGAAACCTTTCCGCTCACAACCACCTGCATGCCGTTTTCCGGACGGAACTTCAGCTTTTGCGCGCTGTAGCGAAACATTACGGCACGGATCACTCCACCGTCATCTTTTAAGGACAAATACATATGTCCTGACGAATGATGTTTGAAGTTGGAAATTTCCCCCTTCACAGTGACATTGGAAAGCAGCCTGTCATTTTCAATGAGGCTCTTAATATACAAATTCAGTTCGGTAATGGTAAAAACATCCATAATTAACCCTTACTTCCCTCTGGAAACGGCACCTAACACACCGTTTACAAAGGCTTTTGATTTTTCATCCTCATAGGTTGCAGCAATTTCCATTGCTTCGGAGATTGCAACACCGTCGGGGATGTCATCGTCAAACAAAATTTCGCTGACAGCCAGTCTTAACACTGCAAGGGACACCTTGGAAATTCTGTCAAAGGTGTAGCCTTTTATATTTTCTTTTATGGCATTATCAACTGCTTCAATATTAGAAAAAACCAGCTCCGTTTTTTCGGTAAGGGCAGCGGCATCTTTCCCGGTGATTTGATTATCTAAAAGATAATACGAAAGTCCCCCTTCCGGCAAAGCACCTTCTGTTCCCGAAAAGACCAGCTTAAATGCGTGTTCTCGTAACTCTCTTCTTTTCATTTTTTACAATTCCTTTATTCGTTTGCTTCGGAAAAATCAACTCCTGCAACCACAACATTTACTGTTTTGATGCGGAATCCCAGCATATTTTCCAGTGTACTTTTCACTTTCAGCTGCACTTCTCTTGCAACCTCGTTAATGTTGTAGCCGTTTTTCACCACGATGTTCATAAGAACGGTCATTTCATCGTTTTTCACTGAAACGCTGATTCCGCGTGACAGCATTTTTTTGGAGTAAACGGTGCTGTCGGGATCTTCTGCCAAAGAAGCAACTCCTTCAATTTCGTTGACAGCCATTCCTGAAATAACAGAAATTACCTCGTTGCTTACTTTGATTTCCCCTTTTTTATCATTGGATAAGATGTTTTCCTGCATAATAAAACCATCCTTTCTATCATGTTTGATTTTTAACTGTTCATAATTTTAGATACACCAAGGCATCCTATTTTATATATTATAGCATACTACTTATTATAATTCAAATACTTTTTGAATATTTCTTGAATTTTTTTTGATTTTTATTAAAAAAATGACACTTTTTATTCAAAAAGTCTTCCCAGGATAAAATTTTTTTGACAAACGGTTATAAATAATGAAAAACTGTGAAACATAAATACAGAAAACCATTGAATACTTTTTAGAAAAAGAGGCAGTGAATACTATGCAGACTCCTATCTTAAAAATGCAACATATTACAAAGGAATTCACCGGTGTAAAAGCATTAAAAGATGCAAATCTGGACTTATATGCCGGCGAAGTTCATGCCTTGGTGGGCGAAAACGGAGCCGGAAAATCCACCCTGATGAAAATTCTCACAGGGATTCACCAAAAAAATGGCGGCACCATAGAATTTATGGGAAAACCGCTTCATCTAAAAAGCCCGAAGGAAGCACAGGATATGGGGATTATCATTGTGCATCAGGAGCTGAATATGATGAATCACTTAAGTGTTGCAGAAAACATATTTATCGGACGGGAAGAAAAAAAACTCGGATTCTGGCTGGATGACAAATCCATCAACCAAAAAACAGCAGAGCTGTTTCAAAAGCTTGGAATTTCTATTAGCCCAACTGAAACCATCGGTAATCTGACAGTGGGAAAACAGCAAATGGTGGAAATTGCAAAAGCTATTTCTTACCACGCCAAAATCATCATTTTCGACGAACCCACCGCTGCATTGACTGAAACAGAAATCAATGAGCTGTTTTGTATGATTGCCGATCTTAAGAAAAAAGGCGTGGGAATGATTTATATTTCTCACAGAATGGACGAAATTGAGCGGATTACAGACCGTGTAACCGTAATGCGAGACGGAGAATACATCGGTACGGTAAATACCAAAGATACCACAAAAGACGAAATCATCAATATGATGGTGGGTCGTGTCATTTACGAAGACCCAAAAACACAGAGCACCGTTTCCGATGATGCCGAAACTGTATTGCAGGTTAACAACCTCACGATGTATCCGCACGTTAAAAACGCCAGCTTTTCTCTGAAAAAAGGTGAAATTTTAGGGTTTGCAGGGTTAATGGGTGCAGGCAGAACCGAGCTTGCAAGGGCAATATTCGGTGCTGACAAGCCGGACAGTGGAACCGTGTTTATTCACGGCAAACGAGCAGAAATTTCTTCTCCCATGGATGCTGTGGCAAACGGAATCGGATATCTGTCGGAGGACCGGAAACGGTATGGTGTAGCGGTAGATTTAAGCGTATCGGAAAACTCTGTAATGCCTAGCTTGAAAAAGTTTTCTTCTCTTGGCTTTGTAAATTCAGCCGCCATTCACAAGGTTTCTTCGGAATACTGCGAAAAGCTGAAAACAAAAACTCCTTCTGTGCATCAGCTGGTACGAAATTTATCAGGCGGAAACCAACAAAAAGTTGTCATCGCAAAATGGTTGATTCAAAACTCTGAAATTCTGATTTTTGATGAACCCACCCGTGGCATCGACGTAGGTGCCAAAAGCGAAATTTATACCTTGATGAATGAATTGGCACAAATGGGAAAATCTATTATTATGATATCCTCCGAGCTTACCGAGGTGCTTCGGATGAGCGATCGCATCATCGTGATGTGCGAAGGGAGAATCACCGGAGAATTAGACATTAAAGATGCCAACCAGGAAGAAATTATGAAGCTGGCAACCAAACGTGAATCTGCAGGATAAGGTGAAACTTTCTCTATCGTAACAGGTTAACACACCACAATAAGAAAGGAGTTCTTTTATGAACGACATCATCGAAAATATCAAAACAAAAGGAATGCAAAAATTTATTGCACTGGGCGCTCTTATCGTGTTATATATTGCATTTTCTGTTTTCGGAACCAACTTTTTCACCGTGGATACCTTAGTGAGCATCTTTGATGCTTCTTACTACATTGGCTTTCTTGCAATCGGAGTTACGTTTGTGATTATCACCGGTGGAATCGACTTGTCTATCGGTACGGTTATGATGTGCTCTGCCATTGTGGGCGGAACTTTATATAACAATGCAGGATTGCCGCTATGGCTGTGTCTGATTATTATTATATTGGTAGGCGGCATTTTCGGATTGGGGAACGGCATCATGGTTTCCCGATTGAAGCTTCCTCCTTTTATTGCCACACTGGGTACCATGATGGTAGCTTCTGGGGTTGGTTCCATCGTATCCAACGTGCAGTCCACCACCTTTCCCATGCGAAGTGCGGCAGACGGCTGGTATAAGGACATTTTCCGCACGGCTGACAACTTCCCTACCGGGATTTTTGTGTTGATTGCATTTACAGTTGTTGCAGTAATTCTCTTAAATAAAACCGTAATCGGCAGATACACCTTTGCCATCGGAAGCAACAAGGAAGCAACCCGTCTGTCAGGGGTGAATGTGCAGAAATGGGAAACCGTTGTATACGTGTTGTCCGGTCTGTTTGCCGGCCTTGCCGGCATTGCTTATGCTGCCACCTACACCACCATTCTTCCCGGTGCCGGACAAGGCTTTGAATTACAGGCGATTGCCGGAGTTGTGGTAGGCGGAACCTCCCTTTCAGGCGGTGTGGGTTCCATTATTGGTACCTTTATTGGTGTGTTTATTATGAGTGTGCTGAAAATCGGACTTCCTTATGTGGATTTACAGCCTCACTACCAGACCCTCATTACCGGCATTGTGGTAATCGGTGCGGTGCTTTTGGATATCTATCGCAGCAAAAAAGAAAAAAGTGTGAAACAAAAATCATAAGAAAGGAATCTTTTTATATGCGTAAAACAAAACTGATTGCTTCCCTTCTTGCACTCTGGACAGTCATTGCTGTCCTTACAGGATGCGGCGGCACAACCACCTCTCAAAAAAGCGTTGAAGTCATTGCAAAAGGCTTCCAGCATGACTTCTGGAAGGCAGTCAAAAAAGGAGCCGACCAGGCAGGAAAAGACCTGGGGGTAAAAATTAACTTTGTCGGCCCCGAAGGCGAAGGTGCCATTGCCGCCCAAGTGGAAATGATTAACAATGCCATTAACAAAAAGCCCGATGCCATTTGTATTGCCGCACTAGACACCACCGCTTCTTTAGATGCTGTAAACAAGGCAAAAGCAAACAACATCCCGGTGATTGGATTCGACTCCGGTGTTCCCGGTGCTCCCGAAGGCACTATTTATGCCAATGCCTCCACCGACAACTACAAAGCCGGTGAGCTTGCCGCTCAAAAAATGTTTGAAGCGATTCAGGGCAAGTTATCTTCCGGAAAACCCAGAATTGGCGTGGTATCTCAAGAAGCAAACTCCCAGTCCATCAGCATGAGAACCCAGGGATTTTTGGATAAAATGGAAAATCTCATTAAATCTACCGGAAAAACGGTTTCCATTATCGGTCACACCAAATTTGCCAATGGCGTTTCCGGCGGTGACGTTACCATTGATATTGCAATTCCCCCGGAAATTAACGACACGCAGGGACAAACCTCTGCGCAAACGCTGCTCAACAAAAATGACCTGATTGCAATTTACGGCTCCAATGAATTTGCAGCAAAAGCCATTATCAATGCCGATGCCGCCATTTCCGGCGGAAGAATTGGAAACGATAAGGTGGTCGCTGTAGGCTTTGACTCCGGTGCATTACAGATTGATGCCATAAGAAACCGCAAATTTTTAGGCTCTGTCACACAAGACCCCATTTCCATTGGCTACCGTGCCGTTGAATTGGCGGTAAAGGCAATGAATGGTGAAGCCTCTGACGATATTGACACCGGTTCCCAATGGTATACTGCTGACAACATTGACTCTGACACAATTAAACCGCTTCTCTATCAATAAAAAAAGGTGCTGTGACCGTTTAGTCACAGCACCTTTTCAAAATATCCGCTATTTGTAAAAACGCTGAAATCATGATAGGTTTGAGAGGTTCTTCCAGGCAACATTTTTGCTTGCTCCATGGCCTGTAAAATCACAGAAATACAAATGTATCTGCGGGAAGGACCGCGGCACTTTTTTCCAAAGCCAATACAGAGAGCTTCTCGCCAGTCATAGCCTAAAGCGGTTGCCTTCTGCAGCTCCTCCACAATGATTTTTTCCTGCAAGGGAGAAAGCTCCCATTTATAGCGAAAAATATCAATATCGCCCCTTCTGTATCCAAAGGGATGAATATTTGCCGGACGGGATAAATCGGTACCAAAGGTCAGCCAGTTATCTACTACATATTCACTGTGAAGATATTCCGATTGCAAAAAAATCTTCACAATCTTTCCCCAAAAAGAGCTGGACTTTTTTACTAAAATCACGTCGCGATACGGAAGAAGCTGCATAAAACTCATCTGCCTTTCTATGAAATTTTATGCTAAAATTTCTAAATTATGCTCCTGTTGCTGCCTGCTTCTTACACGCTTCACAATACTCAAAATACAGTTGAAACTCATCCGGCTTGGTATCTCTTTGACGTTGAATTGCCAATTCTTCATCTAAAGAGTATTTTTGGCGAATCAAAGAAACCACCCTTTCTTCATAAGAAAAAGCGACCTCCATGCACTCTTCCTCTTTTACAACATAGCATCCGTCTTTCAAAATCATCATCTTACTTCACCTCCGAAATGCGAATTACCGAACCGTTACGGATGACTCCATAGTTCAGCTTTGCCGCAACCTGAATGTTGATTTCTGTGATTTTTGTATCTGCCTTTAAGATGTCGCCGTAACCCAACACGCTATGTGTAGAAATACTGTAATTAGTGCTATTCTGCTTGATATAACGCAGAGTAACAATTCTTTTGGCACAGTAATGGCTGTTATCTGTACGCTCCAATACACATTCATCGAAAAAGCGATTTGTTTTATAGTTTCCAACCCCCAGTGCCGCATAAGGAATGATTTGCTTTGTAGAAGCATTTTGGAATGCGCTACTGTTGCTCGAATGATAGCTTGACACTGCATTATCTGTTGAAAATGAAGAAATAAAGTAAGCATTCCCTGAACGCTGTATAAATTCTCCGAAGGTGACAATTTTCAAATTCCCCTTTTCACCGCCTAATTGCCAATTCTCCGGCGTATAGGATACCTCGAATACTCCTGCATCTCTCATTTTTACAGCCGGTGTGAGAGAGGTGAATTCCACCGGATAATTTTCTATCAGCGTATCGAAGCCGGTGTCCAGGCTTTTCAACGAAAAAACAGTAGAATATACAGTGGCATCATCCGTATAGAAGTCTTTTAGCATAAACTGTCCGTCGGGCAAGTCATTACCGGCTGCATCCTTCAGCGTAACATAAAAGAAATCCTTTGTATGAAACCCGGCGTCCAGCGCACCTGTAAACGTCGGCTGATTATTCCAGACCGGTGTGTCAACCGTTACCTCGTGAAGAAGGGTTTCCCCTGTTTTTTGCATCAGTGTTTCTGAAACTTCTTTCCGGAATGCTTGAAATTCTTCCGCATTCTGACACTGTGACAGCAACTCCGCGATTTCTTCTTTAGTATGGGCATCCGTAATTCCGTAACCGGATAAGGTGGTAGCTCTGCCCGCTTTTTCCTCCATTGCCTGCTCCAATTCTTTTCGAAGGTCTGCAAGCAGCTCTTCAGAGGCAGTATGTGCTAATTTTTCACGGATACCCGGTGCAAGTTTTTGCTCCGATACAGCACCGTCCTGCAAATTTTTTTCGCTGATCCCTCCTTGTTGTGTGCCGCCTAAAATTTCAGCCAAGGGATCGAACATTGCATGTATGTTATCAATATCCTCCGCAATGGCATTGGGACCGTACAATCCGGTTGCCACTTTAGATTCGTCCGCAATAAAGCGTCTCACCGGGAGATGCTTTTCTTTGGAAAAAGAATCTGTTTTCATAGGACTCTCCTTTTTCCCTTTTTTAACAAATCGTTACTCCTATATTGTATCAAACCACTCCCCAAAATCAAGAAAACAGCCGGATTTTGCAAAAAATCCGACTGTTTTTTGAGCAGTTCAGGCACCGCCTTGCTGCCACTTAAATAAAATGACGCCGCCTATCATCAATATCAGGCCTGCATATTTGTTCCATGTAAACGGAACCTGTTCACTGCCAAACCACCCAAAAGCATCAATAATTGCCGCAACCAACAGCTGGGATATCAAAATAATGGAGATCGCCTGTGTGGGACTTAAATCCTTGATGGAAAGCATTACCGTAACGGTGATGACAATTCCCAAAACTCCACCCAGCCAATATAATTTGGGGGTGTTTGTAAGCTCTCGCAGGTTCCCCTTTCCAAACATAAACATTGCCAGAAGTCCCAAAAGAAATGCCGTTCCCTGAACTATGGTATTGGCTTCAAACAGCCCCACTTTTTGAGAAAGACGTGTGTTCCATACCCCTTGCACACTCATGCTGGCTCCCGCCAACACACTCATCAGAATTCCTATCATATCGTTCACCTCACGGAAAGTATTGCCAAATACATTGAAGAATATGCAAAAAAAGAATCTGCCGTTTCCCGACAGATTCTTTTTTCTACTCAACTTGAAAAATTTTCTTTGCCAATGCCATTTCTTCCTCGGTAGGAACAGGAACATCATACAATTTGTAGGTGTAACCCAACTGTTCCCACTTGTATTCACCAAGCTTGTGAAAGGGCAACAATTCAATTTTTTCAATACAGCTATATGGTTTCAGATAAGCTGCTAATTTTTCCATCCGTTCCTGCACCAACGTATACCCCGGAACCAACACATGTCGAATCCAGACGGGCTTCCCGATTTCTTCGCAAAAATCCAGCGTGGCAAGATTATTGTGAATGGAATGTCCTGTCAACTCCGGATACAAGGCTTCATCCAGCGTTTTGATGTCCAATAAAAGCATATCCGCTTCTGCAATGATTGCACGGGAAATCTCCAATGGAATCGAACCTGCAGTGTCAATGGCAGTGTGCAAGCCCTGTTTTTTACATTTGCGAATTAACGACAGCAAAAATGCAGGCTGCATTAACGGCTCTCCGCCCGAAAATGTAACGCCTCCGCGCTTGATAAAGTTTTTATACTCCAAAATATCAGCAAGCACTTCGGTATCGCTCTTTTTTTTGCCTTCTTCCAATTTCCATGAATCCGGATTGTGGCAAAACAGACACTTCAGCGGACAACCCTGAAAAAACACCACATAGCGCAGCCCCGGGCCGTCAACAGCTCCAAAGGTTTCTACTGAATGAATATATCCTTCCATTTACTTTTCCCTTTCGAACAACTAACCCCTATTAGAAGCGGGTGTGGAATGTTCTGTTAATAACGTCTAACTGCTGTTCTCTTGTCAGCTTGATAAAGTTAACGGCATAGCCGGAAACACGAATGGTAAGCTGCGGATATTTTTCCGGATGGTCCATCGCATCCATAAGCACATCCTTATTGATGACGTTTACATTGATGTGATGACCGGTATCTCCAAAATAACCGTCTAACAGCGAAACCAGATTTTCCACTTTTTCGTCCTCTGTTTTACCCAGTGCAGACGGAATAATAGAGAAGGTGTAGGAAATACCGTCTTCTGAATATTCATAGGGCAGTTTTGCAACTGATTTCATGGAAGCAATGCAGCCCTTGGAATCTCTGCCGTGCATGGGGTTTGCACCGGGTGCAAAGGGTTCACCGGCTTTTCTGCCGTCAGGAGTAGAACCAGTCTTTTTACCATATACAACGTTGGAGGTAATCGTCAAAATAGACATGGTAGGCTTGGAGTTACGGTAAGTGGTATGTCCGGAAAGCTTTTTCATGAAGTTTTCTACAACAGAAACTGCAATTTCATCTGCTTTGGGATCATTGTTACCATATTTGGGATAATCGCCTTCGATTTCAAAATCAACAGCAATGCCTTCTTCATTTCGGATGGGTTTTACTTTTGCATATTTAATTGCTGACAAGCTGTCTGCCACAACAGAAAGACCTGCCATACCGCAAGCAGAAGTTCTGATGATTTGTTCATCATGAAGCGCCATTTCCAATTTTTCGTAGCAATATTTATCGTGCATATAGTGAATAATATTCAAAGTGTTGATATAAAGCTCTGCCAACCAATCGCAGATTCCGTCAAATTTCTGAAGAACTTCCTCGTAATCCAGATATTCACCGGTAAGAGCACCCACCTTGGGACCAACCTGCTCGAAATATTTTTCATCTTTCCCGTCGTTGATTGCATAAAGCAACGCTTTCGCCAGGTTTGCTCTTGCACCGAAAAACTGCATCTGTTTTCCGATTTTCATAGCAGATACACAGCAAGCGATGCCGTAATCATCACCAAACAACGCTCTCATCAAATCATCATTTTCATACTGAATGGAAGAGGTGCGGATCGAAACTTTTGCACAGTAATTTTTGAATGCCTCGGGGAGATGTTCACTCCAGAGAACAGTCATGTTCGGCTCAGGTGCAGGACCTAAGTTGGTCAGTGTATGCAAAAATCTGTAAGACATTTTGGTAACCAAACTCTTGCCGTCAGACGCCATGCCGCCGATTGCTTCGGTAATCCATGTGGGGTCTCCGGAGAACAGCTCATCGTATGCAGGTGTTCTTAAGAACCGCACAATTCTGAGCTTCATAATGAAGTGGTCAACAAATTCCTGAATTTGTTCTTCGGTGAAGGTGCCTTCTTCCAAGTCTTTTTGTGCATAACAATCTAAGAACGTGGAAACTCTGCCCAAGGACATTGCCGCACCGTTTTGTTCTTTCACAGCACCCAGATATGCAAAATATACCCACTGAATTGCTTCTTTTACGTTGGTTGCCGGACGGGAAATGTCGTAGCCGTAGCTTTCTGCCATCACCTTAAGCTCCTGCAAGGAACGAATCTGTTCGGAGATTTCTTCTCTCAAACGAATGTGAGGGCTGTCCATAATCATGGGGTTAATTTTTTTCTTTGCCAGCTGTTTCTGCTCGATTAAATAATCTACACCGTAAAGTGCTACACGACGGTAGTCACCGATGATTCTTCCTCTGCCGTATGCATCGGGCAATCCGGTGATAATACCGGTATGACGTGCTTTTTTCATTTCGTCGGTATAAGCATCAAATACACCGTCGTTGTGTGTTTTGCGATATTTGAACACTTTTGCAACTTCAGGATCCATCTTTTTACCGTATGCTTCCAGAGAATTGTGCACCAAACGAATTCCGCCAAAGGGCATAATTGCTCTTTTTAAGGGTTCGTCTGTCTGAACGCCCACAATTTGCTCCAGCTCTTTGTCGATATAACCCGGTTTGTGAGAAGACACGGTAGAAATGGTTTTTTCATCAATATCATATACTCCGCCACGTTCTCTTTCCACTTTTAAGCGTTCGCAAACTTCTTCCCATAATGCAGTAGTACGCTCGGTAGGAGTTTCCAGAAAACTTTCATCACCGGTGTATTCTGTATAATTGTTCAAGATAAAGTCTCTGACATTGATTTCGCCTTGCCAGATGCCACCTTTGAATTCCATAATGAATTTCCTCCCTTAATTTGCTGAACCTGTTCCCGACATTCTGCCAAGAACTTTTTTCTCGGTGAAAGGCAAGCTTCCACCTGTTTTTTTATGGGATCCTGTGCAACGAATGCACAGCGTCTCATTCTCTTAACAGTATACATCATTTTTCAATCATTGTCAACCGAAGAAATGAACAACATTACAAGTTTTTTTCAGCCTTTTTTAGCCGTTTTGAACAGATTTTTCCGTTTCATCTTTTTCTGGAAAAAAGTGACTCCGTTTTTATCAGCATACAAGCACAAAACTTCCTTCGGAGACGATACGCCTTTCTTTTTCAGATACTTCTTCACAAAATCCATGCTCTGTCCGGCGCGCTTCAAATTATCCTGAAAAATTTTTCCATCAACGATGATTGCAAAATCCTGTGGACTCTCCTTCACCTGAATCCCTAAGTCCCGTCTGGTAACTCCGGCAGAATCATTGGTGGGAATAATGGTCAGCTGTCCGTTATTTTCAATAATTGCCATATAAACATCGGCAATGTTGATATTTTTCATCCGAAGCTCCTCGTTTAATTCTGTAATGGTTAAACGGTTTTTCAAAAGCTCCTTTTCATAAACTGTTCCGTTTTCAATAATCACCGTGGGTCTGCCCTGAGTCAAAACCATAAAAAACGGCCACTTGATAGAAAGATAAGAGTAAATAAATTCCATCACAACCAACACAAAAATCCCGATCACAGAATGCCAAAGAGAAACACTGGGGTCACCAATAGGAGCAGCAGCCACCTCTGATATTAAAAATGCTACAATCACCTCTGAAGTAGAAAGCTCACCTACCTGACGCTTCCCCATACAGCGCATGGCAATATTGACAACCACATACACAAGTGCAGTTTTTCCAACAACGAAAAGCAATCAGAATCCCCCTTTGGAATTTTTTATTTATTATTGACAAACGATTACACTTTTAGTTATAATAAGAGAGTGTTTTATGAAACTTTTTACATTTTTTAACGTCAAAAAGGTGTAAAATCAAAATGGAGGTTTCCTTTATGAAAAAATTTATCGCTTACATAGTTTGTATTCTTCTCGTTTTCGGGAATGTGTTACAGGTGTTTGCATATTCTGATATTACCGAAAACTACAGCTGGGCAAAAGAAGCCATCGAAGCATTAACCGAAAAAAACACCATAAACGGCTATCCGGACGGCTCTTTTCTGCCGGAAAATTACGTTTCACGTGCCGAGCTTACCAAAATGGTCTGCAGCTTGTTCGGAAACGGTGAAGATATCACCTATCCCGATGTAAAAAGCGACCAATGGTATTACAATTTTGTATCCAAAAGCGGAGGATACTTTATTACAGACGGCAATTTTAATCCCGATACCTATGCTACCCGTGAGGAAGTTTCTTATGCCGTTTTTTCCGCGCTGAAAACCGGCAACATCCCTATGGACAGAATGATTTCATTCCGTGACCAAGCTGACATCGACGACTCTTATCTGGAAGCTGTCAAAGCCCTCAGCAAATACGGCATTATTACCGGTTATCCAGATGACACCTTCCGCCCGTCGGAAAACATTACCCGTGCAGAAACTGCTGCTGTATTGTATCGGGCATTGCAATGGAAAAACACACCTCCCGCAGAAGATGTTACCCCTGAAAACAAGGAAGAAACCGAGGAAGAAAACAACCCGGAAGAAAAAGTGGAATCTGAAAAATCAGACCTTCCTCCGTACACCTACTTTTTTCTGGTAAGCAAGGTGTCTGACGTTGTTGACGAAAACGGAGATATTGTGCAAAAAGTAATTGGCTATGCAAACGGCAAACAGGAAGAACTGCTGATAAACGACAAAGTCACCATGCAGTACCGTAACCAATCTACAAACACAAACATCAAAGCCGGAGATGTGATTGCCTTTATGCGCGACTATTTTGGCACCATCCGCACAGTAAATATTTGCATAAATATGAAAGATTTACCTCGCGGTGCAGAAATAGTTCAGTACAAAATTGGCAATACTGATAAAAGACAGATTCTTTACGGCAGAGTGGAGAAAATCTACAAAGACAAGGCAATAGAACTGACTTTCCAGTCAACATATTATCATGATCAGAACGTCTATAATCTGGATACAATCCCCTCTGTATATCTTTGGAAAAACAACAAAGCAACACTGTCCGATTTTTCTGAAATTATGGACAGCACATACGAACCCGGCGATATCGTACTCGCTCATTGCTATGACGAGGCGATTTCGGAAATTATCATCATAAAGGAGTAGGTATTTCTATGGCGAGACTGTTCGGCACAGACGGCATACGAGGAATCGCAAATGAAGAACTCACCCCCACTTTAGCTTATCTGGTTGGCAAAGCTGCTACGTTTGTACTGTCAAAAGAACAATCTGTTCAACCGTTATTTTTCATTGCTAAGGACCCTCGTGTTTCCGGCGATATGCTTCAGTCAGCAATTACCGCAGGAATTTTATCTCAAGGCGGAAGCGTGATACCGGCAGGCGTTCTGCCCACCCCGGCAGTGGCTCATTTACTACGCTCCTACCATGCTACCGCCGGAATTATGATTTCTGCTTCCCATAATCCGATGGAATATAACGGCATCAAAATTTTTGATGCAAAAGGATTTAAGCTGCCGGATGAAACAGAGGACGAAATTGAAAAAATTGTTCGGAATCCGGAAACTTTGCCCAATGTGACGCCGGATGCAATCGGAACAATTTTCCCTGCAAAAAATGCAGAACGAGACTATATCAACTTTTTGAAATCAACCGTCAACTGCAATTTTAAGGGCTTAAAAATTGCCCTTGACTGTGCAAACGGAGCAACATCTTCCGTTGCGGAATCGGTTTTTTCCGAGTTGGGAGCAACAATATTTCCCGTTTCCAACCAACCAGACGGAAAAAATATTAACCAAAATTGCGGCTCCACCCATCCGGAACACATCTGTCATTACACAGTAAAATGCGGCTGTGATGTGGGCATTTCCTTTGACGGCGACGGTGACAGAGTTCTCTTTTCCGACGAATTAGGAAACACGGTAGACGGTGACCAGATTCTTGCAATTTTATCAAAAAATATGCAAAAAAACGGCACTCTTCAGAAAAACACAGCAGTAAGCACCGTAATGAGCAATTTCGGATTAACCCTGTTTGGAGAAGCAAACAACATCAACATTGTGCAAGCCAATGTGGGTGACCGGTACGTGTTGGAAAAAATGCTGAAAAACGGTTATAATCTGGGTGGTGAGCAATCAGGGCATATCATTATTTCAGACCACAACACCACCGGTGACGGCATTCTTACCGCCTTAAAAACCGTTGAGATTATGGTTAGCGAAAACAAAAAAATGTCTGAACTGTCCAAGGTGTTTGACAAACTGCCCCAGGTGCTTGTCAATGCCAGAGTACAAAACAAAAACAAGGATTTGGTTCTGAAAGACGAAGCTATTTTGGAACTGGTAGAAAACGTCTCTATCCGGCTGTTCAAAAAAGGCAGAGCGTTGGTTCGCCCCTCCGGAACAGAGCCTTTGTTCCACGTGATGATTGAGGGAGAAAACCTTGCCCAAATTCAGCAATATGCCGATGAAATTGCACAAAAAATTGAAGAAAAATACAGCTGATACCACGGAGCTGTCGCAAAATGAATGCCATTTTGAGACAGCTCTTTTTCGTTGAATAAACATTTACACACCAAAACAATGCCGGTGAAATAAAGTTTTTCATTGACTTTTTATTTCTTGTTATGATATACTATAGAAAATATCAAAAAGGAGACACCCATTATGGAAAAGAAGATAAAAATAGAAGGCATGAGCTGTGCTCACTGTTCTATGAGAGTGGAAAAAGCTTTGAATGCCATTGACGGAATCAGTGCCAGCGTAAATCTGGAAGAAAACACTGCCACTCTTACCTTAACCAAAGAAGTATCGGATACCATCATCAAAGAAGCTGTGGAAGATGCCGGCTTCACTCTGGTAGACTAATGGTGATGGAGCTTATTATCACCACCCTGTTCGGAATGGAAGCGCTGGTCGCCAAGGAAGTCAGAAAGCTGGGCTACGAAGTCACCGAGGTAACCGACGGAAGAGTTACTTTTTTAGGGGATTACACCGCCATTGCACGTTGCAATTTGTGGATACGGTGCGGCGAACGACTTCTCATTAAAATGGGAGAAGCCACTGTTACCACCTTTGACGAACTGTTTGAATTTACCAAACATCTCCCCTGGGAAGATTGGATTGAAAAAGAAGATGCCTTTCCCGTAAAAGGCTATTCCCTAAAATCAAAGCTGTTCAGTGTGCCCGGGTGCCAATCGGTAATCAAAAAAGCCGTTGTCAGTGCCCTGGAAGAATCCTATGGACAAAAATGGTTTCCAGAATCCGGCACACTTTATCAAATTGAATTCAGCTTAATTAAAGATAAGCTGACGCTGATGATAGACACCTCCGGTCAACCGCTTCACAAGCGTGGCTACCGAAAAAACTCTAACCGTGCGCCCTTAAAAGAAACCATCGCTGCTGCCATTGTAACCCTGACGCATTTTCGCTACGATGGTGTATTTGCAGACCCTTTCTGCGGTTCGGGTACCATCCCCATTGAAGCGGGATTGATTGCAAAAAACATTGCTCCCGGCATCCATCGGGATTTTTCTGCAATGCAATTTGCTCAAATTCCGAAAAAAGTATGGAAAGACGCCAAAGAAGAAGCAAAAAGCCTGATTCGCGAAGACTCAAAATTAAAAATACTGGCATCCGATATTGACCCGGAAGCCATTCGCCTGACCACGCATAATGCCAAGGTTGCAGGCGTTTCCAATCTAATGGAAATTTCTGAAAAGCCGGTGGCGGAATTCTTCCCAAAAAACCCTGTCGGTACCATCTGCTGCAACCCTCCCTACGGAGAGCGATTGCTGGATGAAAAAGCCTGTCGCATTTTATATAAGGAAATGGGACAGCATTTCAGAAAGGACTTACCCGGCTGGTCTGTATTCGTCCTTACGCCGGAAGAAAAATTTGAAGATTGCTACGGCAAATTCTGTGACAAAAAGCGGAAACTCTATAACGGCATGATAAAATGTAATCTGTTCCAATATTTTGGAGAGAAAAACTAAAAAATACACAAAAAAGGTGGATTTCAAATAAGAAATCCACCTTTTTTACAGATTGTTCAAAGGGACTGACAACGATTCTGTTTTGCCTCTTCCATTTCTACAAACAAGAATCTTGCCACCGCCACCAGCGGAACACCCACAATCATTCCCAGAACACCCCAAAGCTCACCGAATACCACCACCGAGAACACCACCCAAAAGGGAGTAATGCCAACGGAATTGCTGATAATGCGAGGCTGAATGATGTGGGAATCCAACTGTCCCAGTATAATCTGAAATACCAAAATCCATATCGCCTTTACCGGCCCTACCGATAAGAAACATACCACAAATATCAATCCAGCGGCAAAAATAGGACCTACAAAAGGAATCAGATTGCAAATGCCTATAACAGTTCCAAATAAAAAGGCATAAGGCACACGGAAAAAATAGAAAAACGGCACTGCAATCAATCCAACCACAATGGCGTCCAAGCCCAAACCTGCAAAATATGAATAAAACAGATTGGAAGCCTTGGTAAAATATGAAATCACTTGATTTTGTCTGGATTCTTTCACCAATAGGCGAATCAGACGTTTCAATACACTAATGAGCATTTCCCGTTCCAAAAGCATATACACCGAGACCACAATGCCCACAAAGATATCCACCACAGAGCTTGCAAAGCCGGAAAGATAGCCCATATATTTGCTGAAAGAGTCGGCCGAAAGCACGCTCTCCAGCATCGTTTTCATCCGTTCCAGAAGCTCAAACTCTGTCACAATCTTATATTCTTCCAAAAGGTGCACAGCCCGATTATAGTAATAGGGAAACTCCAGCACCAACTGTTCTATATTGCGATATACTGCCGGCCAGATAACCTTGGCAATCAAAAACAAAATGCCCGCAAGCAGCAAATATACCGCCGCAATGCCCAACCCTCTGGAGCATTTCCGGACCAGCTTGTTTTTTTGAGTCTGAAGCTTTTTTTCCAGAAAATGAGACGGCTTATAAAGCACAAATGCCAGAAGCCCACCCACAAGAAACGGGCGCACCAATTCAATCAGCTTCCCGAAAACACCGTAGAATCCGCTGACATTATTTAACAGCTTGTTAACCAGAATCAAGCCTACACCAACTGCAAATATTTTGAGCCACACGCTCTGAAACCGTTTCAATTATAATCCTCCTTATGCTTTTTTCTTCTGCACATAATAAAGAATAAAAAGAAGAAGCTTTTCGGGAATAAAGCGAGAGAAAAATTTCCCCAACTTCATGGTAAACCCGGGAATAATCACTGTTTTTTTGCGAAACATTTTCTTCAGTGCATATTCTGCCACATCCATAGAATTCAGCCCCTTCAGGCTGAAATTCACATTTGCCACCCGGTCAAATTCTGTTTTTACCGGGCCCGGACAAAGAACACTCACCGAAACTTTACTTTTTTTGCGGCGCAGTTCTTCGTAAATTCCCAATGTCAAACGATATACATATGCTTTGGTTGCATAATACGCCGCGAGCATCGGACCGGGGTAAAATGCAGCAGAGGATGCTACATTCAAAAGGTATCCCCGATTCTGCTGCTGAAATTTTTCTAAAATCAGCTTTGTGAGGATATGTACCGCCGTTACATTGGTGGAAAGCATCCCCAATTCATCTTCTAAAGAATTATCGAAAAAGCTGCCAAACACCCCATAGCCTGCATTATTAATAAACACATCGATAGGTTCATTTTCAATTTGTCGGTAAAATTCAAAAACTGCTTCCGAAACAGATAAATCATAACAAAAAATTTTGGTCTTTGTGGGGAGCTTCAGCTCCTCCAGACGTTCTCTCCGGCGGGCAACCAAAATCAAATCGTAACCCTTCTCGGAAAGTATTTTCGCCATATCTCTTCCAATGCCGGAGCTTGCCCCTGTAATGACTGCCTGCATCGTTAATTCCTCCATGTTAGCTATTTTTCGGATAACTGCTTGCTTTTCTTTTAGTATACTCCATGAAAACAAAAAAAACAAGCAGTTTCACACAGTTCACAAAAAATACAAATATTTCCTACTTCTCCCAAATACAAAAGGGGCGAAACGCCGCTGGAACAGCGTAATTCTGCCGGATTTCTTGCGCAGTTTCCCAAATGTAGTCAGAATTTTTTTCTTTCACTATTATATGGTAGCATTCCATTTCCCATTCAATATGTGTAAAAATATGACGGTGAACCCCAATTTTTTTCACCGCTATTGCATTTGGAAACATTTCTGATATTTCTTTACGAGATAGCCTTTGGTCCAGATTTGGAATTTCCCACATTCCATGAAGCAGTCCTTTCTCCACCCGTTTCCGAAGTGCAAAGGTTTCCTCAAATTGTAACAACAGCACTGTTTTCTTTTGTATTTTGCGCTTTGTTTTTTCACTTTTTACGGGCAAGCTGTCAACCGTTCCTTTATGTTTTGCACGGCAAAGACTTGCCAGCGGACATTCTCCGCATTTGGGCTGTCCGTTAGGAACACATACCACGGCGCCCAGCTCCATTAAGCTTTGGGTAACATCCCCGCATTGTGTTTTGGGATAAACGGTGCGTAACAGCTCGGTGATATTCTTTTTTGTTTTTACTTCTGCAATATCCGAAAAATCATTCAACACACGACTCATTACCCGCAACACATTTCCGTCCACTGCGGGGACAGGTAAATCAAATGCAATAGAGGAAATGGAGCCCGCCGTGTATTCGCCAATTCCGGAGAGCTTGCGGATTGCATCAAAATTCCTTGGAAATTCTCCTTGATGCTCTGTCATAATCTGTTGCGCTGCTTTTCTTAAATTGCGGGCACGGCTATAATATCCAAGCCCCTCCCACAGCTTTAACACCAGCTCTTCGGAAGCATTTGCAAGCGAAGAAACTGTTGGAAGTGTCTCTAAAAACCGTTTATAATATTCTATCACCGCTTCCACTCTTGTTTGCTGGAGCATAATTTCCGAAATCCAGATGGAATACGGATCTTTGGTTTTACGCCAGGGCAAATCCCGCTTGGCAGACTGATACCACAAAAGAAGCTTTTCCAGGCTTTCTTTTGTCAACTGCAAATCTTCCTCCGAAAACTGCCGGTTTTGTTGCAAGGCTTTCACGTTGTGTTCCCCTTCTTTCCCAAAAAACTGAAAAAAGAAGCTGTCGGAGCATTCCGACAGCTTCTTTTTCATACAAAAATGTATTGATTGGTCGTCTCTTATCTTACTCTTTTGGCAGTATAATAATTGTTATTATAATACCCGCTGTTCAGAGTCTCAATTCTGACTGTTTTACCCGGTTTGGGTGCATGTATAAAGTTACCGTCAGACACATAGATGCCTACATGATGCACATTGCCCTTCGTGCCGAAAAATACTAAATCTCCGGGTTGAAGATTGCTGCGTGCCACATAAGTGCCTTCATTAACCTGGCTGTAACTGCTTCTGGTTAAATTCACGCCAAAGTGATTGTAAACATATTTTACGAAGCCGGAGCAATCAAAACCGCTCGGGCTGCTTCCACCA
Organism: Clostridia bacterium; assembly: GCA_017468465.1. GTDB lineage: Bacteria > Bacillota > Clostridia > UMGS1840 > UMGS1840 > SIG452. The sequence continues at coordinate 73,393 of JAFUIN010000028.1, forward strand.
TAAACATACGGGGTACCAATGAACTGCTTTGCGTATTCTACCACAGCCTGACCCTGACTTACCGGTCTTTTACCGCTACGGGAACCCAAACGAACCGCATCACGGGAAACGGCAAGATATTGTCTTGCAACATAACCAGTCCGCTCACCGATTTGAACCTTTACCCAGGTATCGTTGGTAATTTCCACCAGTTCAAGCTCGTCACCACATACTACCTGACCAAGAACGGCACTTTCGGTAGATGCTTCCTGACGGATATTCAACACGCTTGCAGTAACAAATCTGGAATCTGCAAATGCAGTCACAGTAAACAATAATAAGAAGGCTACTGTACCCACAAATGTCATTAAACTTTTACGCAATCCAGCATTCACTCCTTTCTTCATATTGTATCAAAAACCCAACCTGAATATGTGAAAAACAGATTTTTTGCACAGCTACAAAAAAATCTCACAAACAGGTCGCTTTCTGTTTTCAGAAAACTGACCTGCTCGAAACGAGCTTGGATTTTTCATACGAAAATCTTACGACCTCAATTATTGTAACACATTTGTAACATTCTGTCAAGTAAAAAAGGCAATTTTCTTATTTTTTTCACAAAAACGAAGTATTCTTCCTCTGAATTCTGCATATAATAACAGGTTCTCCCATAAGAAATAAAAAAGCTGCCGATTTTTTAAGAATCGGCAGCGTGAATCATTAGCTCCAAAGTTTTTTGGGATAGTTTCCGGCATCTACCATGGCTGCTATTGCATCCATCACCGGCTGTTTGTCTTCCTTATAGGTAACACCGTACCATTTTTCCTGGCAAGGTACAACCTTAACATCTGCTTTTTTCTCTTGAATCAAAGCATCTACAACAGAAGGCAGGAAGTATTCTGCTTTCAGAATGTTATCCTGGCTGTTTTTCAGAAATTCGGGCAATCTTTTTTCCAATTCGTCAAAAATACTCAAGGTAAAGCCCCAGGTATTCATAGAAACAAAGCTACCCTGCGGAATGGGGGTCCAGATACCGTTTTCCTCAAATTTAGTAACATCATCAAAACGCTGAATTTTGGTTCTTTCGGTAATTTTTTTCAGAAAACCCTCTTGGGAAACTTCGCAAATACCTCTTGCAACCGAGCCATTATCGGTTAACGTATTTTCCAGAATAAAGCCCATCATAGCATACTGGTAGCGCTCGTTATCTTCCACAGAAGATAAGAAGCTCTGCAGTCCGGTGAAGGTAGCTTTTCCGTAAAAGTCATCAGCATTGATAACTGCAAAGGGAGTTTTCACAAAGGGCTTTGCTGCCAATACAGCGTGACCTGTTCCCCACGGTTTTTCTCTACCGTAAATATTGCCGCCGGGGATATCATTTACATCCTGAAACGCATAATCCACATCAATGACGTTTTCCAGTTTGTTGCCGATTACTTCACGAAACACTGCTTCGTTTTCTTTTTTTATAATGAAAACCACCTTGGAAAAGCCTGCTTTTACGGCATCAAACACAGAATAATCAATAATAATTTCTCCGCTGGGGCCGATGGGGTCAATTTGTTTTAATCCGCCGTAACGGCTGCCAAGACCTGCTGCCATTACAACCAATGTTGTCTGATTCATAAGTTACCTCCAAAAAACAAATATTTTTTCATTATCACCAGTATATCGCATTCCATCCTCTTTGTATTTGCAAAATCGGACAAAGAATTTGTTTTTTTGGTTATTTTTACAGTTCGCCAAATCCCTGTGCATAGTTTTTTCCTTTCGGGGTAATGCTATTAGCAATTACTGTTAACCAAGGATCATGAAAGGCTGACTGCATATTATGAAAGGAATCATTCTGCTAAGTCCCAGTCACAAATCGCTTTTTCCTTTAACGATGGAATCTTCCGTGGCAATGCTCAATTTTTTTGACCAACCGTTAATCGAATTTCAAATTCAGTACATGAAACAACAGGGAATCGACGAAATTTGCGTTGTCGGAGAAGAAGATGACGACGCCCTCCGAAAATATCTGGAAAGCACCCACAGCATTCCCTTTCGCCTGCTTCCCGCTCACGGAATCAGCATTGGAGAGCTTGCAGCACCGCACCCGATTTGTGTGTTATTCGGACAGCTTACCCTTACAGATTATCCGCTGAAAAAGCTTTGTTCTCATCCGGACAGTCATACGGTAACCGGAATTTTCTCCGAAACAGACAAGCAATGCCAAAAGGGACTATTTATCTGTCCCGAAAGCAGTTATTCCACTGTTTTATCTCCGGGAAGGAGTCTTGTTTCTTCTTTTTCCCTTCAAAACATTCCGCTGGATATCATACAGGAATCGGGATATTTTTATACCGTATCAAATCTTCCGGAATATCTGAACGCACTAAAAGAGCATCTGAATCGGAGCAATTTACCCAAGCAGTATCATCAATCAAACGGTGTGATTCACAGCAAAAACGCGTTTATTGAGCTGGGGGCAAAAATCAAACCCCCTGTCTATCTCGGTGACCACGTCACCATACAAAAAAGTGCAGAAATTCTTCCGTATTCTGTTATATGCAGCCATTCGGTGATTGGTGAAAATGCCAAAATTGCAAATTCTGTGCTGTTTCCTTACTGTCGGATAAAAGAACATGCAACCGTATCCGGTGCTGTTCTGGGAGAAGGGGTTACAGTCGCAGCGAAAACCAATGTTACAGACGGCTCGGTTTACAGTAAAAAAGTTACGGTTTCCTCACAAGATGCAACGCTAACAGGGAATGCAGAACACTTTGAAAACCTCCTTTCCTTTACACCGTCAGGCGTATCAATTCCACTAAAAAATGCAATCAAATTTTTAGAAATCCTCGGTGCTTCCTGCGGTCAGCTGTTTGCCAGAGGAATTGTAGGCCTATTTCAAGATGACAGTGTTGCTGCTCAATTTTTGTCCCACAGTCTGTGCTGCGGCTTACAATCTGCAGGGGCTTCTATCTATCGGTTTCCGCCCTGTACGCTTGCCATGTGCCGAAGCGCCTGCTCCTTTTATCACCTAAAGGCTGGCTTCTATCTGTATGAAAAAGAAGAAACTTGCCTACTGATGATTTTAGATAACACGGGAACACTGATTTCCGAAAACACCGAAGCAGCAATTAAAAATCAACTGTCAACCCCCGAAACAGCACTGCAGAAACAGCCGCTTTTGAAAATTACGGAAACTGCGCCCTATCAGCTTTATTATTTTTCTGAAATCAATCGCAGATTAGGCTATGAAAGCGTTGGCTGTAAACTTTATGCAGAAACTTCTTCTCCAATGCTTATGAGCTATCTTCAAAAGGTTGCAAACTGCCACAAAATTACGCTGATTTCCGAGCCGTTATCGGGGGTTATCGGGTTCCGATGCAACTCGTCAGCAACAGATTTCACGCTGTATGACGAAAACAACACCGCTTTGTCTCCCCGACAAAAAGAATCAATCATTGCTGCACTAATGGTTGCTGAAGGAGAAAGCAACTATGTGACCACCATGAAAACGCCTCATGTTCTTTCTCACTATCTGCAAAAAAACAAAGTAACTCCCATAGAATCCGACGAGCACCCCCATATTTTAGAGACCAATCTGCAAAAAATCCCGTTGCAGTATTATTTATCAAGTGACCCCGTCTATTTGATCATGAAGGTTCTGATTTATCTTAAAAAAAATCAACTGACGCTTTCCCGCTGGATTGCCGGCTTGCCCAAATCTTTTCTGATAGAAAAAACAATTACCGCTGAAGAACAGCTTGCCGAAGCGGTGGAACATCTGCTCGGTATTGCGCAAGTCAAAGAGAATGGCGCCTCTCACTGTCACTTTTCCTCAAAAAAAGGATTCACAACAATTATCAAAGATAACGATAATCTTAAAATCGTGTCGGAAAGCAATCAAGAGGAATACGCCAAGGAATTAACCGATTTTTATGTCAAGCAATGCTCCAAAGAAAAAACAAAATAACAGTTTCCTTGTTATCACCCAAAAAAAATTTTTTCAACAAAAAAGGCTGTGACAAACCCATTTTGCCTGTCACAGCCTTTTTGATCTTTATTCTTTATGGAGTATTACATTATTTCGCGTAATCCACCACTCTGGTCTCACGAATCAAGTTCACTCTTACCTGACCCGGATATTCCATTTCATTTTCAATTTTCTTAGCAATTTCTCTGCCAATCAATACCATTGCTTCATCGTTTACATCTTCCGGTTTTACCATAATGCGGACTTCACGACCTGCAGAAATGGCAAATGCCTTGTCAACACCTTTGAAAGAAGTTGCAATTTCTTCCAACTGCTGGAGACGTTTGATGTAATTTTCGATGTTTTCACGTCTTGCACCGGGTCTTGCCGCAGAAATGGCATCCGCAGCCGCTACGATACAAGCGATGGTGCTTTCAGGTTCCACATCACCGTGATGCGCCATAATTGCATTGATGATGATAGGATCTTCCTTATATTTTTTCGCAACATCTGCACCAATCTGAATGTGAGAACCTTCCACTTCGTGGTCAATGGATTTACCGATATCGTGGAGCAAACCGGCACGTTTTGCCATGGCAACGTCTACGCCCAGTTCACCTGCAATTAAGCCGGAAATCTGCGCAACTTCAATGGAGTGCTGCAGCACGTTCTGACCATAACTGGTTCTGTATTTCAGGCGGCCCAGCAAACGAACAACTTCCTGATGAAGATGGTGCACACCGGTATCAAAGGTAGCTGCTTCGCCGGCCTTTTTAATGATGTTTTCCACTTCCTTGGTAGATTTGTTCAGCATTTCTTCAATTCTTGCCGGATGAATTCTACCGTCTTGAATGAGTTTTTCCAAAGTTAAGCGGGCAATTTCACGGCGAACCGGGTCAAATCCGCTCAAAATAACAGCTTCGGGCGTATCGTCAATAATAAAGTCGATGCCGGTTTTCTGCTCTAATGTACGGATATTTCTGCCCTCTCTGCCGATGATACGGCCTTTCATGTCTTCGCTGGGTAATGCCACAACAGATACGGTAACCTCAGAAACGTGATCAGAAGCACATCTCTGAATGGCACCGGAGATGATTTCTCTGGCTTTTTCGTCGCAAATTTCTTTGGTTTGTTCTTCAATTTCTTTGATTTTGAGTGCTGCATCCACACGAACTTCGTCTTCGATGTTCTTGATGAGATACTCTTTTGCTTCTTCTTTGGTTAAGCCCGAAATTTTTTCTAAAATTTCCAGCTGACGCTTTTGAATTTCGTTGGTTTGCTGAACTTTTTCTTCCAGCTGTTTTTCGCGCAATTTCAGGTTTTCGTCTTTTTTCTCAATGGTTTCCAGCTTTTTATCCAGCTGTTCTTCTTTCTGGATGTAACGCTTTTCCATTTTCTGAACTTCAACTCTACGCTCTTTGATTTCTTTGTCTGCTTCTGCTCTTGTTTTTAAGATTTCTTCTTTAGCTTCAATCAGTGCTTCTTTTTTCTTTGCTTCCGAAGTTTTAATTGCATCATTCAAGATTTTTTTTGCCTGTTCTTCGGCACTGCCGATTTCGGCTTCTGCAATTTTTTTACGGTATATAATACCCAATCGGAATGCAATGATAAATGCAACAAGTGCTGAACCTAAAGAAATTGCTGTTACAACTAATGGACTCATTTTTTGCAATCTCCGTTTCTATATAGACCGATTTTTCCGAAAAATTCCGGCTTGAACAAAAAAATGCCTCTTTTCTCCAAAAAACACGGAAAAAAGAAGCATCCACTATGTATTTCCCTCTTTGAAACGGCTACACCTCTGCCATAACAATAAAACTCACCCGCTGAAAACGAAAAAACAAAAAACAGCGAAATGATGGTCATAAATAGTATCTGTTATATCTCAAAATAAAATAATCAACAATAATTTGGGGTTAACAGCTTCCGCCAGATGCCGGACAGCTTCTTTTCTTCAAATCTTCTATATCAATTTAATATTGGTTAAAAATAACCTCTTATATTTTACACATTTTCTTTTCGTCTGTCAAGCGTTTTTATGATATTTTTTTGAAGTTTCTGCCATTTTTTAGGAAAGATCACGAAAAAAAGTGGTTTTTCTATGAAATTGCTTTACAAATATGAAAAAAAATGGTATACTGTTTGTTAAACTACGGAAAAGAATTTTCCTTATGTAATGCGCACTGCATTTCTCTTTAACATGCAAAAATATTCCGGCTTCCGGCAGGTTTTTCCGGGCTTTTTGAAGAAAGAAGGTCGCTTCCTATGGAGCAAGTGGTAAAAAATTTTACCCGTTTTTTACAGAAAAAACGAAATCTGAAAGAAAACACCGTGTTATCTTATGAACGGGATATCCGCGCGTTTTTATCCTTTGCTGCACAAAACGGCCTGATCAATCGGGAAGATGTTTGCAACAGCTTTGATGCCTATATGGAATATTTGCATCAGTGCAACCGTTCGGAATCAACGATTTCCCGAAACATTGCTTCCCTGCGCTGTTTGTTTCGCTATATGAAGGAACAAGGCTTTCTGACAAGCGATCCCTCCAAAGGCAAAAAGTACGAAACAAAAAAAGAACCTTCCCGTCAGTATCAGGATTTATTGACCACCGACGAAATTGACCGCCTGATCAATGCTTCCAAAACGGAGGATGTCAAAGGATATCGGGATACCGCTATGCTGGAAACACTATATGCCACCGGACTAAAGGCAAGTGATTTTTTGAATATCCGTCTGGGTGATTTGCACTTAAAAGAAGGATATCTGACTGTGAAAGCCGACGGGCATACCCGCTATGTTCCCTTATACAAGGGTGCGACCAAAGCAATCAGAACCTACTTGAACAAAGCCAGAAAGCATTTGGAAACTTCTCCCAAAACAGATGTGCTGTTTTTGAATCTGAACGGGCAACCTTTTTCCAGACAAGGACTCTGGAAATTCTTAAAAAGCTATGCGCAAAAAGCCGATATCCAAAAGGATTTGACTCCACAGCTGTTCCGACACAGCATGGCAGTTCACCTGGCAGAAAACGGAGCTGATATTCTGGTTGTGCAAGAGCTTTTAGGCCACAAAAATATTGCGCTGACAAAACAATATCTCAAGAATTTCAAGCCGAAAATTCTGTCAGACTATACGAAATATCATCCCAAGGCTCAACCGTAGCCCAAAAACTTCTAAATTTGCCAAATATACATACAATAGAATCAAAAAAAGAAAAACCGAGAAAGGACTCTTTTTTATGCTGAAACTGTTCAAACAAACCATTTGCTGTTTCCTTTGTGCGCTTCTTTTATTACCGTCTTTTTCTGCCTCCTGCGAAGAACCGCTGTCGCTGGATGCTACCTCTTACATTTTGATGGAAAGCTCTACCGGAACGGTACTGACTGCCAAAAACGAAACCGAAGCACGCCCCATGGCAAGCATCACCAAGCTGATGACCGTGCTTCTCATTTTAGAAGAGCTGGATAAAGGCAATCTCTCCCTCACCGATATGGTAACGGCCAGTGCCAATGCTACTGCAATGGGCGGTTCCCAGATTTACTTAAAAGAAAATGAAGTGATGAACGTTGATACCCTGTTAAAATCCATTCTGGTTGCCTCTGCCAATGACTCTTGCGTAGCGATGGCAGAACACATTGCAGGAAGCGAAGAAGCCTTTGTGAAACGGATGAATCAACGGGCACAGGAGTTGGGCTTAACTGCTACTGTATACAAAAATCCACACGGCCTGGATGATGACGGCCATCATTCTTCTGCAAAAGATATTGCCACATTATCCAGAGAAGTTATGAAACATGATATTGTGAAGAATTACACCACCATCTGGCAGGAACGTATCCGTGACGGTGCCTTTGAACTGACCAACACCAACAAATTGGTTCGTTTTTACGACGGTGCAACCGGGCTGAAAACCGGTTCTACCACCAATGCAGGTTTTTGCCTTAGTGCAACTGCAAAGCGTAACGGTATGGAGCTGATTGGAGTCGTCCTCAATTCCTCTACCGGTGAAATGCGCTTTACTGATGCCAAAAAATTATTGGACTACGGATTCGCAAGCTACACCTTGCAGCCATTGGCAAACCTTGATGAAAGCTTTGCCCAAGTGAATGTCAGATACGGACAAAAAGATACGGTTTCCTTATATCCGAAAGAGGAACTTTCTCTGTTATCCAAAAAAAATGAAACAAAAAATGCCGAGCCGAAAATAGAGCTGTATTCCGTGAAAGCTCCCTTGAAAGAAGGCGACGTATGCGGAAAACTGATGTTTGAGGCAGACGGTGAAATCATTAAGGAAACCGACTTAATTATCAAAGAACCCGTTGAAAAACAAAGCTTTTTCCAAACTGTTCTGGAATTTTTGAAGGTGATTTAATGCAGAAAAAACTCTCCGGCTTTTTCTATCGGAAAACCACGGCAATTATTATACTCATTTTGCTGCAGCTGGCTTTTTTGGTGCTGTCCATCTGGCGAATGGCCAACTACTTTCCCTATGTTTATTTAGCGCTTTTGTTTATCAGCCTGATTGTGTTGGTCTGGCTAATCAATTCGGATACCAACCCGTCTTACAAATTGGCTTGGGCAATTCCCATTCTGGCGCTTCCTGTGTTTGGAGGTATTTTCTATCTCCTGTTTGGAACCTCAAAGGTCAGCTCCCGTCTGAAAAAAAATATGCTGCTGCAACAAAAATTCAAAACACAATATCTGACACAAAACACACAAGTCTGGGAGGATGCACAAAAAGAACCAGCCCATATCGTCAGCCAGATGTGCTACTTAAAAAACGCCGGTTATCCTTTGTACCGTGACGAGGGTAGCTGCTATTTTCCGTTGGGAGACCTGAAGTTTCCAAAAATGCTTGCAGAACTGAATAAAGCAAAAAAATACATTTTTTTAGAGTATTTCATCATCGCAAACGGAACCATGTGGCAATCTGTTCTTTCCATCTTGAAAGACAAGGTAAAGCAAGGAGTAGAAGTACGCGTTATTTTTGATGACTGTGGCTCTTTGGGCCTTCTTCCACCTAATCATGAAAAAGAGCTGAGGGACGCAGGCATCAAATGCCGGGTGTTTAATCCCTTGCACCCCAGTCTGACCATCACCATGAACAACCGCGATCACAGAAAAATTCTGATTATTGACGGCACCGTTGGGTTCACCGGCGGTGTCAATATCGGAGATGAGTATATCAACAAAATATCAGTCCACGGTCACTGGAAGGATTCTGCAATCATGCTTGAGGGACAAGCTGTCAACACCTTGATCAGCCTGTTTCTTGAAATGTGGAATCTGATTTCGCCTTCTGATGAAGACGTCCAACATTACTACAATCAAAACCCTTGCGAAAACCACTGCAGTGGTTATATACAGCCATATAGCTCCGACCCGCTCTCGGAAGATACAGTAGGTGAAAATGTATATCTCAACCTGATTGCCAAAGCCAATCGGGAAATTTTTATTCTCACCCCCTATCTGATTATTGACAACGAGCTGACCACTGCACTGTGTCTGGCTGCCAAAAACGGTGTTTCGGTCAACATTGTAACCCCGCATATGGCGGATAAATGGTATGTTCATTTAATGACGGTTTCTTCTTATCCCAAGCTCATAAAAGCAGGGGTAAATATTTATGAATACACGCCCGGCTTCGTCCACAGCAAGGTGTTTTCGGTAGATGGAGAAATTGCCTCTGTAGGCACCATCAATATGGATTACAGAAGTTTATATCTGCACTTTGAATGTGGCGTGGTGCTTTACCGCACAGAAACAGCCAAAGCCATTTATGAAGACTGCAAAAATGTTGTCAAGGTATCTCAGAAAATCACGCCGGAGGACTGTAAGAAGGTGCGTTGGTATCACCGACTGTTCCAACAGCTGACCCGCGTATTTTCTCCCCTGATGTAATAAAAGCAAGGCTGGTGAATCAAATGAAAATCTGCATTATGGCAGACAATAAAACCAGGGAAATCATTCCCTATCTGCAAGCAAACTACCGTGACCGGGCAGAATTATTTGTTTGCTTCCCAAACGAAGAAATTGACCTTGACGATGTTGATATGATTATTACAGAAAGAGAGCGGTCGGCTTTAGTACAAGCCCTTTCCGCCATGGAAGCTCCGCCTTTGTTAATCGTTTTGAAAAAAGGAAGCCCACACCCAAACATTTTGTATACAGAGGATTTCTTCCGGGATTTTCCCGAGGCGTTCTCCAACTTTCTGGAAAAAGAACCCACTCTTTGTTTTCTTGATAAAAACGAAGCTTTTGTTTATGCACAACAGGAAGTGGTCAGCATTCAAAGTGGAAAATTCCTGACCATCCACCTTCGTTCGGGAGAAAAGGCCATCTCTCACGAGGGCTTCAAAAAAGTTGCCGCACGACTGTCTCCAAACTATTTTTTCCGGGTGGGAGACAAACTCTACCTGAATGCACTTTATGTTTCTCAATTTCATACCGACGGAATCCTGATGCAAAACGGGATGTTCTTCCCATGCAGCGATACCGCCCTGAAAAAAGCAGAAAACAACTACTATAAAACCAAATTTTTTCAGAATCTTCCGAAAACCGCCATGAAAAAAGGAATGTTTTTGTGAAAACACGAAAAAAAAGAAAAAAATTTGAAAATTTCCTTGCAATCACTTGGAAAATATGTTATAATTCATTTATTGTCGATATTTTTTGGCTATACTCGGGAAAGGATGCGTTTTTCTGTATGAACGTATTGTTAAGAATTAAGGAACAATACTCTGCTTTCAGCAAAAGTCAGCGCTTGATTGCAGACTATATTCTCGCCAACTATTCCCAGGCTGCCAATATGACCGCCTCCAAGCTGGCAGAAACCGTCTCGGTTTCCGAATCCACGGTGGTGCGGTTTGCCACAGAGCTGGGCTATTTGGGATATCCCGAATTTACTGCTGCACTGCTGGAATACTTAAGGAGCGAATCCTCAATGCTGCAGCGGATGGAGGCCGTGTCCTCTGCGTTGGAGAATCAGGATATTCTGACCAAAGTGATAAACTCTGATGTCGACAACTTAAAAACGTCTCTTCAAAAAATTGATAAAAAAGAATTCAACGGTGCAGTAGATGCTATTTTGAAAGCAAAAAACATCTACATCATCGGTTTTCGCAGCTCTGCCTGTCTGGCAAGCTTTTTAAGCTTTTACTGCAATCTTCTGTTTTCTAATGTAAGGCTCATTCAAACCAACTCCGTTTCGGAAATGTTTGAGCAACTTCTGAAGGTGGAAGAAGGGGATGTGATGTTTGGCATCAGCTTCCCCCGCTACTCCAGAAGAACCGTAAAAGCAATGGAATTTGCAAAATCCAAAGGCGCCACTATTATTGCTTTGACTGACAGCGAAAAATCGCCCATTGCGCCTTTTTCCGATTTTCTTTTGACCGCAACAAGCGAAATGGTTTCCTGTGTGGATTCTTTGGTAGCACCCTTTTCGGTGCTGAACGCCTTTATTGTAAGCCTGGTTTTGAAAAAACAAAACGAAGTAGCCTCTGCATTTGAGGAGCTGGAAAACATCTGGGCAGAATACGAAGTGTATGACAAGCTGGAATTGCCCGATGACAGCTCTCCTCACCTGTAAAATACCGAGAAAGAAGTTTTGGTTATGAAAAAGAAAGTGGCAGTCATCGGCGGTGGCCCAAGCGGCGTACTTGCAGCTGCATATTCTGCAAAAAACGGGAATGACACCCTGCTTTTAGAGAAAAATGAAAAACTCCTCAAAAAGCTCTATATTACAGGAAAAGGCAGATGCAACATCACCAATCGTTGTGATATTTCCGATTTTTTCGGGAACATCCCGGTTAACGCTCATTTTCTTTACAGTGCTCTCTATTCCTTCACCAATGAAGATATCATAAGCCTTCTGGAATCGGTTGATGTTGCAGTAAAAACCGAACGTGGTAACCGTGTGTTTCCCGTTACCGACAAGGCAGGCACCGTGTGCGACGGGTTTCGCCGTTTCTTAAAAGAAAGCGGTGCAAAGGTGCGCTTAAACACACCTGTTATTAAAATTGTAAAAAATCAACAAACATTTGATATTATTACCAACAGCGGCACGTTAGAGGGATTTGACAAGGTCATCCTTGCAACCGGCGGAATGTCCTATCCCACAACCGGCTCCACCGGAGACGGTTACCGCTTTGCCAAAGAATTTGGACATCGGGTTACCCCCCTGGAAGGAAATCTGGTTCCGCTTACAACGAAAGAAACGTTTGTGTCCGCTCTTTCCGGATTATCTCTTCGCAATGTATCTCTCCGTCTGAAAAATAAAGCCGGAAAGGTATTATATGAAGATTTTGGGGAAATGATGTTTACCCATTTCGGCATTACCGGTCCCCTGGTAATTTCTGCAAGCTCTCACTTAAAAGGCGAAGATTGCACCGTTCATCTGGACTTAAAACCCGCTTTAGACGAAAAGCAGCTTGACGAGCGTCTTTTGCGTGACTTTTTGAAGTTTTCCAACAAAGCATTCCGCAATTCTCTGGATGAGCTTCTTCCCAAGAGTCTGATTCCCGTTGTGGTGGAACAAAGCGGCATCGATCCCAAAAAACAGTGCAACGCCATTACAAAAGAAGAACGTCGGCAGCTGCTTACGCTTCTGAAAAACTTCACATTACATATTACGGGCAAACGCCCCATTCAGGAAGCCATTATTACTTCCGGTGGTGTGGATGTAAAAGAAATCAACCCCTCCACAATGGAGTCGAAGCTGATGGAAGGTTTGTATTTTTGCGGAGAATTGATTGATACAGATGCCTATACCGGTGGCTTCAACTTGCAAATTGCTTATTCCACCGGCTATCTTGCCGGAACAAATGTATAGAAAGGATAGTGCCATCTATGCAAAAGCCATACATTGTGGCGATTGACGGTCCTGCCGGTGCCGGAAAAAGCACCCTGGCGAAAAGACTTGCCAAAGCCCTTAACATTGCTTATAATGACACTGGTGCCATGTACCGTGCCTGCGCTCTTTATGCCATAGAATCCGGCATTAGTCCCAAGGTTGATTCCGAGGAGCTTCGCAAGCTTCTAAAAACTGCGGAAATTGATTTCAGAACCGTTTCGGAAGAACAAAAAATATTCTTAAACGGTGCAGATGTATCCTTAAAAATCCGCGAACCTCACATTTCCACCGGAGCATCTGATATTTCCGCCATCCCTTATGTACGTGACCTTTTGGTTACGATGCAGCGGAACATGGCGACAGGAAAATCGGTTCTGATGGATGGAAGAGACATCGGCACTAACGTATTTCCCAATGCGGATGTAAAAATTTACTTAACTGCTGCAGTAGAGGAACGTGCCAAACGGAGATTTGAGGAACTCCGTGAGAAAGGCGACTCTTCCACTTATGAAACCGTGTTGGCAGAAATGATTTCCCGCGATGAAAATGATAAAAACCGTGCATACGCTCCCTTAAAACAAGCGGAGGATGCCGAATTGATAGATACCACCAATCTCAACCTGGAAGAATCCTTTGATGCCCTTTATCAATACACTTTGAAAAAGTTGCAAACAAAGTAGCGGATTTTTCCGGCAAAAAATGAGGTGAATGTTACATTGTATAAGCTGCTTCGGGGATTGCTGAAAGCAGTCTATCTGCTCCCCTTCCGGTTCCGTTTTGTAGGAACCGAAAACATTCCGGAGGAAGGCGGCATTATCTTTTGCCCCAACCACATCAGCAATCATGACCCCATTGCCATAACCATTGCACAAAAAAGACCTTTGACCTTTATGGGCAAAGATTCTTTATTCAAAATTCCAATCATCGGCTTTGTTCTCAGAAAAATCGGAGCGTTTCCCGTAAAACGCGGTGCCGGTGACATTGGTGCTGTAAAAAAAGCCATCGAAATTATTCAGAATAAACATGCGTTGGTAATGTTTCCGGAGGGCACCAGAAACAAAACCGATGAGCTTCTTTTAGAATTCAAAACAGGTGCCGCACTGGTTGCCAAAAAAGGTGGCGGAAAAATCATTCCCGTTGCAATCATTGGCAAATACCGTCTCTTCTCCCCCATTACTGTTCAATTCGGAACACCGGTATCTCCCGAGGATTTCGGTGAAAAGCCGGATTTGCATGCAATGATGGAGGAGGTAAAACAACAAGTTGCAAACATGATCACAAAGGGAGGTTTCGTCACGGACAAATGATTGTCCGCACAAGACGAAAGCATACACTATGAACATTCAGCTTGCAAAATCTGCCGGTTTTTGCTTTGGCGTAAAACGTGCCTGCGATGCGGTGTATCAAGCCCTTTCGGAAGGCAAAAAGCTCTATCTTCTGGGTGAGCTCATTCACAACAGCCGTGTAATGGCTGATATTGAGCAAAAGGGCGGCACAACTGTGGAAACAGTTTCGCAAATTCCGTCTGACGGAATTGCTGTTATCCGGGCACACGGCGTTCCACACTGTGTGATGGAGGAGCTTCAAAAAAGACAAATTTCCTATATTGATATGACCTGCCCGTTTGTGAAGAAAATTCATAACATTGTGGCAGAGGAAGATAAGAAAAACCGCAAAATTATTATTTACGGAAAAAAAGAGCATCCGGAAGTAATTGGCATTTCCGGCTATTGTAGAAATCCGTTGGTCACGATGAATTATGACGAAATCGAAGCGTTCATTCAGCCCGGGGACCAGCTGAGTGTGGTGGCGCAAACCACCGTGGAAAAAGACAAATTTTACAATTTTATTAAATTTTTGAAAAAAGGTTGTAATTCGGTATCAATATTTGATACAATATGCAGTGCAACCAATGAAAGACAAGCCGAGGCAGAAGCTTTGGCGCAAAAATCCGATGCAATGTTTGTCATTGGCGGAAAAAAAAGCTCCAACACCATCGAGCTGTATCACAAGTCAAAAGCAGTTTTGGAGCATACTTATTTAATCGAATCTGCAAAAGAGCTGAAAGCCCTTTTCAGAGAACAACCACAGTTAAAAAATAATTTATATACAAATTTCAATGTAGTAGGTGTTACAGCCGGTGCGTCTACGCCCGCTGTCAGCATCGAGGAGGTAATTACAGTCATGGCAGAAGAAAAAATCGTAACAAGTGAATTTGCGGAGCAGTTGGAGAACTATCTGGTTAGCCCTGTTCACATCAACAAAAGAGTTACTTGTACTGTTGAACAAATCACTGAAACCGAAGTTAGAGTTAGCATTCCCGGCTATAAGGGATTAGGATACATTCCGGCAGACGAACTGACCGACGATTCCAGCTTAAAACCCGCAGACTTAGTTAAAATTGGTGATGAAATCAATGCAATCGTAATCAAACCCAACGATGTAGAAGGAACCTGTCTCTTATCCAAGAAAAGAGTGGATTCTGAACAGAACATGGTTGCTATCAAAGAAGCATTTGACAACCAGACCATCTTAGAAGGTAAAGTTGTTTCTGTTATCAAAGGTGGTTTGCTGGTTTCTGTAAACAGCGTTAGAGTATTTGTTCCTGCATCTCAGGCATCCTTAAGATATGTTCAGGATTTAACTTCTATGCAGAACACCACCGTTTCTCTGAAAATTATTGATTTTGATGAAAGAAGAAACAGAGCAACCGGTTCTGTTAAAGTTGTTTTAGCTGCAGAACAGAAAGCAAAAGAAGAAGCATTCTGGGCATCTGCTGAAGAAGGTAAAACCTATCAGGGTACCGTTAAATCTTTAACCACTTTTGGCGCATTTGTTGATATCGGCGGCGTTGACGGTCTGGTTCACATTACCGAGCTGTCCTGGTCCAGAATCAAACATCCCTCTGAAGTGGTAAAAGTTGGTCAGGAAATCGAAGTATACATCAAAGCTTTGGATACCGAAAAGAAAAAAATCTCTTTAGGCTTCAAAAAAGAATGCGACGATCCCTGGAACAAATTTATGAACACCGTTAACTTAAACGATACCATCACCGTTAAAATTGTGCGTATCGTTCCCTTTGGTGCATTTGCAGAAATTCTGCCCGGTGTTGACGGTTTGATTCACATTTCTCAGATTGCTAACAAACACATTGCAAAACCCGAAGATGAATTATCCTTGGGTATGAATGTTGATGTAAAAGTAATTGAAATTGATGCAGAAAAGAAAAAAGTAAGCTTAAGCATCAGAGAGCTGCTTGCTCCCTCCGAACAGAAGGAAGCACCGGCTGCAGAAGCTACCGAAGAAGCTACCGAAGAAGCTACCGAAGAAGCTAACGAAGAAGCTACCGAAGAAGCTACCGAAGAATAATTGAATCCATTACGAATATTTCCGCAGCAGGCTTTTGTTGCGGAAATATTCTCATAAAAAGAAGGTTTACTGTATGTCATTCATAGAAAAATTAAAATTTAATGCAGATGGGTTGATTCCTGCAGTTGTTCAGGATTATGAAACTGAAACTGTTCTGATGGTTGCCTATATGACCAAAGAAACGCTGTTGAAATCTTTGGAAACAGGCAAAACCGTTTTTTATTCCAGAAGCCGTCAAAAAGAATGGCTGAAAGGAGAAGAAAGCGGAAATTTCCAGAACATTGTAGAAATTGCTGCCGATTGTGATTTTGATACATTGCTCATCAAGGTAAAACAAGAGGGCGATAAGGTCAGCTGTCACACCGGCGAATATTCCTGTTTTTTCAATAAGCTGGAAAACGGAGAATTTGTACATAAATCCAATGACAAGCTCATTCTCCAAAAAATTTATGATACCGTTTGCGACCGTAAAATTCATCCGGTAGAGGGTGCTTACACCAACTACTTATTGGAAAAAGGAATTGACAAAATTCTGAAAAAGGTGGGCGAAGAATCTGCCGAGGTGATTATTGCCTCCAAAAACAATGCTCCCGATGAAGTAATTTACGAAACCGCTGATTTGATGTATCATCTTTCTGTGATGTTGTTCGACAGAGGTGTCACCTGGCAAGATATTTTTGAAGAATTGAAGAAAAGAAACAAATAAATCCCTTTTGTGCCAACAAAAGATAGCTTTCTCTTGTTGTTCTTTATAAAATTTTGGAAAAAGTATTGACCTTTTTCCGGATGTATGCTATTATTTATTTATAGTGTAAACCAGTTGCGAACTGCGTTTTTTTGCATATAATACAGATATAACATACAACATACCAACGCAAACTTTGTTCGAATCAATTCTAAAATAAGGATGGTTTTTTAAGATGTTTGAAAAAGAAGTTATTGTTCAGAATCAGGTTGGACTGCATGCAAGACCGGCAACCTTTTTTATTCAGAAAGCAAATGAGTTCAAAAGCAATATCTGGGTAGAAAAAGACGAAAGAAAGGTTAGCGCCAAAAGCTTACTGGGTGTTTTGTCACTGGGAATTACCAAGGATACCTCCATTAAGATTGTGGCAGACGGTTCTGACGCAGAAGCTGCAGTCAATGCACTGGTGAATCTGGTGAGCTCTGATTTTGCAGAATAATGTTTCCCAATCAACAAATCCTATGAAAAAAAGATGGATTACCGTGATATTCGGTAATCCATCTTTTTTTTGGTGCCTTTAGGCGTGGAAATAAACCCCCAGTTCTACTGGGGGAGGATAAAAAAGCTTTAGCAAAAGAAAAACCTCCATGATATAATAGTAAATGGTTTGGCGACCGCATTACTAAAAAATATCATGGAGGTTTTTAACAATGTTAAAGAAAACAACAAACGAAATCAAACATACTGCACATTCAAGTTACAGATGTCAATATCATATTGTATTTGCACCCAAATACAGAAGAAAAGAAGTATATGGGAAATTGAAGAAGGATATTGGAGAAATACTGCGAAAACTGTGTGAGCAAAAGGGAGTGGAAATTATAGAAGCCCAAGCATGTTCAGATCATATACACATGTTGTTGAGTATTCCTCCACATTTAAGTATAGCACAGTTTATGGGATTTCTCAAGGGGAAAAGTTCATTAATGATATTTGATAGGCATGCAAATTTGAAATATAAGTATGGTTCTAGACATTTTTGGTGTCGAGGATATTATGTAGATACGGTAGGGAGAAATAAAAAAATAATAGAACAATACATACGCAATCAATTAGAAGAAGATTTTTCTACCGATCAAATTAGTATGAAGGAATATACAGACCCGTTTACGGGTACCAAGAATAAGTAGGCATAAAAAAGACAGCCGCACGTGAGCGGCTGCCTGTAATTGTAATGCGGTGTCAAGCCTTCAATGCCCCTTTGAGGGGTTGAGCCTGTAATAGCCCCTTCTAGGGGCCAGTCAAACCACTAGTTTACTAGTGGTTTTGATTTATCTCATGTTAGAAATTTATTTTTCTGTTTGCTTGGTATAGAAATTATAATATTGTCCTTTTTTTGCCATCAGCTCTTCATGACTACCCTCTTCTGCCACGTTATAATCGCCTAACACCAGAATGCGGTCTGCCCCCACAATAGTAGACAGCCGATGCGCAATCATAAATGCGGTTCTGCCTTCGGTCAATCGATTGATTCCTTCGATAATCTGACGTTCTGTTTCGGTATCAATGCTGGCAGTGGCTTCATCCAATATCAAAATTTTGGGGTCTAAAAGCATGGTTCGTGCCAAGGCAATCAGCTGTCGCTGCCCTTGCGATAAACTACCGCCTTTTTCGGAAATCACTGTTTGATAGCCATCTTTTAACTTCATAATAAAATCGTGTGCAGAAACACTTTTTGCTGCCTGAATTACTTCCTCATCGGTAGCATCTAAACGACCGTAGCGAATGTTTTCCATAACAGTTCCGGAAAACAAAAAGCTTTCCTGGAGCATATATCCAATTTGGCCCCTCAGAGAGTGCAATGTAACGTCACGGATATCGTGTCCGTCTATTTTGATACTGCCCTCTGCAATTTCATAATAGCGAGACAAAAGATTTACAATCGTGGTTTTACCAACACCGGTCTGCCCTACCAATGCAATCTTTTCGCCGGGCTTAACGTGAAGATCCAAATTTTTCAGCACATAACCTTTTTCCGTATCGTAAAAGAAACTGACATTTTGAAAATCAACTTGCCCTTGCACAGCAGGTAAGGGATAAGCATTGGGGGCGTCTTTAATATCCTCTGTTTCCGAAAGGGTTTCCAGGATACGTTCCAGATAACTCATGTTGGTGATCACTTGATTATAAAGATTTGCCAGATTGTTAATGGGGTTCCACAATCTTCTTAAGTAGTTTACAATCGCAATGGTAACCCCAACGGTCACCGGTGAATCAGTCACCGCCGAAATGGCAACAAAATAGGTCAGGCAAACTGCCAACTCCGAAATGAGTGGTGTTGCCATGGGAATTAAAAATTCTATTCCCACAGTTTTCATCCAATAACGGTATACTTCCGTGGACAAATGTAAAAAGGTGCGTTCACTTTTTCTTCTGTGCCCAAATGCCTGTGTGATTTTGACTCCGTTGATGCTTTCCATTAAATAGGCAGTCAGATTGCTGTTTTTATCATTAAATGTGCGTCGGATTCTGCGCTGATATTTGCGCAATAGCGCCATTACTGCATACAAAACGGGAATTCCGCACATGGCAACCAGTGTCAGCTTCACATCAATGGCAAACATAAAGCAGACCACAGCAACCAACGACACCACATCCAACACAATATTGGCAAGAATGTTGGAGAACATATCTGCAACAGAATTCACATAATTGGTAACACGAATCAGTACCTTCCCTTGAGGACGCGTGTCAAAATAAACCAACGGAAGCTTTTGCAGATGGGAAAACAAATCACGCCGGATATCATAAATTACGGATTGCCCCACTCGAATCAGATGCTTCAGGCGAAACCGCGACACAAAGATGCTGACCAGCACTGCCGCCAACAACCCGCCGCCGCACAAGAACAACAGCCGATAATTTTCATTGGGGATGGCATCATCAAACACAACCTTCATAATATATGGCGAAACTGTAGATGCCAATACCCCCAGAGCAATGACCAAAATGGTGAAGAAAAGCTCCCATCCGTATTTGGAAACATACCGAAAAAGAAGCTTCCATTCCTTTTTCCCAAATGTGATTTTCAGTTTTTCATCCTGATGATATTGATTGATTTTAGCCATTTATAACACCTCCGTACTGGTGTTTATAAACACTCTGATAATATCCGCCTTCTTCCGCAAGTAACTCTTCGTGGGTTCCTTTTTGAATCACCGCACCGTCCTGAAGGACTAAAATCTGGTCACAATCCTTTACAGAAGAAATCTTTTGAGAAATAATAAACAGCGTTTTATCCTGACAAATTTCACGAAGCTTTTTTTGAATTTCCTTTTCGGTTTCCGAATCCAGCGCAGAAGTAGTGTCATCCAGCACTAAAACAGAGGGCTGCTTCAAAATAGCTCTCGCCAATGCCAAACGCTGCTTTTGACCACCGGACAGCGTAACGCCCCGCTCCCCGATAACCGTATCGTAGCCTTCGGGAAGTTTTTGGATAAATTCGTCTGCCATAGCATATTTTGCTGCCTGACGGATTTCCTCGGCAGTTGCTTTGGGGCAACCATATGCAATGTTTGCGCTAACCGTGTCCGAAAAGAGAAACACCTCCTGCTGAGAGGTTGCCACTGCATTTCTGATTACTTCTAAATCAATGTCTTTGATGTAGTGGTCATCTAAAAACACTGCACCGGAATCGGGGTCATAAAACCGACCCAGCAAATGAATCAAAGAAGATTTGCCGGAGCCTGTCTGCCCGATAATACCCACGCTGGTGCCCTGTTCTGCCACAAAGCTGACATCCCGCAGTGCTTGCGAATTCTGATAGCGAAGGCTTACATTTTTGAATTCTACTTTTCCTTTGATGGTTTCCAGCTTGCGACTTCTGTTTTTGTCGATAATTTTCGGTTTGGCTTCCATAAGATCCATCAATTTTTCGTAGGAGGCAAAGCCACTGATTGCTTCATTGATTAAGAAACCAGCCCCACTCAAAGGCCCGGTAATCATCCAAATCATACTGTTAAACATTACCAGCTCGCCCAGGGTGATGATTCCCTTCATCACAAAAATACCACCCACAACCACCAGATAAAGCTGAATAATGCCGTGAATATTCTGAATAAACGGCAAATACTTCCGAGAGGTGTTGCTGATATCTATTTGCCCCTGCCGAAAAGCTTCGTTCACCTTTGCCATCCGGTTGTTTTCATACTCTTCCCGCACAAACGCCTTCACTACACGCTGTGCCCAGATGTTTTCCCCTACAACTGTATTCAAATCTGCATGGACCTGACGCAGCCTCCGATATTTTTCTTTTTGCTCTTTTGCCAGAGAGACTGTTAATATGACCACAACAGGCATCACAAAAAACAGCATGGAAGAAAGCTTGGCATCAATATAGAAAATAAGAATCAAAAGAGAACCGAAAAACAGCGTAATATTCTCCAGCGAAACGTAAATACAATGTGCTAAAAACTGACGTGTTATATCAATATCGGTGGTCATCTGTGTCATCATTTCGCCGGCACCGTGACGGTCAAAATAGGAAAAATCAAGCTCCATCAGCTTACGAAAGGTTTGTCGGCGCAGATTCAGCACAATTTTTTGTGTAATTTTCTCCAGATTCATTTGGCAAATGTAACGAATCCCAAGTCGAAGCACTGTTGCCAGAAGCATACATCCCAAAACAGGAAGTAAAAGCTGTTTTTTTCCGTCGGTAATAATATCATCCACGATGGTACGCGTGAAAACCGGATTCAAAAGCCCTAAGAATGCTGCCACTGCAACAAAAATCTGAATGATAGTATATTTTATGTAGTTGCCTTTCAATAAAGAAAAAATGTTGCGCTTCAACGCTACGCCCCCTTGCTCTCACAAAAAGAGCTGATTGCACAATAAATTTCGGCAATCAACTCTTTGATGTCACCTTTATTTTGCGATATTTCCAAATTTTTCGCATACCTCACGATAGGACTCGTGCGTACCGATATCGTAGCATTCCCCTACAAATTTATAAGCATATATCGGCTTTCTCTGATATAACCATGAGGGGAAAAAGCCGGGTGCATCAGGATTGTTCCCTTCCTCCAGATACTGCCCAATGAGAGGCAGGGTTTCTTTCTTATAGATATAAGAAGCAAACACTGCGCAGTTGGATTTTGGTTCCTGGGGCTTTTCTTCCAAAGCAAGCACTCTGCCGTTTTCATCCAGTGTGGCATTGCCCATTCTGCGAAGATCGTTGATATTGTCAAGCTCTGCAACCAAAATGCTGTCAAACTGGTTCTTGCGATAAAATTCCAAATAATCGTTTAAGGGGAACGTGAAGAAATTATCCCCTGCCATAATCAGCACATCTTCGTTGATATTTCCATTCTGAATGGTATACCAGATGTCACCGATAGCCCCCAATTTGTTGGAATCATCGGTGGTTCCGTCATCCAAAACGGTAATTTTCAACCGGGTTTCTCTCTTGCTGCCCCACTCTGAAAAATTGGGGAAAAACTTATGATTGGAAATGATAAACACCTCATCAATTTCCGGAATGGTTTCAATCTCATCGGTAATAAAATCTAAAATAGACTTATTTCCAATGGGGAGCAGTCCTTTCGGCGTATCTTTTGTTAGCGGATACAATCTGGTTGCATATCCAGCAGATAACACAATTGCTTTCATAATCACTAAAATCCTTTCCTTTTTGTAAAAACTAAGTTTACTTTATTCTAATCGGCATAAATTCCAGGTAGTCTGCCGAAATCAGTTCATAAGAAATTCCGTCATATTCTCCTACAAAAGCGTTTTCTATGCCCTTGGCATGAAGATGTCCGTAAAAGCACCGTTTCACGTCGTACTTTTTCAAAATGTCACGGATGGGGTTTTCTCTCTCCGGATTCTGCTTATAAATGGGTGGATAGTGCAAAAACGCCAGAATCGGCAACTCCGGATGCTCTGCCCGTGCAGCTAAAATCGAAAGCTCCAGACGGGTTGCCTCACGGTTCACCAGCTTGATGTCGTCTTCTCCCTGACTGATGACATCCCAGCCGCGACTGCCGCAGATTAAGGTCTCCTCCACCAAAAAGAAATTGTTGTGCATAATTTTCACCGAAGAGAAACCATTTTCAAATAAAAATTTTTCCATTTTAGACATGGTGGTGAAAAAATAGTCGTGATTCCCTTTGGAAATAATTTTTTTCCCGGGAAGCTTTTCCAAAAACTGAAAATCAGGAATGGATTCGTCCAGATAGGTCGCCCAGGAAAAATCTCCCGGTAATATTACCGTATCCTCATCGGTCACAGTGCAATTCCAATTTTCATAGAGCTTTTCGGTGTAATTTTCCCAAGCACGCCCGAAAACATTCATCGGCTTGTCTATGCCGAAAGGCAAATGTAAATCTGAAATTGCATAAATTGCCATAGTGTTACTCCAATTCTGATCCGTTCTCTAAAAATGAAGAAACAACCTGCTTCATATCCTCTTTTTTGCAACAGGTGTTGAAGCGCTGTTTCATAAATTTCAGCTCTGTAAGCTGTGGTGGAATGGCAAGTCCGGATGCTTTTTGTAGCATTTCCAGCTTCAAAAATTCATCCGCAGCCTGTTCTGTAATGCCGATTCCTGCTAAAACGCTTTGATTAAATTTATAGGGATTTGCCGTAGATGCAATGACACACACGGTGTTGTCGCCTGTTTCTTTTCTGTATTGCTCCAGAACGTGGGCTGCAACCGCTGTGTGAGTGTCCATTAGATATCTTTTTTCGGTAAATGCTTTTTGAATCTGTGCCAGCGTTTCCTCCTCGGAAGCATAACCGCCGTAAAACTCTGCACGGATTTTTTCTTTGATATCATTCGTTACTTCATATTTTCCATCTTGTTTCAGTGCATCCATCAGGGAAGCAATATAGCAGTCATCCTTACCGCAAACATCATACAAATACCGCTCCAGATTGGAAGAAATGAGAATATCCATGGAGGGCGACATCGTCAACACAAAGTCTCTGTTTCTGTTATATACCCCTGTGTTGATAAAATCGGTCAACACATTGTTCCGGTTGGATGCACAAATGAGTTTTCCAACGGGAAGCCCCATTTTTTTGGCATAATATGCCGCTAAAATGTTACCAAAATTTCCTGTGGGAACACACACATTCATAGTGTCTCCCATTTTTATTTTTCCGCACTTCACCAAGTCGCAATAGGCGGAAATATAATACACCACCTGCGGAACTAATCTTCCCCAGTTAATAGAGTTGGCAGAAGACAAAATGATACCGTTTTGGTTCAATGCTTCCTGATATGCCGCGTCGGTAAAGATGGTTTTGACACCGGTCTGTGCATCGTCAAAGTTACCGTCTACCCCGCTGACAAATACATTATTCCCCTTTTGGGTAATCATCTGCAGCTTCTGAATTTCGGAAACACCGTCTTTGGGATAAAACACAATAATTTTGGAGCCGTCCACATCGCTGAAGCCGTCTAATGCCGCTTTGCCGGTATCACCGCTGGTGGCTACCAGAATGCAAACTGTTCTTTGGTCGCCTGTTTTTTTGACCGATGCAGTAAGCAAATGAGGAAGCATTTGCAGCGCCATATCCTTGAAAGCACAAGTCGGCCCGTGCCAAAGCTCCAGATAAAAGGTAGTTTCGTCATAAGAATATACAGGTGCAATATCCTCGGAATCGAACCGATTGTTACCATATGCTTTTTGGGCATATGCTTCTAATTCTTCAAAGGTAAAATCATCTAAAAATTTATCTAAAATATACGCTGCTCGTTTAACGTAAGATGCCTCCAAAAGATAGCTGTAATCGGCTTGTGTAAGAGTGGGAAAGCTTTCCGGTACATATAAGCCGCCCTCCCGGGATAGTCCTTCTTTCATTGCCATCTGGGCACTTACCTTCTGTCCGTTATTTCTGGTACTGTTATACAGCATAATGTCCTCCCTTGTGATGTCGTTACTCTATATTTTTCTACATTATATTGTATACTACTTTCTCTCATTTTGCAAGAAGTTTTCCAAAAAAGTTTAGATTTTATCCATAAGAAAACCGGCTGCTCCCACCACAATACAAAAACCTTCTCCGGTGATACATATAGCCTGATGAAAAATGGTAAAGCCTGCCTTTCAAAAAAGCAGGTTTCTCTTATAAAACAAAAAGTATGGATTTGGGCGAGTGTTCTAAAGGACAAAATTTAAATGAAGCGGTGTAACCACAGCGGTTGCATCGCTTCTGCCTGTTTTTACGCAATTTTCTCATTTCGTATTTCTTCAATTAAAGTTAGCAATTCTTTTTCATCAGGTATGCTTATCAAACCAACCGCAATAAATTCAATATCAATTTTAACTTTTTTACGACCATCTACTTTTTCCGCATTGTGAACATTGATTCTCTTTATAAGAGTATTTACAATTTCCGGTGTCAGTTCCTTCAAATCAGTACAAGCTCTGATGGTTTTCAAAAAGTGTTTCAAATCAACATTATCTTGTTCTGCTGCTGTGATTTCAGTTTTGGATTTGATTATGTAATCAGCAAGCTCACGTTGTTCCTTTTCGTAGGTTGCAGATAATCTTTCAAAACGTTCGTCGGTGATTTTGCCAAGTGCATTATCTTCGTATAATTTTGTAAGCACACGATCAATTTCATCAACTCTTGCTTTCGATTGTTCAAGTTTGAATTTGGCATTTTTTAAATCTTTTGCTTTGGTTAATTTATGCTTTTTTGCAAACAAGTAAAGAAATACGGGTTCAAACTGCGAAATATATTCTGCTACTTTTTGTATTGTTTCAAGAACTATCTCTTCAAGTACCACATTTCGGATAAAGTGAATGGTGCAACTCCCGGTATTGTCTTTATATGCAGAACAACGGAAGAATTCTTTATCTGCAGGTATGCTTTTAGATGCACAAAAGTAAAGCTTTGAACCACAATCTGCACAGTATGTAAGACCTGAAAAAAGACTTGTTCTGCCCGTAGCACTATTTCTTCTTCGGCTATTTCTTAACTCCTGAACTCTGTTAAAGGTATCTTCATCAATAATAGCTTCTTGTGTATTAGGGATAATTTGCCACTTACTTTCGTCATTTTCAATCTTTTTATGAACCTTGTAACTCAAAATTGTAGATTTAAAATTTACTGTACAACCCGTATATTGACGATTCGCCAATATGTTTTTAATTGTTTCCGTTACCCATCTGTACGGATCGGTAATATTTTTGTTTGAAACAGCTTTACCCATCGAAATCCAATACGCAGTTGGTATCAAAATCTTTTCCTTTGTTAAACGCTTTGCAATTTTGGTTGGTCCAAGTCCTTCAATACACAACTTATATATGTACCTTACAACCTCTGCGGCAGGTTCATCTATAATCCATTGTTTAGGATCATCCGGGGATTTCATATATCCGTAGGGTACGGAGGGCGAAACTCTTTCACCTTTATCAGACTTTGATTTCCATACTGCACGAACTTTTTTACTCGTCTGTGCAGCATACCATTCATTGAAAATGTTATGGAATGGCATCATTTCTGTACCGCCATTTTGAGAAGTATCCACATTTTCCTGAATGGCAATAAACCTGATACCAAGTGTCGGATATGTGATTTCAAGATACTTTCCGACTTCAAGATAATTTCTGCCAAAACGGGATAAATCTTTTACAACGATTGATGCAACCTGACCTGCTTCTGCGAGTGCTTGCATTTCCTTGAAACCGCTTCTTTCAAATGTAGTTCCCGATATGCCATCGTCAACGAAGAAACGTGGATTCGGTAATTTGTGTTGCCTTGCATACTGCATCAGGATTTCTTTTTGGTTTGATATACTGTTGCTTTCGCCGTCTATGCCATCATCTTGAGAGAGTCTGCAATAGAGGGCGGTAATTTTTTCTATGCTTTCGGTTTGTTTTTTCATTTTATTCTAAATCTCCTTC
>JAFUIN010000029.1 GCA_017468465.1 Clostridia bacterium
AATGTGCCTGTGGTGGAATATATTATTAATAAAGCAAATAAATTTGGCTATGCCAAGGTGTTTCCTGTTGCGGCAATTACCAAGGGGCTGGAAGGCAAAGAGCTCACCGAGATGATAGAATTAAAAGCACACGGTGCAATAGCTGTTTCCGATGACGGAAAGCCCGTTTCCGATTCCAACACCATGCGGCAGGCACTTCGCTATGCCCATATGGCAGGGATGCCCGTTGTTTGCCATTCGGAGGACTTATCTCTGGTAAACGGCGGTGTCATGAATGAGGGGGCAACGGCAGACCGGTTGGGTCTTCGTGGAATTACCCGTGCAGCAGAAGAAGCGGCAATCGCCAGAGAAATTATTTTGGCAAAAAGCTACAATCTGCCCGTTCATATCACCCACATCAGCACCAAGGGCAGTGTGGAATTGATTCGCAATGCAAAAAAAGAAGGGGTACAAGTTACCTGTGACACTTGCCCCCATTACTTCTCTTTAACCGACGAAGCCTGCGAGGGCTACGATACCCATGCAAAAATGAACCCGCCCTTAAGAGAAGCCTTTGATGTGGATGCCATTATTGAAGGGCTACAGGACGGCACCATTGATGCCATCGCAACCGACCACGCTCCCCATCACTTTGATGAAAAGAAGGTGGAGTTTGACCATGCCTTAAACGGCATCATCGGGCTGGAAACCAGCTTTGCGGTTGCCTGCACTTATCTTTACCACACCAAAAAACTGTCTCTTTCAAAAATTGCAGAACTGATGGCAGACACCCCTTGTAAAATCCTGAATCTTACTCCTGCAGAAATTAAGGTGGGCAATGTGGCAAACATTACCGTTTGCGATTTGAACGAAATCTGGATGCCCACGCCGGAAAACACTGTTTCCAAAAGTAAAAACTCTCCCTATTACGGCAGAGAGCTTTGCGGCAAGGTCACAACGGTTATTACAGACGGTGTACTGAAATTATCATAAAAAAACTGCAAGAGAAAAGAAGTGTGTTTTGATAGAAAGGAACCAATCCAATGAAAGAATTACTCAATAAAATAAAACAGATGAACAATCCCACCGTGGCAGGGTTAGACCCGGTGTTATCCTATATTCCGTCTTACATTCTGGAAAAAGCAGAAAAGGAATACGGAAAAACCTTCAAAGCAGCGGCAGAAGCAATTTTAGAATTTAACAAAGGGCTTATGGATGCTCTTTCAGACATTGTGCCGGCAGTCAAACCCCAGTCCGCATATTACGAAATGTACGGTCTGGAGGGTGTAAGAGCCTACTACGAAACCATAAAATATGCAAAAGAAAAAGGATTTTATGTAATTGCAGACGGTAAGCGTAACGACATTGGCTCCACATCGGATGCGTATGCAACGGCATATTTAGGCAAAACACAGTTATTTGGAGACCAAGGCCGTGCTTTTGAACCCGATTCTTTAACGGTGAACCCCTATTTGGGAAGCGATGGGATTTTGCCCTTTGTAAAACGCTGTGAAGAATTTGATAAGGGAATTTTTGTTTTGGTAAAAACCTCCAATCCCTCCAGCGGTGAACTGCAGGATTTGGTGGTAGACGGCGAAGAAATTTATGTAAAAGTTGCAAAACTGGTCAACCAATGGGGCGAAAGCACAGTAAACGAAACCGGTTATTCTGCGGTTGGCGCTGTGGTAGGTGCAACCTATCCGGAACAGTCCAAAAAGCTTCGTGCCATTATGCCAAAAACCGTGTTCCTGGTTCCCGGCTATGGTGCACAGGGCGGAACTGCCAAAGATATCGCTCATCTGTTTGACAAAGACGGTATGGGTGCTGTGGTAAATTCCAGCCGCGGTATTATGTGTGCTTATCAAAAAGCAGGCGCACCCGGTGAAGCATTCTGTGAATTTGCAAGAAAAGAAGCAATCCGTATGAAAGAAGATATTACCTCTGCCATTTAAGATTGCGGCAGAAGACAGAGAGGATTCTACATGGAAAAATATCAGGTTACAACAGCTAAAATTACAAAAATGACAAACCTTTGCGGCACTATTTTTGATGTAACAGTAGAAAATGAATATCTGGCAAAGGCATCCCGATGCGGTCAGTTTGTTCACATTGATTGCGGAGACGAGTTTGTGCTTCGTCGTCCCATCAGCATTTGTGAGGTGCTGCCAAACGGTATCCGGTTTATCTTTGATGTTCGCGGAAAAGGAACCAAACGCCTTTCTGAAAAACAGGTGGGAGACACACTGGATATTTTAGGGCCATTGGGCAACGGCTTTGCCATCCGTAAGGAAAAAGCGTTGATTTTAGGCGGCGGCATTGGTGTGTATCCCTTATATGAGCTTGCAAAACAGGTTGCAGTGTGTGATGTGGCATTGGGCTTTCGCACCAAAGAATTGGTCACGCTGGAAGACGAGTTCAAAGCCCATTGCAACAATCTGTATATTGCAACCGATGACGGAAGCTACGGCTTCCACGGCAATGCCTTGCAGGCAGTGAAAGACAAGCTGGAGAACGGTGCCTATGAGGCAGTTTACGCTTGCGGACCGCTTCCCATGTTGAAAGCGTTGAAGCAAATTACCGATAAATATAACATTTTCTGCCAGATTTCCATGGAAGAACGTATGGGCTGCGGCATTGGCGCTTGCCTGTGCTGCAACATCAAGGTAGAGGATGAGGGGGAAGAAGGATTCAAGCACCTTCACGTTTGTAAAGACGGCCCCGTGTTTAATGCAAAGGAGGTTATACTCTAAATGGCAAACTTAACAGTGAACTATCTGGGAGTGGAATTTAAGAATCCCGTGGTAACCGCCTCCGGCACTTTTGGGTTCGGCATGGAATATAACGAGCTGTATCCAATCGAAAAATTGGGAGGCATTACCGTAAAGGGATTGACTCTGAATGAACGTCAGGGCAACCCTGCTCCCCGAATTTATGAAACCCCTTCGGGGGTATTGAATAGTGTAGGACTCCAAAACCCCGGTGTAAGATATTTTGCAAAAAATATAATGCCCCAGCTTAAAAAGTTAGATTTGAAAATTATCGCCAATGTATCCGGCAGCACGTTTTCCGATTATGTGGAAGCTTGTAAAATTGTGGATGCTTCGGGTGCCGATATTATCGAGCTGAATGTATCCTGCCCCAATGTAAAACAGGGGGGAGCGGCGTTTGGCACCAATCCCGATACCGTGTATGAAATTACCAAAATGGTGAAAGAAGCCATTTCCACACCTCTTTGCATCAAGCTTTCGCCCAATGTAACAGATATTTCTGCCATTGGACAAGCTGCAATGGATGCCGGTGCAGACGGGCTTTCCCTAATTAACACCGTTACCGGTATGGCGATTGACCTAAAAAACAGAAAACCCGTGTTCCACAATGTTGTGGCAGGGCTTTCCGGACCTTGTGTGAAGCCCATTGCAGTGCGCATGGTTTACCAGACCTACGGCAAAACCAAAGCACCCATCATCGGAATGGGCGGCATCGCAAACGGAAACGACGCGGTAGAATTTATGGCAGCCGGTGCTACCTTGGTTTCGGTGGGCACTATGAATTTCAAAGACCCCTTTACTCCTTTGAAAGTCATTGATGGCTTAAACAGCTATTTAGACCATGCCGGAATTTCCGACGTAAACGAAATTATCGGCTGTGCACACCCCGCGGGCAAGAAAATATAGTGACTAAAAAGACAGAAACGACAAAATTTTAAGAAAAGAGATGTGTTAATATGATAAAAGTAAATTTACAAAACGTGTCTGCACCCGTATCCGTTTTTGAAGCGGTAAAAGCAGAAAATCCTGAAGTGTTAAAAGGCGCACTTTGCGCAGAAGTAAACGGCAGCATCGTTGGCTTGTCTGAAGAAGTCAACGAAAACGGAGAAATTACGCTGTTTGATTTTTCCGACCCGGAAGGTAAAAAAACTTACTGGCACACCACCTCTCACGTGTTGGCAGAAGCCGTAAAAATCTTGTTCCCCGAAGCAAAACTGGCAATCGGGCCTGCAACTGATACCGGCTTCTATTATGATTTTGACTACGAACCGGGCTTCACCAATGAAGATTTGGCAAAAATCGAAAGCCAGATGAAAAAAATTATCAAAAAGAATACCCGCTTGAACCGTTACACCCTATCCCGAGCAGAAGCCCTGGAAAAAGTAAAAGACGAGCCCTATAAAGTAGAGCTCATCAACGACCTGCCGGAAGACAGCGAGCTTTCCTTCTACGAACAAGGCAATTTTACCGACCTTTGTGCAGGTCCGCACCTTACCTTCACCGGTGGAATTAAGGCGTATAAGCTTCTTTCCATCACCGGTGCTTACTGGCGAGGAGACGAGCATAACAAAATGCTCCGCAGAATCTACGGCATTTCTTTCCCCACCAGAGAAGAATTGGATGCGCATATTACCCAGCTGGAAGAAGCAAAAAAACGTGACCATAACAAGCTGGGCAGAGAATTAGAACTCTTTACCACTGCAGATGTTATTGGTCAGGGGTTACCCATTATGCTTCCCAAGGGTGCAAGAGTGATTCAGCTGTTACAGCGTTGGGTAGAAGACGAAGAACAAAAACGGGGTTGGCTGCTCACCAAAACTCCCTTGATGGCAAAAAGCGATTTGTATAAAATTTCCGGACATTGGGACCATTACAAAGACGGCATGTTCGTTATGGGTGATGAAGAAACCGATGACGAAGTGTTTGCGCTTCGTCCCATGACCTGTCCGTTCCAGTATCAGGCTTTCTTAAACCGTGGCCGTTCCTACAGAGACCTGCCCATGAGACTGGCAGAAACCTCCACTCTGTTCCGTAACGAAGCCTCTGGTGAAATGCACGGCTTAATCCGTGTCCGTCAGTTTACCATTTCCGAAGGTCACTTAATGTGTACGCCTGACCAGCTGGCAGACGAATTCAGAAATTGTCTGGATTTAACCAACTATATGCTGAAAACCTTGGGCTTATATGAAGATGTATCCTACCGTTTCTCTCAATGGGATCCCAACAACCGTGAAAAATATATCGGCACCGATGAACAGTGGGACGAAGCCCAGGGCATCATGAAAGAAATTTTAGACGACATTGGTCTGGATTATAAAATCGGTATCGGTGAAGCTGCATTTTACGGTCCCAAGCTGGATATCCAGATTAAAAACGTACACGGAAAAGAAGATACTCTTATTACCATTCAGATTGACCAGATGCTTGCAGAAAAATTCGGCATGGAATATGTAGCGGCAGATGGCACCAAGAAAAACCCCTATATCATTCACAGAACCTCCATTGGTTGCTACGAAAGAACGCTGGCATTGTTAATCGAAAAATATGCAGGAGCTTTCCCCTTGTGGTTAGCACCCGTTCAGCTGAAGGTTCTGCCCATTTCCGAACGCTTTGAAGAGTATGCAAAGAAGGTAACCGACCAGCTTACCATGGCGGGCTTCCGTGTGGAACTGGATAACAGAAGCGAAAAAATCGGTTACAAAATCCGTGAAGCACAGCTTCATAAACTGCCCTACATGGTAATTGTGGGTGAAAAAGAAATGGAAGAAGGAACCGTTTCCGTTCGTTCCAGAAAAGACGGCGACAAAGGCAGCCTGAAACTGGACGAATTTATCAAGGAGCTGAAAGTAGAAGCAGAAACCAAAGCAAGATAAGCTGTTTTGGGATACAGAAAGGAAGATTTTTATGGAATTTACCCGTAAAATTTTAAGTCTTTTGGAACGGAATGCCACCTATTCTCCCAAGGACATTGCAGAGCTTTTGGGAGCAGAGGAAAGCCGTGTTGAAGAAGAAATCGAACGGTTGAAAGACACCGGCGTTATTTTGGGTACCAAAACCTTAATCAACTGGGATAAAATTGCACCGGAGCTCACCGTTGCTATTATCGAGCTGAAGGTGACACCCCAAAAAGGGGAGGGCTTTGATAAAATTGCCAGAGAAATTTATTACTTTCCCGAAGTACGAAGCGTCACTTTGATGAGCGGTGGATTCGATTTGTCGGTCACTGTTGTGGGCAATTCTATGAAGGATGTTGCCATGTTTGTGGGCGAAAAGCTGTCCACCCTGGATACCGTTGTATCCACTGCTACGCACTTCGTTTTGAAAAACTATAAAGTAGACGGTGTATTCTATACCGACGAACCCGAAGATGAAAGGGTGATTACGCTCTGATGAAACAAAAGAACCCTTTTTCTCCGCTTGAGTTTGTCAATAAACAGGTAAGGGAAATTCCGCCCTCCGGCATTCGTCGCTTTTTTGATATTGCGGCAACAATGGAGGATGTTATTTCCCTGGGGGTTGGCGAGCCAGACTTTGTCACCCCCTGGCACATCCGTTCCGAAGCAGTGCGCTCTCTGGAAAAGGGGCGTACTTATTATACTGCCAATGCAGGCCTTATGGAGCTTCGGCAGGAAATTGCCCGTTATCAGGAAAAAAACATTCACGTTTCTTACGACCCGAAAACCGAAATTGTGGTAACCGTAGGTGCTTCTGAGGCGTTGGACGGTGCACTTCGTGCTCTGGTTGAACCGGGAGACGAGGTGCTGATTCCGGAACCAAGCTTTGTGTGTTATAAGCCTTGCACCGTTCTTGCGGGTGGGATTCCCGTTCCCATTGAAACCAAGGCAGAAAACGGCTTCAAACTCACACCGGAGTTACTTAGAAACGCCATTACCGAGAAAACCAAGCTGTTGGTATTGCCCTACCCAAACAATCCTACCGGTGGCATTATGACTGAGGAGGATTTGTCGCTGATTGTGCCGATTATAAAGGAAGCCAACATTATGGTGATATCTGACGAAATTTATTCGGAGCTTACCTATACCGGCAAGCATGTTTCCATTGCCACCTTTGACGGCATGAAAGAACGCACCGTCGTGATTAACGGCTTTTCCAAAGCCTTCGCCATGACCGGCTGGCGTCTTGGTTATGCCTGTGCCCATCCTGATGTGCTTTCTGCCATCTTGAAAATTCATCAGTACGGCATTATGTCGGCATCTACCTTTTCGCAATATGCGGCAATCGAAGCCTTAAAACACGGCAGAGCCGACATTGAGCGAATGAAAGAGGAATACAACATCCGTCGGAAATTTTTGGTGGATGCCCTGAACGAAATGGGGATGACTTGCTTTAATCCCTACGGAGCGTTTTATGTGTTTCCCTCTATTCAGAAATTTCATATGACCTCCGAAGAATTCTGCCAGAAGCTTTTGGAAGAACAGCGGCTTGCGGTGGTTCCCGGAACAGCATTTGGCGACTCGGGCGAGGGTTATGTAAGAATTTCTTATGCTTATTCCAAAGAAAGCATCGCCAAAGCATTAAAACGGTTAGAGGCATTTGCCAAAGACCATTAGAAAAGAGGAAATTATGACATTAAATATTGTGTTATTTGAGCCGGAAATTCCGCAAAACACAGGCAATATTGCCCGTACCTGTGCTGCAACAGGTGCCAAGCTTCATTTGGTTGGTCCCATGGGCTTTACCATTGACGATAAAAAGCTCAAGCGCGCAGGGCTGGACTACTGGCACGATGTGGATATCACTTATTACAACAGCATCCGCGAGTTTTACGAAAAAAATCAAGGGGTGATGTATTACTTAACCACCAAAGCCCCGAAAGATTATTCCGAAGCAACCTTTGAAGACGGATGCTACCTCATTTTCGGGAAAGAAACCGCTGGTATTCCCGAAGAAATTTTACTGGAAAATCAAGAAACCTGTCTTCGGATTCCCATGATTGGAGAAATCCGCAGCTTAAACCTTTCCAATTCGGTTGCCATTGTGGCATACGAGGCATTCCGTCAGGACGGATTTTCTCATTTTCGCCTTGAGGGTAAGCTCACCAAATATGATTGGAAATAAAACAGATTGGAGAAAAAAGATGATACATAAATATCAGTTATTCGGGAATAATATTGTACTGGATATTTATTCCGGTTCCGTACACGTGGTTTCC
>JAFUIN010000030.1 GCA_017468465.1 Clostridia bacterium
GGCCAGAGACAACGCCATCAGCGCTACCATCAGTAACGCCAGGATTCTTTTCATTGATTTCATAGTGTTTTCTCTCCTTTATTTATGTATTTTATTTTTCACAAAATAATGGGATTGTGTGCTATATATTATATATATAATAGTATAGCGATTTTTGGTTTAGCCTTTTACTGCGCCGAGGTTGATACCTTTGATGAAGTATTTCTGCAGGAAGGGATATACACAAAGAATCGGAATAGTGGTAACAATCAGAGTTGCCGCTTTTACAGTATCCCCTGTTACCTTTGCTTTTACCTCTGCACCCTTCGACATTGTCTGTTGCATTGACATGGAGTTTGCAAGCTCTGCTTCTTTTACCAGACGCATCATTAAGTATTGCAAGGTGTGGAGCTCACGGTCGGTAACATAGGTAAGGGTAGTAGTCCAGTCGTTCCATGCACCAACGGAAATCCAAAGTGCAACGCAGGCAATTACCGGCAGAGACATGGGGAAAATAATGCGGAACATAATGGTGAAATCGTTTGCACCATCGATTTTCGCACTTTCTTCCATTTCGGGAGGCAGCTCCTGCAAATAGGAACGAATAATAACCATGTTATAGAATGCGAACAGCCCGGGCAGAATGTAAACCCAGAAATTGTTGATTAACCCTAAGTTTCTCATGTTGATGTATGTAGGGATTGTACCAACGGGAATATAGCTGGGCAGCATTAAGAACAAGGTGAGCTGTTTTCTGTAGGGCAAGCCTCTTCTTGTTAAGCCGTATGCTGCAGAATAGGTAACCAAAAGCCCCAGTATGGTTGCAAGAATAACTCTGATAACAGAAACTCTTGCCGCAGCCAAGAAGTTGGGGTCAATAAATACGGTTCTGTAGTTTTCAAGAGTGAACTCTCTGGGGAAAATTGTAATCCCACCGCTAATTGCATCCATACCGTCGTTGAAGGACAGTGCCAACTGGTTCAAATAAGGATAAACCGATACGACACAAAGCAACACCAGGATAATGGTATTGATTACTGTAAATAATTTTTCGCCAAAACTTCTTTTCATTTCTAAATTTATCCTCCTTCTTACCAGATACTTTGGTCGGTAACTTTTTTAGACACCCAGTTTGCCGTGGTAACCAGGATTAAACTAACAACACCCTGGAATAAACCAAACGCTGTGGTGGGAGAATATTTACCGCCCATAATACCCTGACGGTATACCAACGTACCGATTACTTCGTTGTCTAACTGAGTAAATGCGTTCTGCAAGCCGTATACCTGTTCAAAGTTTACGTTGATTAAGCCACCCAAGGACATAATCAGAACGATTACCATGGTGGGCTTGATGGAAGGAAGTGTGATGTGCCATACTTGTTTCAATTTGCCGCAGCCGTCTATGCTTGCCGCTTCATAAAGACCGGGGTCAACACCGGTAATCGCAGCCAGGAATACTACAGAGGAATAACCAACGTTTTTCCACAAGTGGGAAATATACATGATTTCCAGGAAGTATTCTGACTTCATCAACGGGTTAACAGGTTCCCAGCTGGGAAACAGAGAGACCATCAACTGGTTGAAGGGACCTTCTTTTGCCAGGAAGGTATATACCAGACCAATTACCGCAATCCAGGAAAGGAAGTGCGGGAAGTATGCAATCGTCTGTGCTGTTTTCTTAAACCATTTGCTTCTGATTTCGTTGAACATCAAAGCCAGGATAATCGGGAAAGGATATCCTCCAAACAGAATAACCAGCCCGAACCAGATGGTGTTCTTAACTGCTTTGAACATTTCCGGATTTTCAAAAATCGCCATGAAATGCTCAAAACCGTGGTTGGCTGCCCAGGGGCTTCCCCAGATGCCAAGCTTAACGTCAAAGTTTTTGAACGCCATAATGATACCGTACATGGGCAAATAAGAAAAAATGATTGCACTGATAATTGCCGGCAAAATCATTATGTAAGCACCTTTGTACTTTTTGATTTCCTTGAATTTTGTGCGTTTTTTCTCGTTGACCAAGGTTTGTTCCATTGTCTTTTCCATTTTTCGCTCATTCCACCTTACTTCGTATTTTTGTTTGGAACATTGGGCTGAGTCGGACGTTCAACCGCACTGCCTGATGTAACGACAAAACGGACAATGCCTGTCTTTTCCCAGAAAACATGCTTTGTCCTGACCGGTAAAACCGGGTAACCCTTTTGGAGTTTTTTGTCACTATTCGGAGACAAAATGTGGTTTTAGTCAAACTCAACTATTTTGTTTTGTCTATATTATACAAAAAAAATCATTTTTTGTGAACCTATAATATGCTTTTTTTGCATTCTAAAATCTGCTGTTTTTTTGCCTCAAAAAGCAGATTTTCCGCTACTGAAAAGCGAATTCCACAAAAGTTGTGGAAAACTGCTGCCCCAATGCGAAATTCCTTTCCTGTTTTGCTAAATTATCCCAAATTTTTCACAATTTGTTTTTTTTATTTTTTTGATCATTTTCGACAAGGGATAAAAGCAGATTTTCCGGGTACGAAAAAGCAGATTTTAGCTTTACAAATAAACCAAGATAAATTATACTAAAGCATATAAGTTGATTTTTTTACTAAAAAATATACGTCGAAAGGACGGGAGATTATGGCAAATTATCAGTTGAAATTAAAACAGGTTTCTTCTCTGGAAAAGGTGTTCTTTGACAGAGAGCCCACCCACGATTCCATTCAGGGAGGCTCTGCACTCAAAGGCGAAGAATATTCTTATCAGATTGCATTTTCCAAGGTGTTCAAGCAGGATTGGTGGACTGCAAGAAGCGATTTGAAGGTCAGCGTTAACTCTGAACTGACTCCCTTCATCACCGTGAGAAACGTGAAAAACGTGCCGGTGGAGCTTGCCGCTTTCCCGCCCAAAAACGATGCCGGTTATTACTCTCTGAATTCCGGCATGTATCCTGACCCGCTGATGCCCATTGACCAAAATAATCCGGTTTATGCCGTATGCCACAAATGGCATGCGCTTTGGATCAGCGTGCGTGTGCCTGCCGACTGCAAGGCGGGCGTTTACCCCATTGAAGTGACCTTTGAAGGAACCGACCCCGAAGACGATTACAAAACCTCTTCCGTATTCAATCTGGAAGTCATTGATGTGTGTTTACCCAAGCAGGAAATGATTGTCACCCAGTGGTTCCATTGCGATTGTATTGCAGATTTGCACGATGCTGAAATTTTCTCAGACAAGCATTGGGAAATGATTGAAAAATATATCCGTGTGGCAGTGGACAACGGCATCAATATGCTGCTTACGCCCATTTTTACACCGCCGCTTGATACTGCATATCTGGCAGAAAGAAAAACAGTTCAGCTGATTGATTGCTATGAAACCAACGGCGAATATTCCTTCCGATTTGACAAGCTGGACAAATGGATTGACATTTGCCTTAAAAACGGTGTGCAGTATTTTGAAATGTCGCACCTGTTCACCCAGTGGGGCGCTGTGCATACCCCCAAAATCGTTGTGAATGTGGACGGCAAAGAAGAAAAACGGTTTGGCTGGCACATGGAAGCAAAAACCCCGGAATATAAGAGATTTATTGATGCAATGATGCCTGAGCTGGTTGCCTTCTTAAAAGCAAAAGGCGTACAGGACAAGGTATACTTCCACGTTTCTGACGAGCCCTTCTTAAGCCTGGGCCATCTGGAAACCTATAAATACGCACAAGAGTTGCTTGCCCCCTATACCAAGGGCTTCAAAATGCTGGATGCTATGTCTGACATCGACTTCTACAAGCAAGGTCTGGTGAACACTCCTGTTCCGGCCAGCGACCGCATGGAAGAATTCTTAAAAGAAGACATTGAAAACCGTTGGGTTTACTACTGTTCCGCACAGGCAAAGGATGTTTCCAACCGGTTCTTGTCCCAGCCGTCTGCCAGAAACAGAATTATGGGAACCCAGATGTTTAAGTTTGACTGTGTAGGATTCTTGCAGTGGGGCTTTAACTACTTCTATTCCATTTTGTCCAAGGGTGTCATCAATCCCTTTGAAACCGTAGATTCCGGCGGAGCATTTCCTGCCGGAGATGCCTTCAGCGTATATCCCTACGGTGATGAAGTGGTAGAAAGCATCCGACTGAAAGTGTTTAAGGATGCCATTCAGGATTACACTGCAATGCACCTGTTGGCAAGCTACAAGGGAAAAGACTACGTTGTAAATTTGATTGAAGAAATTGCCGGACAGGAAATTCGGTTTGACAGTTTCCCCTACTTTGGAGATTATATCATTCACTACCGCGAAAAAATTAACCAAGAATTGAAAAAGCTGGTTTAACTTGAAAAATTCACTGCATCCACTGCCTTTTTCAGAAAAACTGACAATGAGGTGCCTTTATGTTTAAGATACTTCTGGTAGATGACAATGCTGTGCATCTGCAAAGCCTGCTCAGCTATATCGAGCCTGAAAAATTTAATATCAGCGGAATTAAAATATCACAAAGCAGCTACGAAGCAATCGAAATTTGCCGGGAATATAAGCCGGATGTCATCATTACAGACATCTCTATGCCGGAAATGGACGGCATCACGCTGACAAAGGAAATCAAAAAATTTCTTCCGGACGCTCAGTTTATTTTTATCAGCTGTTATGATGATGTGGCTTACTTCAAAAGCGCCATCGAAAATGAGGTGCTGGCTTATCTGATGAAGCCGATTATTCCCGAAGATTTGAACAAAGCGCTGAAAAAAGCAGTTGAAAAAGCAGCCAAAAACACCGAAACCGCCAATGGACTGCTGGTGAGTCGTGAAAACTTCATTTACCGCTTGCTGTTTTCGGAAAACATGACCATGTCTTATGTTCATGAAGCTGCATCGGCACTGCTGATGCAGGAATATACCCATTTCATTTTGGTAAAGGCTAAATTTTTAGACACCAACGATGATGTTTTTGACACCTATCACGATTTGCGGGAGTTTCCGGGCATTAAAAAAGCCGGCATTGTACCGGTGGTTCTGCCCGACGGCAACAACGGCATGCTGGTGCTTTTTATGAGCCAGTCCGGTGTTGGTTTTCAGGAAACGGTGCGGCGGGTTATCTGCCGTAAAATCAAGTCCCTGTTTGATTCCTACGCTGTTACGGTAAAGGCAGGCGCATCGGAATTGGGCGGTAACCTGTTTGAACTGAAAGTGCTTCAGAAACAGGCGGAGGATGCTCTCAGAACCAATCTGGAGCTGATTCGCTCTGACTATATTGCACATTCAGACATTTCCTTAAAAAATTCCGAATTCAACTTTATTGCATACAATGAAAGCCTTGCCGGTATGATTCGGCCGGATATTACACCCGCAGAAATCAACCAATTTGTAAAAACCTTTTATACCAAAGACCTTGACTATGACGATACCCTTCTTC
>JAFUIN010000031.1 GCA_017468465.1 Clostridia bacterium
AATAGGATTCATCGCTGATATTGCTGATCTTCAAAACAAAGCCGTCATCATTTAACGGGAGCTTGATGCACACATTTGCACGATCCATGCCTTTTTGAATCAAACGAAAGCTTTTTTCCTCTGTTGTAATCACAGGAGTAGCTTTTGTTTGATACAAAACCGCCCCTCCTTGCATTGATTCATCATATGTTTCTGCTACATTTTCTTCAAGACTATATAATGACAGAACATTGACAGCCTCTTTTTCTCCGTCTTGCTCGGTTGTATCCACAGCAAAAGAACCTCCCGAAGAAACCAACGCTTTTTTTACCAGTTTATCGAGT
The DNA here is from genome assembly GCA_017468465.1 of Clostridia bacterium. Lineage (GTDB taxonomy): Bacteria > Bacillota > Clostridia > UMGS1840 > UMGS1840 > SIG452. The sequence continues at coordinate 324 of JAFUIN010000031.1, forward strand.
CGGTACTGAACCTCTTCCCGAGAATAATAAGTATAGTCTCTCAAACGAACCAAAACATAGTCTTTCTGTTCTTCATCCAGCTTTTGATATTGCGACAAATCAAAATACGCGCTATATTTTTGGAGCACTTCATCCAATTCTTCACTACTCCGGCAAGCATTTACTTCCATCAACGGCTTAGTTTCTTTTGCGCTGACAAGCTGTATCCTTGCATCAAGATAGGAGCCGGCTGTCTGTCCGGTGGGCAAAACGATATCGGCATAAATTTCTTTTGCTTTCATCAATTCGATTTCGATGTCTTTGCCCGACCAGATGGATTCCATATCAGGAAGGGCAATCGTTGTGCCATTGGAATTGTAATATCCGAAATCGTATAAACCGTCTGCACTTTCTTTGAATTCGTAAAAAACATAAAAGTCATCAAAGCCGCGGTCATCTGTCAGCTCCACTTGTACATCAGTCTGTCCTGCAGGTATTGTAAAACTGCAATCATCAAGATAAAAATAGGGCTTCACAGCCGATTGTAAAAATAAATATCCTGTGGTATCTTCATTTCTGACTGTTCCATCCGGAAGCGAAACCTTCACCTTGATTTTAGAAGAAGGCTCGCAATATAAATCGATCCCCGCTACATCCGAATCTTCAACCAAAACACTTCCGTAGCTCGTTCTCACATATGTCTTTTCCAAAAATAACAGCTGAAGCTTATAGATATCTTCCGTTGCTACATTGATTGAATATTCAAATATGTTCTCCCCTGCCGGAATGGTGCCGTATAATCGATACTCCTTGGTTCCATCCGCAACGAGACAAAAATCAACATCTTTTCGGGCTTCTCCTAAAAGGTATATTTTCCCGTTGATGCTACATTTATTTTCCCCGATACAAAAATTGTATAGTTCTTCTTTTTTGTAGGAAAAAGGAACTGTTTCTTCCTCCTGATATCCGTTATCATCTACTTTATAGTAAACATAGCTGTGTATTCCAAAAGAATTCCCCGAAGAAAGAAAATACGAAACACTGTTTTTTCCTTCTTCAATGGTAACAATTTGTTCTTCTAAAATCAGCTTTTCACGTTCAAAATAATTGTAATCATACCAAGTTGTACCCGGGTATCCTACAGACGGATATACTTTTTCTGTGTCCTGTGACGAATCTGTTAAGTATTCATACACCCCAACTGTCACTTTTACTCCGTTTTTGGGTGCAACCACACCATCCGGAAGAGAAACAACCCCTTTTACATAGTTATCGGGATAATAGGGCATCCATAAAAGAATAGCATCCGCTGTTGTGTCACAGATTTGAGAAAAAACCATCGCCAAAAAAGCAAGGGAAATGCTTTTTGTCTCATCCGTTTGAATCATTGCGTTATAATACATCAAATTTGTGCCGTTTACCGTTACGATATTACTGTCACAATAAACCTCTGCGCTCTTGTATCCATTGTATAAATACAAATGGTCGGAAGAATCCTGATATTCGATATGATACCAATGTAAATCGCCTAAATCAACGTAAATTTCGCTGATGTTATTAGTAGAAACCAAAGCGACTTTCTCCCCACAGTTATATACAGCTATCGAATTTTGTGCAAATGAACAAACGGGTATCGTATTGATTGCAATAACAAATATAAGAATTGCTGTAAAAAGCTTTTTTAATTTCATCATCTCACTCATTTCGTATTTACTTCATATCATTACATTTTTATTATACTATATTCCCCCAAAAAAGTCAACTTTTTCCCACGGTGTTCTGCTGATTCTCCATTCGCAAAAGGCGCTCTTCTGCACCTTGTGTAAATTCAATATTTCTTCACCGAAACTTCACAGGAAATTCATTGACAAACCTTGGGAAAAATAGTATAATAGGAAAAGATTTTTACATAAGATAATAGATACCCAGCACTTTATTTTGGAGGAATGAACATGATAAAAAGGCTGTTAGGCTGTGTAAGAGAATATAAAAAAGATTCCATTTTAGCTCCCATCTTTGTCACAATGGAGGTGCTTTTGGAGGTACTGATTCCCTTTTTAATGGCAAAAATGGTAGACTTTGGAATTAACGGAAACAACGGCGCGGGAGATTTCCCATATATTGTTAAAATGGGCGTGATTCTCATTGTGCTTTGTGCATTGTCTCTGTGGTTTGGTGTGTTGGCAGGAAAATCTGCTGCTATCGCCTCTGCGGGATTTGCAAAAAACTTGAGAAAAGATATGTTTCATAACGTGCAAAATTTTTCGTTCTCCAATATTGATAAATTCTCCACCTCCAGCATTGTTACCCGTCTGACCACCGACGTAACGCACTTACAAAACGCTTACCAAATGATTATCCGCATTGCAGTTCGTTCACCGATGATGCTGATTTTCTCACTGATTATGGCATTTACCGTAAAGGCGGATCTGGCATTGGTTTTTCTGGCAGCAGTTCCCATTCTTGCCGTTGGGCTGTATCTCATTATGACTCATGCACACCCCATTTTTGAGCGAGTATTCAAAACCTATGATAAATTGAACAATGTGGTGCAGGAAAATCTCCACGGCATTCGTGTGGTAAAAGCATTTGTAAAAGAAGACCACGAAATCGAAAAATTCGGCGCCGTGTCTCACACGATTTACTCCGACTTTTCCAAAGCTGAAAAGCTCCTTGCCTGGAATGCACCCCTGATGCAATTTTGCATGTATGGCTGTATGCTCTTTATTTCCTGGGTTGGAGCAAATCTGATTGTGTCCGGCTCTATGACAACCGGCGACCTGATGGGCATTATGACTTACATTATGCAGATTTTATCCAGCTTGATGATGCTCTCCATGATTTTTGTGATGATTACCATTTCCAAAGCATCCGCACAAAGAACGGTTGAAATTCTGGAAGAAACCTCTGACATTGTGAACCAAAAAAATCCGGTATTGGAAGTCAAAAACGGAGAAATCATTTTCCGTGACGTCAACTTCAGCTATGCCGGAGAGGGAGGAAAGCTTTGTCTTACCGACATTGATTTACACATTAAATCCGGCGAAACCATTGGTATTCTTGGCGGAACCGGGAGCTCGAAAACCACTTTGGTACAGCTTATTCCCCGTCTTTACGATGTCACCTCAGGCGAGGTTTTGGTGGGCGGTGTCAATGTGAAAGATTACGATTTGGACACCCTTAGAAATGAAGTCGCAATGGTGCTTCAAAAAAACGTCCTGTTTTCCGGAACGATTAAGGAAAATCTGCGTTGGGGGAATGAAAATGCCACCGACGAAGAATTGAAACATGCCTGCAAATTGGCACAGGCAGACGGCTTTATTATGCAGTTCCCCGACCAATATGATACCTACATTGAACAGGGTGGAACCAACGTATCAGGCGGACAAAAGCAACGTCTGTGCATTGCCAGAGCCTTGCTGAAAAAGCCCAAAATTCTCATTCTGGATGACTCCACCAGTGCAGTAGACACCCACACAGACGCGCTGATTCGAAAAGCGTTTTTGGAAGAAATTCCAAATACCACCAAACTGATTATTGCGCAGCGTGTTTCTTCCATTATGGAGGCTGACCAGATTATCGTGTTGGATGACGGTAATATTGCAGGCATCGGAACACATGATGAATTGCTCCGGTCCAACGAAATTTACCGTGAAGTATATGAATCGCAAACGAAAGGGGGCATGGCAGATGTCGCAAAATAGAACACCGCAAAAATTTAACCCCAACCGTTTTGCACCCCAGGGAAAGCCGGATATGAAAACAGCTAAAAGACTGTTTGGTTATATTTTCAAAGACTACAAGTTTTCCTTTTTGCTGGTATGTCTGCTCATTGTTCTGAGCACCGTTGCCGGTGTGGCAAGCTCTGTGTTTTTAGGAACCTTAATTGATGACTACATCGCCCCCCTGCTCCAGATGGATACTCCGGTATTTACCGGTCTTATGAAAGCGTTGGCAGTGATGGCAGTCATCTATCTGACGGGGATTTTCTCTACCCTTCTTTATAACCGCATTATGGTGAAAATTTCTCAAGGCGTACTAAAAGACATCCGAAACGATATGTTCGCCCACATGCAAAAGCTCCCCATCAAATATTTTGATACACATACCCACGGGGACATTATGAGTCACTACACCAACGATACCGACACCTTGCGCCAGATGATTGGACAAAGCTTACCGCAGATGTTTTCTTCTGTCATTACCATCGTCTCGGTATTGATTGCCATGTTTGCCACCAGCTTGTATCTCACGCTGTTTACTTTGGTGTTTGTGTTTGTGATGCTCCGCATTACCGGCACCGTTGCCAAAAACAGCGGAAAATATTTTGGCAGACAACAGCAAGCTTTGGGGGATGTCAACGGCTATATCGAGGAAATGATTCACGGGCAGAAAGTCATCAAGGTTTTCTGTCACGAAGATATCACCAAACAAGAATTTGACGAAAAAAATGAAACCCTATGCGAAAACACAACCAATGCCAACAAATTTGCCAACATCTTAGGTCCTATCAACAACAACTTGGGACACCTGCAATACGCGTTGCTTGCAATTTTAGGCGGTGCGATGGCTATTGGCGGTATCGGTGGACTCACCCTCGGTAATATTGCAACCTTTTTGCAGCTCAGCAAGAGCTTCAATATGCCAATTAACCAGGTTTCACAGCAAATCAATATGGTGGTGATGGCACTTGCCGGTGCGAAGCGAATTTTTGAGCTGTTGGATGAAGAAGTGGAACAGGATGACGGCTATGTTACCCTGGTCAATGCAAAATATGAAAACAAT
>JAFUIN010000032.1 GCA_017468465.1 Clostridia bacterium
ATTAAAAAGAGACCATGCGGGCATTCCTCACGGTGGATTTGTAATTCGCAGCGGAAAATCCGGCTTCCAAAATGAAACCAATCACGTGTTGGAATTTTCCTTAAAATTAGAGTCCAATCCGGAATTTACCTCCAGCGTGTTGGTGGCTTATGCAAGAGCTGCAGTCAAGCTGAACCAGGAAAAGAGTGTCGGTGCAAAAACTGTGCTGGATGTGCCAATCTCCTATTTGTCTGAAAAAGACGGTGCCACCCTCCGCAAAGAGTTGGTATAAAGGGCAAAAAACCAATCAGGAGCGATAGAAAATGATTTTATTTTTCTAATCGCTCCTCTTTTTTATAAAATCGTCATTTTGAAAAACGAAGAAAACAAGAGAAAACAAAAGAAAATGAAAGAAAACTATTTTTAGATTGAAAAATTTCAAAAAAACGGTTGACAAATGAAAAATCATCTTGTATAATAAAATCCGTTCGGAAAAACCGACCAATGACAGATTAAAATAAAGATTAAATAAACTCGGAGGTTTCTTATGAAAGATACTTATCTTGCAAAAGCAGGACAGACCGAAGCAAAATGGTACATCGTTGATGCAGCAGATATCCCGCTGGGAAGAACCGCTGCAAAAGTTGCATCTATTTTAAGAGGAAAACATCGTCCTGAATTTACTCCCAATGTTGATTTGGGTGACCACGTTATCGTTATCAATGCTGAAAAAGCAGTTCTGACCGGTAACAAGCTGAAAAACAAAATCTACTACAGACACACCGGTTACATCGGCGGCTTAAAAGCAGTTCCCTACGAAAAGCTGATGGCTGAAAATCCGGAAAAAGCAATGATGCTGGCAATCAAAGGCATGCTGCCCCACAACTCTCTGGGTAGAAAAATGATTACCAAAGTTAGAATTTACAAAGGTGCTGAGCATGAAAATCAGGCTCAGAAACCCGAAGTATACAACGGTTAATAGGGAGGATATAAGATATGGCTAAAAATTTAGAAGTATATCTTGGCACCGGCAGAAGAAAAAGCTCTGTTGCAAGAGTTCGTCTGGTTCCCGGTAAAGGTAACATCACCATCAATAAAAGAGATATCGACGATTATTTTGGTTTGGAAACCTTAAAATTAGTTGTTAGACAGCCCCTGAACTTAACCGCAACCGCTGGTCAGTTTGACGTTATCGTTAACGTATTTGGCGGCGGTGTATCCGGTCAGGCAGGTGCAATCAGACACGGTATCACCAGAGCGCTGATCAGCTACAATGCTGAACTGAAAAGCGAGCTGAAAAAAGCTGGCTTCGTAACTCGTGACCCGCGTATGAAAGAAAGAAAGAAATACGGCTTGAAAGCTGCTCGTCGTGCACCGCAGTTCTCCAAACGTTAATCTTATTTCAAAAAGAAATGGAAAAACCCACAACATTTTTGTTGTGGGTTTTTGTTTTGTTGGTTATTCTTTTATCATTCTGAGGAGTCCGTCCGCAGTCTGTCATTCTGAACGAAATGGCTTGCCATGCAGTGAAGAATCTCCTTTTGTAGAGGTTACGCTAACCTTACATTGAGATTCCTCAACAAAATGTGCCATTGGCACTCGGAATGACAGCCATACAGGGAAATGAATGATGAATGATGGATAGTGAATAATTTCGGTGGCAGACGTTTGCCTGCATTAAAAATATGCGGGTCGTCGAGGACGCCGACCCCTACAATGCTACGCAGAGAGGGGAAGTTGGCGGATAGCAAAAGGCATTTTAATCCAAAATTTGCAACCTGCAAATTTTCACCTTATAAAAATAAAAAGGCATAGAAAACCTATGCCTTTTGCAGTCTTGTCGATTTTATGAAAGCCGGGCGGCGCAGAGAAAAGGATTCAGAATTAACAAACTGACCCCGAAGCCGTACATGGGTACTGCGAGAGGGGAAGTTTGTTGATAGCGACAAGCATTTTCAATTCAAATTTCGTTCTTACGAAATTTCACCTTGAAAAATAAATTTATACTTATTCCTATGCTTGTCGCGCTCTGGATTCTTTTATCAAGCCGTAAGAAAAAGCCGTATCAGATGCGTGCTACTCCGGTATCACGAGCCGCCTGTGCTACTGCTTTTGCAACGGTTTCTGCAACACGGGGATCAAAGGGTGCGGGAATGATATAATCGGGAGTTAATTCACTGTCGGCAACCAATCCTGCGATTGCTTTGGATGCTGCAATTTTCATTTCGTCATTGATATCGGAGGCTCTGACGTCTAATGCACCGCGGAAAATTCCGGGGAATGCCAGCACGTTGTTAATCTGATTTGCAAAGTCAGAACGACCGGTACCCATAACAGCAGCACCTGCTTTTTTCGCTTCTTCGGGGAAAATTTCGGGAGTGGGATTTGCCATTGCCAGAATAATGGGGTCACGATTCATAGACTGAATCATTTCTGCAGTGAATGCCCCTGCAACAGATACCCCTACCAACACATCGGCACCTTTTGCAACATCTGCCAATGTGCCTTGTTTCTTCTCTTTGTTGGTAATTTTAGCCACTTCCACAATTTCACTGTTCAGGCCTTCCTTGCCTTCATAAATAACCCCTTTGGAGTTACACATAATTACGTCTTTTACGCCGGAAGAAAGAAGCAGCTTTCCGATTGCAACCCCTGCAGCACCGGCACCGTTAATAACAACAACCAAATCTTCAATTTTTTTGTTCACCAGTTTTACAGCATTTAACACAGCTGCCAAACATACCACGGCAGTGCCGTGCTGGTCATCGTGAAATACGGGGATATCCAGCTCTTTTTTCAATCTTCTTTCGATTTCAAAGCAGCGGGGTCCGGAAATATCTTCTAAATTGATGCCACCAAAGGTCGGCGCAATCATTTTGACAGTTTCTACGATTTTATCCACATCCTTAGTTGCCAGACAAATCGGAACTGCATCCACTCCGCCAAAATGCTTGAACAATACAGCTTTTCCTTCCATAACAGGCATGCCGGCTTCGGGACCGATATCACCCAAGCCTAAAACAGCGGTGCCATCGGTTACCACTGCTACCAGATTTCCTTTTCTGGTATATTCGTAAGCATTGTTCACATCCTTATTGATTTCCAGACAAGGCTGTGCAACACCGGGAGTATATGCGATGGACAAGTCATCTTTCGTTTTCAAAGGGCAAAGAGGGGTAACCTCAATTTTGCCTTTTAATTTTTTATGTAATTTCAGCGCTTCCTGTGCATAATCCATATTGATTACTTCCTTTCCGATTTTATTTTTTATAGTAATTTGAAAAAATTTTTCAGGAATGGGTTTTATAGGGTGTTACCTTACCAATATCATAAGGCGTAATCTGATACACACAATAGTTGAGCCAGTTAGAAAACAGCAGCGTTGCATGGCTCCGCCAGCGATTAACAGGCTTTTTGTCGGGGTTATCATCCGGATAATAATTGCAGGGAACATGGATGGGAAGCCCCTTATCTACATCACGGCGATATTCCAGATCGAGGGTTTCATCATCATATTCAGAATGTCCCATAATAAAAATCTGGCGATATTTCTGAGTCGTTACTGCGTAAACGCCTGCCTCCTTGGAGGTGGCAACCAGTGTCAACTCCGGCACCTTTCTGATATCCTCCTCCCGCACCTCGGTGTGTCGGGAATGGGGAGCAAAAAAGGTATCCTCAAATCCGAAAAAGAGCTTCTTGTGCTTTTTTAATAACTGATGCTTGAAAATGCCAAACATTTTTTCGGGCAAATCATACTTCGGCACACCGAAATGATGGTACAGCCCTGCCTGAGCACCCCAGCAGATGTGAAGGGTTGACCACACATGCTTGGTAGACCAATCCATAATTTCCTTTAGCTCTTCCCAATAATCCACTTCTTCAAATTCCAGCTTTTCCACAGGGGCACCGGTAATAATCATACCGTCAAAATGCTCTTTTTTAATTTCGGAAAACCGTTTATAAAAAGCCGAAAGATGCTCCTGAGAAGTGTTTTTCGATTCATGAGAATCGGTCATTACCAGGGTAATTTCCACCTGTAATGGAGAGTTCCCCAACAATCTTAAAAGCTGAGTTTCGGTAACAATTTTAGTAGGCATCAGATTCAAAATGGAAATTTTTAACGGTCGGATATGCTGACTGCAAGCCCGCTTTTCCGACATAACAAAAATATTTTCACTCTCCAGTGTTTTTCTGGCAGGGAGCGCATTTGGTATTTTAATTGGCATTTTGACACCTCTTTTCCTACATACAATATATCACAAAATGAACCAAAATGCAAGCGTTAAATAAATAACAAGCACTTTCTCAAAGTTCTTGTAGCAAAATTTGGGTAAGAGCAACCATTGCTTTCAAATCTTCCTCAGAAATCACGCTTACCGGGGAATGAATATAGCGTCCCGGCAAGGACAACGCTGTGGTGGGAATCCCACCGGAAATATAAGACACTGCGCCGGCATCGTTTCCGCCTTTGGTGGTCCGTTTTTTCTGTAATGGGATTTTATATTTCTTTGCCAGTGCAACAATCTGGGCGTTCAGGTCAGCATCTGCCACGCTTCCGCCATCTAACACAGAAAGGGCAACGCCCTCTCCCAGTTTGGTGGTGGGTTCCGAAACCCCGGGCATATCAGCACAGGTGGTAACCTCTAAAACCACTGCTTTTTCGCAGGAAACCAGAGGAGTTGCGGTTTTTGCACCGATAATACCGATTTCCTCACGGGTGGTAAACACTGCGGTAAAGGAATATTTTTTTTGAAGAAGCAGTGATAAAATCACAGCCACACCGGCACGGTCATCCAAAGCCTTTGCTTTGATAAGACCGTCTCCAAACCGCACAAAATCACTTTGCCAGTAAATCGGCTCACCAATGCGCACCCATTGAGCTGCCTGCTCTTTGGAGGTAGCACCGATATCAATAAACATATCGGCAATTTTAATTTCCTGTTCGGTCTTTTTTTCCTGTAAATGCTTGGGAATGTTTCCAATTACACCGTTTATTTTGTTTTTCCCAACGGATACAGGGGTAGAAAAAAGAATTTTATCTGTCACGCCACCAATGGGGGCAAATTTAATTCTGCCGTCCTCCGTAATCCCACGAACG
>JAFUIN010000011.1 GCA_017468465.1 Clostridia bacterium
CACGGCATAGACTGCGCACGACATATGGACGAATGAATAATGAATGATGAATAGTGAATAATTTCGATGCCAGTCGTTTGCCTGCATCAAAAATATGCGGGGCGTCGTGGACGCCGCCCCCTGCAATGCTACAGTGAGCGGTGAGATTCATTGATTCTGCGCGTTCTATCAAGCCGCAAGCATAGCGCAGAGAAAATGGTTCAGAATGTTGGAATCGAACCCGCAGGGAAGTTCCCGAAGCCGTACCGCGTGTACGGCGAGCGGTTCGATTCCGGCATTATGGGCCATTTTATCAAGCTATTTCACAAGAGTACCGATGGTTTCGCCGGTAATTGCTTTCACAATATTTTCGGGCTGCTGGAGACCAAACACGTGAATGGGGATTTGGTTGTCCATACACAGGGAGGTGGCGGTGGAATCCATGACGCCAAGGCCTCTGTTTAACACGTCGATATAGGAGATCGTGTCAAATTTTTTCGCATCGGGATTGATGTTGGGGTCAGAATCGTAAACAGCATCCACTTTTTTTGCCAATAAAATGACATCTGCACCGATTTCAGCGGCACGAAGTGCTGCAGCAGTATCGGTGGAGAAGTAAGGGTTGCCGGTTCCGCAACCGAAAATTACCACTCTGCCTTTATCCAGATGACGTTCTGCTCTGCCACGGATGTAGGGCTCTGCAATCTGACGCATATCAATGGCAGTCTGCACTCTTGCCTGAACGCCCAATGATTCCAAAGAATCTGCAATGGCAAGGGAATTGATTGCGGTTGCAAGCATTCCCATATGGTCGGCACGGGTTCTGTCCATATTTTCACCGGTTCTGCCTCTCCAGAAGTTACCGCCGCCAACCACGATGGCAACCTGAACACCCATGCTGACACAAATTTTCACCTGTTTGCCAATGGAACTGATAACATTAAAATCCAAACCGAAGCCATTATCGCCTGCCAGGGCTTCGCCGCTGATTTTTAATAAAACTCTTTTATAAATAGGTTGCATAGTAGTCTGTTCCTTTCTATATGAGTAACGAATGAATCATTGCAGCACAAAGGCATGCAAGAATAATTGACCATTCACATTTCCAAATTCATTTCCATGAGGGACTTGTCCCTTAGCTGCCGCAAAAATGGCAAGCCCAACATGAAGAAGTGCTTGCCATTTCATTTTGTTATTATTTAGACATATTTGCAACTTCTTCTGCAAAGTTGTCAACTTTCTTTTCTAAGCCTTCGCCTTTTTCAAATCTGGTAAATTTCACCAGTTTAACGCCTTTGGAAGACAGATACTGTTCAACAGTTTTGTCGGAATCTTTTACAAATTCCTGCTGATTTAAGCAGTTTAAGGTGTAGAATTTAGAAATTCTGCCCATTACCATTTTTTCAATAATCTGGTCGGGTTTGCCTGCACTCTTGGGATCGTTTTTGATCTGTGCAATTAAAATTTCTTTTTCTTTATCAACATCTGCCTGAGGAACAGTAGATTTGTCCAGATAAGTGGGGTTGATTGCTGCAATCTGCATTGCTGCATCTCTTGCTGCTTCATAAGCTTCGCCTTCCAGCGCGCTTTCAGCCTGAACCAGAACACCGATTCTGCCGCCGCCGTGGATGTAAGTAGCAACAGGGCCTTCATATCTTTCAAATCTTCTGATGGTCATATTTTCGCCGATGGTTAAGATTTTGTCTCTTAACATTTCTTCAACACTCATACCGGAATCTTTGTAAGCCAGTTTCAACAGAGCATCAACATCTGCGGGATTTTCTTTTGCAACGATTTCAGCCAAATCTTTAACGAAAGTCTGGAAATCTGCATTTTTACCAACGAAGTCAGTTTCGGAGTTTACTTCGATGATAACGCCAACACCGTCGCAGGTGTAATCGGAAACGATACCTTCTGCAGCGATTCTGCCTGCTTTTTTTGCAGCAGCAGCCAAGCCTTTTTCTCTTAAAAATTCGATTGCTTTGTCCATATCACCATTGGTTTCGGATAATGCTTTTTTACAATCCATCATACCGCAACCGGTGATTTCTCTTAATTCTTTAACCATCTGAGGTGTAACCATAATAAAATTCTCCTTTTCTTTATGATATGGAAAATAGGCAAGCATAACGGTTGCCTATTTTCTTGGAACTTTTCGTTTTCATTATTCTGCAGCTTCTTCGGTTTCTTCTTCCATTGCAACTGCGGAACCTTCTCTGCCTTCGATCATAGCGTTTGCCATGGTTTCAGCAATCAGTTTAACCGCACGGATTGCATCGTCGTTACCGGGAATTACATAGTCAACTTCATCGGGGTCACAGTTGGTGTCAACAATAGCAACAACAGGAATATGCAGTTTTTTTGCTTCTAAAATAGCATTTCTTTCTTTTCTGGGGTCAACTACAAAGAGAACGCTGGGCAGTTTTTTCATGTTTTTGATACCGCCAAGGTATTTTTCCAGTTTTTCTCTTTCTAAGTTTAATTTGATAACTTCTTTTTTCGGCAGTAAATCAAAGGTGCCGTCTTCTTCCATTTTGTTTAACTGGAAGAGTCTGTCGATTCTTTTACGGATGGTTTTGAAGTTGGTCAGCATACCGCCTAACCATCTTGCATTTACATAATACATGCCGATTCTTTCTGCTTCTGCTTTTACAGCGTCTGCAGCCTGTTTTTTGGTACCAACAAACAGAATTTCGCCGCCTTCTGCAGCAATGTCTCTAACAAAGTAGTAAGCTTCTTCTACTTTTTTCAGAGTTTTCTGTAAGTCGATAATGTAGATTCCGTTTCTTTCGGTGAAGATGTACGGAGCCATTTTGGGGTTCCATCTTCTGGTCTGATGACCGAAGTGAACACCTGCTTCGAGTAATTGTTTCATGGAGATAACGTTGCTCATGATTTTGTTTCCTTTCTGGTTGTTCCTCGGCGCCGAGCAAAAAATCCTTAGGGAAATCTTGCTTATAAACGAACAAAGCCATGAAAAAATTTAACTTTGTCACCGGGTTTATATAAGGGCGCGTGCGAATTCTCGACTATTATAGCACACCTTTTTCCAAAAATCAAGGAATTTTTGAAAATTTTTTCATTTTTTTTGATGGGGCTGAAATTGCATCTTACAAATGGCACTCTCTTTTTTTGTGAAAATATGAAAAAACAGTTGAAAAATGAAACCCTTTGTGGTATGATAAAAGAGAAGATACCATATGATTCAGAAAGGATTGATTGAAATGTCTGAAACAAGACCGTTACAGATTCCCAAAGAAGAAGGAAGAAATATTCGGGAAATTATTTTATCCGTGTATCAGGCACTGGAAGAAAAAGGCTATAACTCGGTCAATCAATTTGTGGGATATATCATTTCGGGTGACCCCACCTATATTACCAGCCACAACGGTGCCAGAGCGTTAATCGGACGTCTGGAGCGGGACGATATTTTAGAAGAGCTGCTCCGGGTCTATCTGGAAAAAGAAAATCATCAGTAAAACCTCATAAAAAAAGCCAAGGGCTGTCACAGCGGGAAAATCCCCGTTGCGACAGCCTTTTTACATTTCCGGCAAACTCCCCGAACGGTATGCTTCCACAAGTGCTTCCAGCTCCCCAATTTGCAACAAAAGCGCTTTTCCCGTGTCGGTATTACGCACCGACATCCGTCTTTTGAAGGCAGAGGATACCACCGGATAAGAAACAATGTCGGTCTGATGTGCCACTGCTTCCTCTGTGGAGGAAAATGGTTGGTGTGCAGTAAGAAAAAAACCGCGGGAGCTGTAAATTAAGGTATAGCCGGCAATTCCCGTCTGCTTCTGATAGGCTCTGGACAGACCGCCGTCTATCACAAACAGCTTTCCGCCTGCTTTCACCGGACTTTCTCCCTTATTTTGCCGAACGGGAACATGGCCGTTGACCAGATGCCCTTCTTGTTCATCCAGCCCGAATTCCCGCAGTATTTTTTTTGCATATGCTTTTCCGTTTTCCCCGGCTAAATGCCGATAGTAGGGATTTTTTGTTTCCCGACAAGCCGACTGCTCCCCAATAAAGTATCGCTCAAAGGTTGCCATTTTCTGTTTTCCGAACAAGGGAGAATTTTTTCCGCACCATAAATACCAGAAAAAATCCCGATACGTTTCCTTTCGGGGATGCTCTTCTGCGGTTAAAATCCCCTTTCGCACCATATCATCACAATATCGGAGCCATCTCTTTCCCCGATAGCCCATACATTCGGAAAAGCTGCCATCCTCCTCCATGGGAATGCACCCGTGATACATCAGGTTTTGATTTTCTGCTTGAAACATCCCGCCGTTGGAAAGTAAAAAACGGACATGCTCTTGCAGACGGGGCGAATGTATAAATTCGTATCGCAATTTTTGCAAAAGCTCCCATTCTTCTTTTGTAAACCGGCACATTTCGTCTTCAACTGATGTGGGAAAATGGCAATCGGTCAGCGGATATGTTTTGTTGTCTGCGGTGACCGTTTTGTGTTTGATATCCACAGCTGACAACAACCTTCGGCTTTCCATTTCATATTCGGGATGGCGGGCAAGAATGGCATCCTCTGCCTTAAATTGCAAAATCGCTGCTGCCTTTTGCAAGCAGGCAAGGCTGAAAAATTCCGTATCCTCTGAAGAATGCTTTTTTGTTTTGGGATAAAAAGCTTCTGATATTTTATTTCTGTAGCAGGCATCGGCAAAGGAACTGAGCTGCCTTAAGCTGATGCCGTAGCCGTTTTCTAAAATTTCCAGCTGATTATAACGGGCACAGATTCGGACAACCGATGCAATGCAGGCAAGATTTCCGCCGGCGGCACCCATCCATAAGATATCGTGGTTTCCCCAGGCGATGTCTATGCTGTGATATGCCATCAATGTATCCATAATGACGTGAGGGCCGGGCCCCCGGTCATAAATATCTCCTAAAATGTGCAATCTGTCTATGGATAATCGCTGAATCAAACGGGAAATTGCAATAATAAAGGCATCCGACCGTTTTGTTTTCAGAATTGTTTCCAAAATCCGTCTGTAATAATATTCCTTATCAGCCAGGCTTTTTTCTTCCTGTAAAAGCTCTTCAATAATGTACGAAAAGTCTTGCGGCAAGGCTTTTCGTACTTTGGAACGGGTATATTTGGAGGCAATGCCTCGTGACAGCTGAATCAGACAGGAAAGCGTGTGATAATACCAGCCGTCGGTTAATTCCTGATGTTTTTTCAAATACAACAGACGTTCTTTCGGATAATAAATCAAGGTGGCAAGGGCACGTTTTTCTTCCTCTGTCAAAGAAGAACCAAACACCTCCTCCATTTTAATGCGAATGACACCGGAGGCATTTCGCAAAATATGGCAAAAGGCTTCATATTCACCATGCAAATCACTGATAAAATGTTCTGTTCCTTTGGGAAGCTCCAAAATGGCATTCAAATTGATGATTTCCGAGGTAGCTGATGCCACATTGGGAAATCGTTTGGACAACAGCTCTAAAACCCGCTGATTTTTAGTAGACATATAACCCATCCTTTTGAGTAGGTTTTTTACAGTATTTAGTATGAAACCCAAAAGGAAAACTATACAAAAAATATGTTAAGGAACCATCCCCCTTTCACGTCACCGAACGGAATATCTAAAATTTTCCGCCGTTATTTTTCGGATGCCTGGGACAACCTTCAGCACGACAATGATTACAGTCCTGGGGTTTGAAATATTCCAGACAACAGCATAAATAATTGCACTCGTCACAGCAACATTCATTCCCATTTTCTCCGTTCCCGGGGCAGTCTTGTCCATGATTTCCGGGAACCAGCTCAATTCCGGTAGGTCCGTCTATAATCATATACCTTCCTCTTTTCCAAATAAAAAATGCGCCAACCGAAGTCGACGCACAAAAAACGCAAACTCCAATTGTCGCTAAACAAACAGAATAGAGGATGGTACAACCCATTACACTACCCACGCGGAATCTGCATTTTTTAACAAAATACATGTGGTTAGTGTATACAAAAAAAGCCACCATATTCCCCTATTAAGGGCATTTGATTTCTCTATTGAAATTATTCTGTTTGTTTAGCATTTTTATTGTAACATATTTCGTGATATTATGCAAGCGTTTTTTCTTTTTATGCTTGGAAGTAAAAATTTTTTTCGTCATCGAACGGAATATCTAAAATTTTCCGCCGTTATTTTTGCAATTATCTATCGTTTTAGAAAGACGAATGCTCGGGATTGCAAAAATTCTGGGCGGTGGTTTCTTTTGGTTCGTTTTCTTTGACACCAAAGAAAATGAACATTTCTCTTGCCTACAAAAAAAGATGAAATCCATGAGGATTTCATCTTTTCTATTTTCTGTTAATCTGAGACAAAATAACCGTTCAGCCCAAAGAAGCATGCAAATGCTATATCAAGGGTGAGGTTCATGCCTTCTGAAACACTTTTTAAGTTTTTACTCTTCCCAGGAATGATAGATGTTCTGCACATCTTCGTTATCTTCCAGCATATCAATGAGTTTATTCATATTTTTGATTTGGTCTTCGTCCGTTAATGTGGTATAATTATCGGGAATTTTGGACACTTCGGCTTCCAGAATGGTGTAGCCTTTGGCTTCGTATGCTTCCCGAATCTGAGAAAATGTTTCAGGAGCAGTTGTAATTTCGTAGCTGTCTTCCAGCACTTCAATATCCTGTGCATCCAATTCCAACGCTTCCATGGTCATTTCGTCATCATCCATATTATCTGCTTTTTCAATAACAATGATGCCTTTTTCCTGGAAAGACCAGCTTACACAACCGGTTGCACCCATATTGCCGCCGCATTTATCAAAGGCATGACGAACATCTGCTGCAGTACGGTTACGGTTATCGGTTAGCGCTTCTACAATCACCGCTACTCCACCGGGACCGTATCCTTCGTAAACGATGCTTTCGTAATTGGAGGTATCTTCGCCGCCTGCCGCTTTTTTAATGCAGCGCTGTACATTTTCGGAGGGCATATTGTTGGCTCTTGCCTTCGCAATGATATCTCTTAATTTTCCGTTTACTGTGGGGTCGGGACCGCCTGCTTTTACCACTACGGCAATTTCTCTGCCGATTTTGGTATAAACTTTCGCTTTTTGTGCGTCGGTCTTGCCTTTTCTGTGTTTAATGTTTGACCATTTAGAATGTCCTGACATGTTTTTTTATCTCCTTTAGAAATGAATAAGGTACGTTCAAATTATGGCGGGAAAGGGTGATTTGCGGCTTCATGGCACCATGAAAATCACTTCCGCCTGATTTGAGGAGAGAAAGCTCCTCAATCAGATTGGTATATTCCCGGGTTTGCTCCGGGGTGTATTCGGTATAAATGGCTTCCGCTCCCATAAGGCCTGCTTGCTTCAGCCGGATTAAAAGCTGCTTTAACTCCGGCAGCTCCAATTTTAAGTAGTGCATATGGGCTAAAACAGGAACACCGCCAACTTGGCGAATCAAGGAAATGGCTTCCTCCGGCTCCAGACGTTCTTCGTTGACGTGTGCCGGCCTGCCATGCCCCAAATATTTCTGAAAGCCCTCTTTCACACTTGCCACATAGCCCTTGTCGCACAATATTTTGGCAAAGTGGGCTCGTCCCCACACATTACCTGTGGCAATGCTGCGCACTTCTTCTTCGGAAACCTTAAGCCCCAGCTCATTGAGCTTTGAAAGGGTTTTTAAGTTTCTGCGATGACGTTTTTGGGCAAGGTCACAAAGGACCTCAATAAGCTTTGGATGGGTTGGGTCAATGTAGAGGCCTACGATGTGCATTTCCCGTTCCCAGTTGCAAGAAAGCTCTACACCGGGAACCACCTCTACCCCATATTTTTCTCCTGCAAGCATAGCCTCTTTCACCGAATCCACAGTGTCGTGGTCGGTGACAGCAATAGCAGAAAGCTCCGCTTCTTTTGCGGCACGAACCAATTCATCAGCAGTAAAGGAACCGTCTGATGCAGTGGTGTGAGTGTGTAAATCGATCATAACTGTTTCCTATGCTTTGGCACGGGAACGCAACACTTTTTTCTTGGGAAGCGTCCGTTTATAGTTTTCGTGCAAGGTCAGATAAGTGGTAAACAACAAGATTGTGGTAATGATGATAAATGCCCATGCAGTAAGCATATTCACAAAACAGAAATAGAAAGCAAACAGTGCAGTTGCAGCGCCGCCATAGCTGAAAATACGAAGCAGATTCAACTGATTGCCGGTTGCATACTGTCTGCCGTTTGTGGTAACATAAACCATCATATAAAAGGAATTGATGGTCTGCACAATAACAGTGTCAAGATAATAAAGCACGCCGTCATTGTCAAAGGTTGTAATCAGCGTGTATACCACATTCAAACTGATGATGGTATAGTTCAAAATAGTACTGAACAGGCTCTGTCTGGAAATTCGCTTATTGAGCTTATGAATCAACGTATAAAACAATATGATAAAGAACAAATAAATGTAAGTAGGCACAACCGATTGAAACACAGTATACGGAATTTCAAGGTTGCTGCTTAATAAAATCAGCACATTAATCAGCATCAACATAACCTGTGCCATTGCCGCATACAGCAAATGATATTTCATACGGTAAACACGTTTTAAGAAAAATTCAACCATAAATTTGGTTCCTCCGGCATTTAAGTCTGTGTATCAGTAATTGGGCTACTCGTCAAACAGTGCCGTATGCACCGTTTGAACTGCGTCCAAATCGGGACGGCATTTCAGAATGTAGCACGGGGTACTGCTTAACAAAAGGTGAATGAGCGTAAACAGCTTATCCATCAGGCCCTTATCCACCGGCTTGGTGACACTGCCCAAAAGCCATTGTAATGCCTGAAGTGTCTGCAATTTTTGAATTTCATTTTCGCTGCCCTGCTGTAAAAATACAATCGCCTTAAGCGGAACAATCACATTTTTCCCTTCTCCGCTGGCACCTGCCCAGGGAGACCCGCAGGCATAGGGCTTACCGTCATCCATAAAACGGATAATGGGAGAATCATCATTCAAGATAAAAGCAGAGGAATCAAACTGCTCCCACAGCTTTGTATGGGTCGTTTTTCCGGTTCCGCTGGGAGCAGAAAACAAAATGCCTTGATTCTGATAAGAAATTGCAGAAGCATGCACCATAAAGGCATTGTAGTGAAGCATAGCGTAACGCATTGCCTGGTCGGTAGAGTTAATGAGCGGAAACTCCGGCTTAAAAGCAGCCTTTTCCGCATTTTTATACTCTTTCGGATTGGGCATTGTTTTTTTATATTCCTTCAAAGCCTCGTTAATCAAATCAATTTCCCGCTGGTCCTGAAACAGATAAAACTGAATTTCAATGCGTTCTTTTTTGATTTTGGTAAACAGTGTATGCTTACCGATTTGCTCGTTAAAATCCCAATAACAAAAGGCACCATCGGGAAGCTTTGCCCAGGTTCTGTCATTGGTGACGGTAATGAGCTCATATTCCGAAGGCAGTTTTACATTCGCTTTCAGCCGAAACTCAATGCTGAGGTCTTCCTTGAAAAAATCGTCCCGATAGGGTGCAGCACGCTCTGTAAATACCGGGTTCAAATCACCAGTGATATTCACCTTTACGCCTGCTATTCTCAGTTTCATTTCTACTGCCTCCTTCCTGATGTATTATTCGGAAGGCATCCGAGAGATGCCTTCCGAATAACGTCTTATTCAATAATTTTATCAATGCTCAAGGTTGCTCCGCTAACGGTTTTGGAGGGCACCTGTTCATTGGTGTTTAAGTCACAGAAGAAAGAATCTCCTGCTTTGATTGCTCTGTCAACATTGGTTTTGCAGATATGCTTCAATGTCAGACCGGCATTCGCAGATACCACTTCCAGTTTCACACGCATGGTGTAAACATTGTTTTTGCCTAAAACCAAAGAGGGATAGTAATGAATCTTGATGGAAGCGCCATTTGCCTGTGCAATCTGGCAGAATTCATTGATGGGGTTTAACAGGAAGCTTCTCAGTTCTCTTGCAAAATCGTAAGAGCCGGTCAGAGCACCGGTAGAAAGTGCATAGGGTGCTTCATATACAGCGTTGGGAACTTCTTCTAAAATAGCCTGATAGTTGGAACGGTTTTTCGGGAAGCTTGCCACGTCTTTACGCAATGCGGTAGTAGGCTGGTCAGCGGTAGCACCACCGGTTACCACAACCTTAATGAGCATAGGAATCTGTTCATCCAGCTCGGTAATCAACTGTGCAAACAGTGCACAGGTAAGCGGTGCGGTCTGATCTGCATTTGCCAGCAGCTTGGACTGGTCAACAGTTCTCTTTTGGAGGTCGTGACGTTCTGCATAGAATGCCATAACTTTTTTTGCTTCCGCTACGGTGATGGAAGTATCGATTTTTTCCTGGGTAACAATTTCTGCACCCAATACGTCTCTACCAATCAACCAGAAGGAAAGAGCATCTTTGTGTTCAAAGGGTCTTTTGCCAACTACATCGCCTAAGTTATAGTACGCCAGCTCGTATTCGTTATTAAACATACGAAGTGCTGCAGAGGAAAGCTCACCGTAAGAAAGTGTGCGGTTTGCATTATATTCAAATTCAGTCAGCTTTGCCATTTTGAACACTTCGCGGTATAATTCTTCATTATTTGCAGTGGGCTGAGTGGTTCCTGCATTCAGCTTGATTGCTCTGGACAATACGGTTGCAACTTCCGCACGGGTGATGTTGTTTTTGGGCAGGAAGGTGCCGTCCGGATAACCGGTGATGATGCCGCTTGCAAATACAGCTGAAACAGCTTCCTGATAACGTGCATCAATGCTTGCAGCATCGGTAAAGGTTGCAGGAGTAGCTGCCGGAGTTAATTTTTTTGCAACGTAGATTGCATATGCAACTTCTTCCCTGGTTGCCTGATTTGCAGGGAAAAATTCTCCTTCAGAAAGGAAATAGCTGCCGCTTACGGAAACATACTGGTGGAACCAATCAGCTTCCGCTACGTCGGTATAGGCTTTTTCGCCGGATGCACCAAACTGTGCAACAATCAATTTTGCCAGCTCTGCACGGGTAACGTTGTTTTCGGGACGGTAGGTGCCGTCTTCATAACCGTTGATGACGCCGGAAGTAACCAGCTCATCCACATATTGATATGCCCAGTGGTCGGTGCCGAAATCAGTAAAGCTTGCGGCAAGAGCAACGCTTGTTAAAAGCATTGCAGCCATGAAAAATGATACGATTCTTTTTAACATTGTCTCTTCCTCCGTAATTATGTAATTCATATTTCAATGGAAACTATCACAAAAATCGGGAAAAACCACCCTATTTTATGATATCGTCCTTATTGTAACACATTGTTATGAAAATTGCAAGACCAAGAATTGATTTTTTTCGATGGAAAATTTGCCGTTTTTACTCTCTTTCCGAAGTGACCGTCAACTCTTTCCCGTCGGTCACAAACAGGACATTTCCGTGATGGTCACTGCGATAGATTGCAAGCCCGGTTTTGTTGGACATGGCGCCCAGTCTGTCAGTCACCTGTTTATGAGGGTGTCCATAGTCATTTTCTCCGGTGGTAATCACCGCATATTTGGGATTGACAGCATTCAAAAAGTTCTTACTTGTGGAGGAACGGCTTCCATGATGCCCGATTTTCAGCACATCTGCCTGGGGAACCACTCCTTTGGAAAGCATATCGTTTTCTGCATCAACGGTGGCATCTCCCGTAAACAGAAAGCTTTTTTCACCATAGGTAAGATACAGCACTCCGCTGTAATCATTTTTGTCTCCATAATGCTCATACATAGGTGACAAAAATTCCGCCTTGATTTCTCCGTCACAAACGGTCACCCCTGCCTTCGCCTGAATCACGGGAATATTCTTTTCCGAAATCAAAGCCATAGATTCCTTCGTTTGGGGATTGGAAATGGGAGAATCGGGCAAATACACTCTTTCCACATTGTAATATTTGAGAATTTCGGGGAAAGAGCCAATATGGTCATCGTGCTGATGGGTAATCACGGCATAGTCGATGGTGTCCTCCGAAAAGCTGTCCAACACATCGGAAATCACATCAAAATCGTCAGGCTTCCCCGCATCAATCAGCATGGTGCGCTCGTCGGGAAAATGAATCACAATGGAATCAGAATTTCCCGTGTCTACAAATACCACCGCCAGCTCATCCTCCGCCAGTGGAACATTTGACGGCTCCTGCTCTGTATATTTTGTGATAAAAAAACTTGCAATCAGCACCAACACAAGCCAGATTACCGATTTTTTATTTCTCAAAAGCACACACCTTCTTTTCCCCGATTTATCATGTGTGATTGTATCATATTTTGAAAAAATTGTCAACCACTGCAGAGACACCCTTCGGGTGTTCTAATGGCTGATTTATCCCGTTGGATGTTCTAATTGTTATCGAATATAGGACATATGTTTGAAAACATATCTATAATTTAAGAAAAAAACAGCATAACTACTTGCAATTCGGAAAACGATATGCTATAATGAAATAAAAATATGTAATTAAGGAGACGATACCGATGTTTCAGTTATTTCCGAAGAGATTCCGCTTTGCAAATATACAACTGCTGTTCGTTTCTAACAATACATAAAATTGAAAAGTAACAAAAGTGTGTATGACGTGTAAGCAATTTCTTCCAAAAAGATGCTTACACGTCTATTTATATATTAAAGGAGAGTTTTATGAAAAAAACAAATTTTTCAATACTTCTAATAGTATCAATAATGTTTATATTGTGTACCCATGTATATTCATATGAGTATATTGGAATCGGTAGTTGGCCAACTGGAAACGTAAAATATGCAATAGCTGATGCCCCGTCCTCATATACAAACCCTATAATGTGGGCAGCTGATATGTGGACAAATAATAGTAATTTCAAATTAACAAGAGACAACAGTAGTCAAATCAATGTATACGCATACAATTATGGTGTTACTGATTGGGACGGATGTACCTATATTAACGGGCAAAATTTAACCCCAATTAACGAACAATATTCATATGCAAATATACAAATTAACCGAAAGTATGCAGATTCATACGATGATCTTCGTAAAAAGCTCGTTATTTGCCACGAATTTGGGCATACTGCAAGTTTGGGTCATGTAAATAATTATACTATGATGTATATCTCTGACGTGTGGGTAGCATATCAAAACAACAATAGTTTAAGATACAGTCCTGCACAAGATGATATAAATGGTGTAAACAACAGATATTAAAGGAGGCTCATATGATAAACTATTTTAAGCAATTTTTCCTGTTTTTTATCATTGTGATTGTTGGATGTGCTATTTGGACGGCAAGCCCTTGGCAATCTTCCAACGTCAAAACATATAATTTGAACTGGACAAACCAACAAACTTCATTTGACGAAGCCTATCAAAATTCTGATACTGTAATTTTAGGAAAAATCAAGAACAAAGAAACATATGAGGATAAAATGGTTGTCTTTACCTTGGTAGAAGTGGAAGCAACAGAAGTCATCAAAGGGGATAACAGAGACTCGTACAAGATATTGTTTACCGGTGGAGAATTAAATGGGACAATATATAAAAGCGAAGAATGTGTAATTCCGTCCAAAGATGGTACCTATTTATTTTTATTAAAACCTCGTGAAAACGAAGGCGAATATATACCAATTGGAGGCTATCAAGGGGTTTTTGAGTTGGATACAAAATCAAACAAAACCATTACAAAAGAGGTTAAAATAAAATCATTCAACCAAAATAATAGAATTGAAAATGAGATTATTAACAAAGACCTAAAAGTAATCCTGGAAGAAAAAAAGCAAACAGTTGACACAAGCCACACGAAATAACTGAAGTCACAAAAACAAGGGAAAGGGAAACAGTCGATTCGGCTGTTTCCCTTTCCCTTTATGTATCCTGTGTAAAAATGCTGTTGAGACCCCCTCTCTGTCATTCTGAGGTGCCATAGGCACTTTCAAGCGACGAAGAATCTCTTTGTTATCATTTCGCTGCGCTATTTCCCTGTCATTCTGAACGAAAGGGCTTGCCCTGCAGTGAAGAATCTCTTTCTATGATTTTGCA
>JAFUIN010000012.1 GCA_017468465.1 Clostridia bacterium
TATTGGCACATCACTCACACCATATCAGACAGACGGAAAAACTTTCGTTGATTTAAAGACAGAAAATGGCTCAGTTGTAAGGCTTAATATTGATGTTTCCGATTGGCCGAGAAAAGTAAGCGGTATTCCTGAAGATGAATGCTTTGAAGAATTATTATATGCGGGGTGATTTTATGAGAATGGTAAGAAATATTATGAAATTTATGACTGTTATCACAATGTTAGCATCACTCTTTGGGTGTGCAACAGAAAAACCGCAACCGCTTGACAAAACAGGTATGGTATATAAGGACTCGGATTACAGAACCAAATATGCAAACGTATTTGACTTTGATCATTACGATGGTCAGCCGATGTTTGCGGTAGCATTTTTGGGCTACGGTGACAGAATGGATTTTCGGCATACATATGTAGAAGGAATTTTTGCTGATTTAGACGATTTTTCCATAGAACAGATTGGACACATAGATTACGAAGGCGATGAATGGTATTTAATCGTTCCGAGATATCAGGAAGATGTAGATATCACAAATCTTGATACCGGCGAAGTTCACACCATATATAACGGTGAAGCATTTACTGTGAAATGCAACTTATCTGACTTGCATTCAAACATTGAAATCAGCACAGAATTGAATTTAAGCGGGCACAAATTCAGTCCCCAAATCGGTGGAGACGGCAGACTTGTCCAAAATCCAGACGTGTGGGATATCACAGATTATACCGTAATGGATGAAAATTTATATATTCAGGAAGGAGAATAACTATGGGATTATTAAAAGCAGGTATTGGAGCGCTTAGTGGAGTCATGGCGGATTCCTGGCGTGATTATTTCTATTGCGAAAGTTTAGATGCAGACATTCTTGTTGTGAAGGGCGAAAAAAGAACCGGAGGTCGCTCCTCCAACAAAAAAGGAACCGACAATATTATTTCCAACGGTTCCATCATCAACGTGAATGACGGACAGTGTATGATGATTGTGGAATCAGGAAAAGTGGTGGAAATATGCGCGGAACCCGGCGAATTTGTGTATGACACCGGAACAGAACCGAGTCTTTTCTACGGCAGTCTTGGTGAAAACATTAAGAAAAGCTTCTCCGAAATCGGCAAGCGTTTCACCTTTGGCGGTGAGCCTGCAAAAGACCAAAGAGTGTATTATTTCAACACCAAAGAAATTATGGGAAACAAGTATGGAACGCCCTCCCCTATTCCATTTAGAATCATGGACCAGGCAATTGGATTCCCGCTTGATATTAAAATCCGTTGTCATGGGGAATATTCATACAAAATTACAAACCCCATGCTTTTCTACACCAATGTTTGTGCAAATGTAGAAGACCATTTTACCAGAGATGAAATTGACGGTCAGTTAAAGTCCGAATTGCTCACTGCACTGCAGCCGGCAATGTTCAAGATTTCGCAGAATAATATCTACTACGGTGCAATTCCTGCATATACCATGCAGCTTGCGGACGAACTCAACGAGCTTCTTTCTTCCAAGTGGAGAGACAGACGCGGTGTTGAAATCGTAGAATTCGGTGTATCGTCCGTCAGTGCAAGCGAAGAAGACGAAGCAAGAATCCAGGAATATCAGCGTTCTACTGCTATGGGCAGAGATGCAAATATGCTTCGTGGTCATATGGCGGGTGCAACAGCTCAGGCTATGGGAACTGCTGCTGCTAATCCTAACGGTGCTATGGCAGGATTTATGGGAATGAATATGGCAGGTAATATGATGGGTGGTATGTCAGGCTTTATGCAGGGCGCAAACAACAGCCAGAACACTATGGTTAATCAGCAAGTAGGCGGTGCTGCACCGGCACAGGGTGGCTGGAAATGCGAATGCGGTACGGATAACACAGGCAAGTTCTGTCAGAATTGCGGAAAGCCCCAGCCTGCACCATCCGGTTGGAATTGTTCCTGCGGCACTGTAAACCAGGGTAAATTCTGTCAGAATTGCGGAAATCCGAAACCTGCAGGTGCACCGCTTTACAAGTGCGACAAATGCGGATGGACTCCTGAAGACCCGGCGAATCCTCCGAAATTCTGTCCAGAATGCGGCGATATTTTTGACGAAAACGATCAATAAATTTGCGTTTATCCACCTATTCACGATAGAGGGGGTTTTTATATGAAAAAAATGATTTCTTTGTTCATTAGTCTCATAATATTTTTTAGTTTTGCACCAATGACATCTGCAGCAACGGCAGTGGAAGCCGAAAGCACGGTAATTGGCGTTTCCACCTGGAAAGAGTTCTATGAGGCTTTCCAGCAAACCTGTGCAGATGCTTCGGCTGAATCCTATGTCATCAAGCTTGAAAGCGATCTCACAATGGATTTGACCACAGCATCCGCTGAAAAACAGAGCTATCTGGATGTTTCGTGCTATGGCTTTGTGACCTTTGATTTGAACGGTTATACACTTTCTTGTACAGACATTGACCCCAAATCAGAGTTAAATCCAACAAAACCACGAAAGGATTTTATTACAATCACACTTCTTCCCATTGACGACGAGATGGGCTCAGAGCTTCTGATCACCGACTCTGTGGGTGGCGGTGGTATCACGATGGAAGCCTACCGTGATACAGATTCGGAGATTTCGGCTTTGTGTATTCAGGAAGCAACGATCAACAGGATGAAGGTTCCTTACACTTTATGTACTACTCCCGTTTGTAAGCTTACGATCGACGGAGGAACCTATTCCCTTAGATCCCGTATTCGTCAAGTGGATATGGGTACAGATGACAGAACTACCAATTATCGCGGCACAGTCATCGCTGACCGCGTGGGTACCATTGAAATCAACGGCGGTTCCTTCTGGGCCTATGACCTTGGCTTTGATTACGGAATGCCGGGAGATGAATGGGGAACTTACGGTGTCAGTGACAGAGAGCTTACTGCTTTCGGCACTTGCTGTTACATCGGTAGCGCCACGGTTGGTGTAAGTCCTATGAATCTTACAATCAACGGCGGTCTGTTTAATTCTTCAGGATATTCCATTCATCATTTTTTCAGCGCTTTAAGTGAGGCTTATGCCGGTCAAGATGTGATTGAAAAGCTGACCTTCCCCACCATCAACGGCGGTGTGTTTGAAGGTGCAATCGGATATATCGGCAGAAGCGGTGTGGAATGTGCATTCGGCAACCCTATTGAGGAGCTGAAAGAAAGAACACTTGACACAATTATTAACGAAGACTCTTTTGTTCATATTACCATTGATGACGGCTACCATAACTATATTCTTAAGCCGGATAATGTAACTTTTGATGAAGCAAACTGCCATGACTTCTGGATGATGGTAATTGGAGAAAAGCTGATTAACCTTGAAACAACACCGGCTACCGACGGGGAAACAACATATCTTACCCGCAATACCAGTCAGATTGATAACTTCACAGTAACCTACACCATTCCCGACTATCTCGGCACCAGGATTTATATTAATCCTTTTATTTACGTTTTTGAGGATAGGTATTCCGGATACGGGCAGGACTACGTGGAGGTCTACTATGGTAACTATCCCGACCAGACTGTTTCGGTCCAAGCGGGGATTGAGGTAATCAGCATTGATGACACCCGTTTGGGTATGACTTTCTATAACACCTATGAAATCACAGTCGAAGCGCCTAAACCACTGTCAATTGTGCCCCGACCTGCCACCCCCGTCAGAGTAGAACCGGGCGAATGGGCAGAAATGACGGTGAAGGCCAATCACGCCGAATCCTATCAGTGGTATATGATAGATGATACCTTTGGGAAAATCCCCTTCGGAGATAATGTATTTACGTCACTGATTGACGGAATCGAAGGTTATCATTCCGAAACTTTAAGGATTATGATGAAGGAACCATGCAAAATAAGTCTTTACTGTGTAGTTACAGGCACAGACGGCACAACACAAACGACGGCAACAAGAAATATGTATTTCGGAGATTTTCCGGAAGTTCGCGTCTTTGATGGCGGAGAATATGAAGAGGGCGGCGATGCCACCTTTACCATCTGGGCAGACTACGCGGATCGACTCACCTGGATGGTAGTAGACAGAGGAAGCGGCAGTGCAAGCTTTTATAACCTTGAAGACTTTGCCGAAGAATCTGGTTTTACCTACACAGAGACTCATCAGAAGATGCCTTCGGGAATTTATAAGGCAACCGTTACCTTCCATAATGTCACCAAAGCAAGTGTAAATAAAATTTCTGTGGGCTATAAAATGAGCAACGCCATAGGCACAACGGAATTCAATCCGGAAAATGTGCTTCCGTTTACCCTAAAGGAAATCAGACCCCAAATCACCAAGGACCTGGAACCCGCAAGCTGCCTGGAAGGCGACAGTCTGACATATACCATTCAGGCAATGAATATG
The DNA here is from genome assembly GCA_017468465.1 of Clostridia bacterium. Taxonomy (GTDB): domain Bacteria; phylum Bacillota; class Clostridia; order UMGS1840; family UMGS1840; genus SIG452. Next base: position 4,367 of record JAFUIN010000012.1, read on the forward strand.
ACAGATGCGGAATGGAGGTTCGAAAAGCCTGACGAGGACGGAATTGCGATAGCTTATGGCATAGACGAACTGCGTGAAGCATTTCCGAAATCCTCGTTCATCCCGTCCTTTGAAACAGACAGCGAAACCGGCGAAAGCACGGCAACCCTTGTCATCCAAAACGCAAGATATGAGATGTGTGATTACACCCTTTATGCCTATGCAAGTTCTTCCAGCGGAATCTATCTGGCAGGTTATGCACAGCTGGAGGTAATCCCTGTCAAGAATTTTGAAATTACCGACTGTCAGAACTCTGGCAGCTATATCACCGTGTGCTGTCCCGAAGAGGGAGATTACACGCTGTATATCGCAGGCTACGATTCGTTTGGAAAGCTGGAAGCTGTGGAAATTGCACCCTTGCATTTCACCAGAGGAAAAGCAAGCTACAACACACAAAAGCCATTGGCAGATTATCCGGATATCAGGGTAATGCTTTGGGACAATCTTATCAGCCCGTTATGTCCTTTATATCAAAAATAATCAGGTGGTAATGATGAAAATGAAAAAAATTGCAACTGTTTTATTAAGCTTAATAATGATAACATCAATAATTCCTACAGCTGTTTTTGCGACAGATTATATCCGTGAGGTATATGTTACAAATGTCCTTGAGCCGATTGCAGGGATCAAGTGGGAAAGTCAATGGGATAAATCTGAAATGACGTATGATAATTCATCTTACGCAGTATTTCAACAGCCTGAGTGGTATGATGAAACAGAAAAAAGATTCATGACACCAAATGAAGTCTTCAAAGTTGATCATATTTACACCGTTCAGGTTTGGGTTGAAGCAAATGACGGATATGAATTCGATTCTACCGTAACATCCTATAATATGAAAGGATACATAAACGAAAAAGAAGCGAAGCTCAGCAAAGCGTATGAATATCAGAGATGGGCAATGGTAGTTGTATCTTATACCTTTCCACAGGTTAAGAACAACAAAAAAATCACAAATGTTTCTGTTACCGACATTGTAGAACCTAAAATAGGTAAGCAGTCCATTGCCCGCCCCCATTATCTTAAATACAGCGAAGGTGTAGAAGGTTATCGGGCTTCGTGGTACGAAAATTACCACGCCGGTGCGGAAAAATTTACCGGGGTATTTGCCGAAGAAAAAACCTATACATTTGAGGTCATAATGAAAGCCAAAGAGGGCTACGAATTTGCACGCAAAGGGACCGAAGCCGATGTGACTGTCACCTTCAATGGGATAGCTACAGATGTGGTAGCCTTTGATGGTGCTGGCAGACTGTGCGTACGCTTTGAATATGAAAATCTCGGTGTTGCAAAAGAGAAGGTTATGGGCGCAATTACCTATAAAATCAAGGAGCCTGTAATTGGTGAGAACCCGTCTTACGAGGCAGAAAATCAGCGTGATGACAACCTGTATGTAATTGATACAAAGCACAGCGGCACTGTAAACGGAATTGTATGGGAAGAAGGCATCAGCGACAACAGCCGTGTAATGAATCCCGAAGATACCTTCAAAGCCGGTGAATATTATCATGTTACTATATGGGTAAAACCTGCGGAAGGGTATTTGTTCGAAAAAGACAGAAACGATGATTTTATGATGGTAGGTGCTATCAACAGTGAATATGCTATCTGTGGCGGAAATGATGAAAGCGCTTTTGTGGGATATACATTTGATAAGTTAGAGGAGGAAAAGCGCACAATAATATCCGAAATCGAAGCAACCTCAAACTACCCTGCCATTTGCTATATGTACGGTAAGAATTATAGCCCCAGGTTTACGATAACAAAAGGCAGCCCTGCAACAATTCATTTTACAGACTGGGAAGTAAAATATGGCAATAAGGACTGGGAAAAGCTTGCATCAAACGAAAACTTCTCGGGCGGTCTTGCAAGAATATCTGCACAAATAAGAATTGACGGAGAAGCTGCCAAAAAATATGTGCTTTCAAACGACACCAAAGTAAAGGTCAACGGAAAAGAATGGACAGTAAGCAGTGTTCGGGTGGAAGACGGATATTCTTACGGTCATATACAATCGCCGCAGATAGTTCCTGTTCCCGTAGAAGAGGCACCCACATTTACCGTAACCTTTGACAGCAAGGGCGGAAGCAAAGTAGAGCCTGTAACAGGTAGCTATTATGCTTACGGCGTAGCTGAATTTGATGATCCTGTTCGCAGCGGATATAAATTTGACGGTTGGTATAAAGACGAACAATACAGCGAGAAGTTTATTTTTATAAATAATACAAATGATGTAATGGGTGGATATGATAGAGTTTATGAAGATATAACCCTTTATGCAAAGTGGGAGAAAAGCTCCAAAGAAGAACAGGAAGCTCCAAGTCAGACTGAAAAGCCAACCGAAATAGATGCACCGCAGGAAACTCCCAAATCCACCTTTACCGATGTGGAGAAAAGTCAATACTATTACGATGCAGTTATGTGGGCGGCAGAGAACGGCATTACAGGAGGTACCAGTGAAACTACATTCTCTCCGGATGCCATTTGCACAAGAGCACAGGTTGTTACCTTCCTGCACAGAATGGTCGCTTCCCCCGAGCCTGCCGCGATTGATATGCCATTTGTGGACGTAAAAGAAGAAGCGTTCTACTATAAACCGGTAAAATGGGCAGTTGGAAGCAAAATCACAGGCGGAACAAGCGCTACCACCTTTAGCCCCGATGCAAATTGCACCAGAGCACAGGTTGTCACCTTCTTGTGGCGTACAGCAGGGCAGCCAAAACCAAGCGGAAAAAGCAATCCGTTTACCGATGTGCAAGCAGACAGCTACTATTATGATGCTGTTCTTTGGGCAGTTGAAAACTCAATTACCGGCGGAACCAGTGCCACCACATTCAGTCCCGACAACAACTGCACCAGAGCACAGGTGGTAACATTCCTGTATAGATTTATCAACGCTGGATAAATGCGAGAAAAAAATTTTATATGAACGATTGCAGATGCAAGAAATAGAGCTATAAACTATGATGCCTTCTCATTTTGATTAGGTTTTTCATGCAAAAAAAAAATCGCTGCTCACTTTGAGCAGCGATTTTCTTTTTATAGTTTAATCGTTTACATCGATCAATACTTTGAAGGTTTTTTCTTTTCTTTTGTCAATCATATCCAGAACAGCAGGAATTTCTTCTAATTTGAAACGATGAGAAATCATACCTTTGGTAGTAATTTTTCCTTTACTCATCAAATCAATCATTTCCAGATAATCTGTGGGAACGTACATTGTAGTTCCGAACAGAGACAGTTCGTGCTGAACAAAGTCGGGCAACAACGGAACGATATATTCGTTCTGTAAAACACCGATAATAACCACTCTGGAGCCTCTGTGTGCAATTTTTAAGATATTGTTCATAACGATACCTTTTTCGCCAACACAGTCATAGTATACGGTGATTTTTTCAGCACCCAGACGAGCCAGACCTTCTTCCAGGCTTTCTTTGGAGCAATCAATCACGCCGGTTGCGCCAAGGCTTTTTGCAATTTCCAGGCGTTCTGCATCCATGTCTGCAATATAAACAGCTTTTGCACCCAGTGCAAAACAGCTTTGCATACAGAATACACCAATGGGGCCTGCACCTACTACCAGCACAACATCATCAGCGGTGGGGTTCGCACGTTTTGCACCGTGATATGCCACACAAGCGGGTTCTACCAATGCTGCATCGTCAATATTCATTGCATCGGGAATTGCAAGTGCCATTTCAGAAGAAATGCAGAAATAGTCACACATTGCACCGTCTGCTTCTGCACCGGTACAACGGAGCTGTTCGCAGAAGTTGTAAATCTTCTTTTCGCACATATCGCACTGTTTACATACAAGATGCGGAATAACAGTAACTCGTTCACCGATACGGCTCTTATCTACCCCTTCTCCCACACTGTCAATCACACCGGAAATTTCGTGACCGGGAACCAACGGATAAGAAACATAGGGATGCAAGCCTCTGTAAATGGTGGGGTCAGAACCGCAGATACCGATTCTTTTTACCTTGATGCACACTTCACCCGGAGCAGGTACAGGAGCTTCACATTCGATAAGGCTCATTTTATAAGGAGCTTCTAAAACTATTTTTCTCATATTATGCACCTCTTACTGCTTCAATGCCCATAAATTTGCAGAACATTGCCAGTGCGTCAGCTACTTTGGGATCGTGAATCAATACACCGTGATGGATAACACCAACATCAATCATCTTCTGTTCCCAATCTGCTACATCGTTAACTTTAATCCAAGCATAAGCGCCACGGGTCATAGGTCCGATATCCACAGCTTCGCCGGTTCCGTAGAAGATGGAGAATTTACCGCCGTATTCTACCATACGAGCACAGGTAACAGGGCCGTCTTTCATACGGAATTCCATAGCACCATGACAGGTGGGGCTCCACAGACCGAGACGTTCGTTCATCATCAGATGTTTCTGGCTGTTGGATGCACAGAGTTCGCAAGCAGCATTACCGCAGTGCCAAGCCAGCCATACATTGGGTTCGGTGGGATGCAGGTCGGTCCAGTCAATGAAATCTGCGGGAGTCTGACCTAATGCGCAGCCGTTTAAGATGTGCATGGTGATAGCACCCATGGTATCAACTTCACAACCTACAGAGTAGCCCTTAGAATTCAGGCGAGAGAAGGTGGAACAAGCAGCAATGTTATATTTATGCTGGAGAGTTTCCCAACAGCTGGATGCAATGATTTTGCAATGATGTTCTTCTGCCAGTTTAATGAGAGTCAGCTCAAAGCGTGCCTGATTTAAGATCGCATTGGGAATTTCATCAGACAGAATGTCTGCACCGTCACGAATTTCTTTTGCCACTCTTAATACTTCCGGATCATCCAAGGAAAAGGCATCCATATATTCATAAGCAGTTGCCAAATCTACCGGAACAACAGTCTGAGCAAATTTGTTCATCAAATCTTCTTCACTGTAGAACTGAGATTCAAATTTGGTGGGTCTTACACCTACCTGAAGAATTCTTGCACCTACAAAATTCTGGATTGCATTACAAGCTCTGGTAAAGCTTTCTACTTTTTCAGAGAAGATTGCATCTTCCGGATTACAGGTGATGATGTGTTCAAAGGTGAAGCCACGGCGTTTTAATGCAGAGCAAGTCATAAACTGACCGCACCAGGTATCAGTTGCACGGTTACCAAATTCGGAATAAGGACCGCTCTTGGTTGCAAAATGAAGCACCGGCATATCACGTCTCATTTTGGACATCAATGCGCTGACTGCAATTTCCAGACCAAAGTTCATATTGCCGATGATGATACCCTGCACGTTTTCTTTTAAGAATAATTCTGCAGTTTTCAAGCCTTCGTCAACAGTTCCTACACAACCGTCTTCGGTTAATTCTTCAGAAGGAACAACGATTTCAAGGCCGGGGATGTTTTTGAACACTTCCAGACAACGTGCACGCATTTTGCCTGCTAATTTTCCTGTGTACTGGTTACCGTCCCAAGATTCCCAGGTAGACGGCACAAATCCGATTTTTACTGTTTGCATAATTCATTTCTCCTTTTTATTTCAAATTTATTTTTATCGTATTTTTAAGACTTTCCACATCTATTCCCTGCTCTTTATAAAGATTTTCGGGACTGGTGGAGGCGCCGTATTGATGAACGCCCAGCGCCTTTAACTGACAAGAAGTTCCACAAAGGATTCTTGCTACTTCGCCGCTGATTCCGGTTTTTACATTGTGGTCCTCATAGGTTACAATCAAACCCGTTTTGGCTGCATCTGAAATTGCATCCACATCCAAATCACAAGGAGTGGGACAGTTCAAAACGCCAACCTCAATGCCTTCTGCCTTCAGTTCATCAGAAGCTTTTACCGCTCTGTGTGCCATATTGCCGTAGGTGATAATAGTGGCCTGTCCGCCACGTCTCAACCATTGACCCTTTCCATAGGTAAAGGTCAGTGCATTGCCTTCTGCATCAGTCAGAATGGGCATTTTGGAACGTCCGCCAATTACTGCAACAGGATACGGTACGCTCATTGCATAATGAACTGCACCGTCTGCCTGGTTAGCATCTGCGGGAACAATCACCCGAAATCCGTAAAAATTGGAAAGCAGGCTAATGTAATCCACAGACTGATGGGTTTTACCGTCTTCCCCTACATCCAACCCAGCATGAGTAGAAAACAGTTTTAAGGGAGCTTTATTGATATCTGCCATTCTGTTCTGGCTGTATGTTTCTGCAATGTTAAACATCGAAAAATCTGCATGAACAGCCATCATTCCCGATTTTGCAACTGCTGCCGCAGCGGTTGCTGCATTATGTTCGGCAATTCCGCATTCAATGAAAGCTTCCGGTCTTAATTTCTTGAAATCTGTCAGCTTGACGGATCCTTCCAGGTCACAGTCAAAGGCAGCAATGGGAACCTCCGGATGTTTTTTGGCGATATCTGCCAGCGCATTGCCCATTGCAGAACGGATATCCGAAGTTTCGGTATAGGTTCGTCCTGCTGCAACCGGCACGACAGGAACTTCATAAGTTAATCTGTTTGGTTTTTGGATGTTTTGCAGTAGTTTTTCTTCCTCTTTGGAAATGGAAAATTCGTTGATGTATTTTTGAGAAAGCTCTTTGGAAATCACCGTTCCGTGATAATGCCAATCATTCTCGATTTCAGGAATTCCCTTCCCCATCATGGTTTTTGCTAAAATACACAACGGCTTTTCGGTGCTTTTGAAAGCATTTTGCAATGCTTCAAAATTGTGCCCATCTACAGTGACCACATCCCAGCCCGACATTTTATATTTATCTGCCAGATTTTGTTCTGTGGTTTTGTCTACAGTTCCGCAAGCCTGTAAATTATTGTAATCCACAATGGCAACCAAGTTGGTAAGGTGATATTTTACAGCAAATTCTCTTGCTTCCTGAAGCTGCCCCTTCTGCTGTTCACCATCGCCCATCACAACAAACACACGACCCGGTTCTTTTTGCAGTGTTTTTGCCAATGCAAACCCTACGCCAACTGAAAGACCCTGACCTAAGCTTCCGCTACACCATTCCACACCGTTTACCTGGAGAGAAGGATGCCCTTCGTAGGGGGCATTCCGACGGAAGTTTTCGATGGCATCGTTGATATCAAAGTAGCCCATATTACCAAGTGCAGAATACAAGGCTGCCGAGGTATGTCCGTGGCTTACAACAAGGCGGTCATCTTCGCCCATATTATTTAACACCGCTATGTAAATATCAATGGAAGACAATGCCCCGCCGATGTGTCCGGAACCGGCATTGTAAATCATTTCCACAATATCTCTGCGGCACTTTTTGGAAAGTATCTGAAGCATCCTTATCCCTCCTGATTATCAAGGACTCTGTAGGTGATTTCAAACACTTTGCTTTCTCCGGGCTGAAGCGTTACAATACTTCCTGCTTCCTTTGCGTTTTTGTAGCCCTGGGGCAATGCGGTGCAAGGCTCCAGACCCACTACATATTCCTTTGTGTTCAGCATCTTCCACTCATTTAAGAACGGAAGCTGCTCTTTTTTGTAAGAAAGCTCTACACCAAGTCCCAATTTATCATTTTTGAATTGAACACTCACAGTTCCGTCTGCATCAGGGATTAAATCTACCGAATAGCATCTTTCCCCGATATCCTGCACGGGATTGCCGAATTTGAAAGCATCCGCAAGTTCTGCAGCTGCTTCGTCACTTTGCGGAAGAACAGCTTGTGCATTACATTCTACTTTTGTTCCTTCGTCAAGCAGTGGATAACCCAGGTTAATATGATATAACAGCATGATATCCTGTGCAGTTGCACCCCGGTTGGTAACCGTATCACGAATGGTAAATTCACTTTTGCCGAAAGCAGTTTCAATTTCACGTCTCATAGTCAGAGATTCACCATGAAGAATTCCTTCCTTCACAACGCCGGAAACCTTCATTTTGTATTCTCCGTTTTCAAAATCTTCAAACAGAGAAACCTGTTCAGCAGCAGCATTGGAAATTCTTCCGTGAAGGCCGTAAGTTCTTTTGCCGATCACAGGATGCTCCACTTCTTCGGGGCCGCCCACGTTTAACAAGCCGCAGGTGGTCAGACCTCCTGCAAAAAAGTTGTGCAGCCAGTTCATACCGGCACTTTCATAATAAGCCGGAGAAACCACTCCTGTTTTAGACATATAGCTCAAAGGAACGCCACGGTAAGAAATCCAAGCGATATCCATACCGCGTCCGGGAAGAACCGTCAGCTCCAAGCCGGCACCGGTGTGAATTTCAACAGCTTCCACACCTTTTGCCTTTCCCTCTTTGAATTCATAACGACGAAGTCCGGCAACCTGCGAAATGTCGCCGATTTTTGAAAGATCTAAATTTTTATAGTTCCAGTATTTCATAACTCAATTACCTTTTTCTCTTTGTTAGACTTAAGCGCTGCAGTTAACAGCTTATGAGACAGACGGGTTTCTTCGGGAGTAAAGCAGCCGAATTCTACCGTTTCGCCTGAAATTTCTTTGATAAATGCGCACCACATCTGGAGAATGGAATCGGTAAAACCAAATTCAAAAATTCCACCTGTAATTGTGGGGAACTGGGGCTTATAGCCCACATTCAGACGACACCATGCCTGTTCCTTTCCTACCGCACGGGTATAGCAGAAAGCGTTGGGGTCATTGCTGTTAAATTTGCCGGATGCTTCCAGACCGTAAACTTCGATAAACCACTCATCAGTTGACCCGGGAGACATACGTTTGGTTTCTAAAAACATGGGGAAGGTATTTCCCTCTTTATCTTCGGTTTCACAAATCAAGGTTGCATTGTCCCAGGTTTTACAAGGTGCCATGCCACCTTTTCCGTCAGGACGTTCTTTACAGATGTCTGAAAGAACTGCATACACGTTTTTGGGAGTCCATCCCATACGGAACGGAACGTGCTGAGTATGGATGCCAAGGTCGCCCATACAACCGTATTCACCGTTAATTTCGATGGTTCGTTTCCAGTTGATGGGTTTGGTCAGGTCCATATCGCTGCTATGATTAAAGCCGGCATGCACTTCGATGATTTTTCCGAATTTGCCTTCCTTCACCCAACGAATCAACTCCTGACAAGCCGGAAAGAACGGAAATTCGCTGGCACATCTTACAACAACCCCGGGGTTTTCTTCCAGTGCTTTTAAGATTTCTTCATTGGCAGCCTGATCAATCCCGAAAGGTTTTTCTCCTAAAAAGTGCTTGCCTGCCCGAATGATATCACTGTATACTTTGCCGTGAAGATTGTGAGGCAATGCACAATAAATTGCATCGATATCATCTTTATCAAGCAATTCCTTATAATCTGAAGTCACATACTTTATGGTGTTGAAATTGTTGGCAAACCACTGGATTGCCGCATCGTTAAAATCACAAACGCCAACAATTTCGGGTGCGGGAACATCTTCTGTCAAATGGCACCATCTTGCCGCTGCAGAAGCAAACTCTTTGCCCATCAGCCCGCAGCCGATGATTCCAAATCTGATTTTTTTACTCATAGCATCATTTCCTTTACTTTAGTTTCGTATTTTCTACATTTTTCATTATCACTCTATTATACCTTAATATTATAATAACATATTTTTTTTAATGTTTTGCTTGACTATTATGCAAAAAATATGATATAATCGTCAAAAAAGTAATAAAAAATACAAAAGAACGGAGGAATTTTAACGTGAACAACAATTTTGTGATGGAATCTGTCAATCCATTTTTCGTCAATGTCTCCAAAATCAATGTTACTGCATCCAATGCAGAACGAAAAACCAATCCTCACATCCACGAATATTGTGAAATTTATGTCAATGTTACCGGGAACGTTTCTTTTGTGATTGAAAAAAATATTTATTCTGTAAAATCAGGGGATATCATCATCACCAAGCCCTATGAATATCACCATTGCGTTTATCACGACGACAGCGACCATCTGCACTACTGGATTATGTTTTCCGTGGAAGAAAATCCCGAGCTTTTCAAATTTCTAACCGAAAAAAAATCTGGACACGGCAACCACATCCGCTTGTCGGAAGAAAAAAAGCAAAAATTTCTTACACACTGTGAAAGGCTAACCGGCAACGACCCTGAAAACCGCATTTCCGCAATGGCAATTTTCTATAAAATTTTGTCCTACATCGGCGAAGGAATGGAAAAATACAAAGTTTCCAACATGAACACCTCTCTTCCGAAAAACTTAAAAAACATTCTGGACTACATCAATAAAAACTTTGCCTCCATCCATACCATTAACGAAATTTCGGAACAGTTTTTCATCAGCATTTCCACACTGGAACGGCATTTCAACAAATACTTATCTATGACTCCAAAACGTTATCTGGAGGATAAAAAGCTCCAGAATGCCTGCCTTCTGTTAAGGCAGAATGCCTCGGTGACAGAAGCCTGTTTTGAAAGCGGGTTTGATGACTATTCTCATTTTATTACCATCTTCAAAAAAAAGTTTGATGTTACCCCGCTGAAATATAAAAAATCAATTTTAACAGAAAAACCATAGCTATTTTTAACCTCAAAAGGGGCTTGCAGCAAAATGAAATTCATGTTGCTGCAAGCTCTTTTTTTGTGTTCTTCTTAACCTTGGATTTGTCATAACATCTCTGCCATCTACAAACAACTTTTTCTATCAAAACAATACATGGTCTGTCTTTTTTTCGCGCATAATTCGGCATATTTTCTTCTCTTTTGTCGCAGTTTGTCGGGAATTTGTAAAATTTACTGTTATTTTTATCATTTTTCAAAAAATATATTGACAAATGAAAATGGAATGCTATAATAAAAACATAAAAGCGAACATTTGTTTGGTTTTTTATAAAAAGCGTGAAAGGAGTACAAAAATATGGCAATCGTATTGAAAAAATATGAGGGCGAACTGACCTTACAGTGTGAAACACCAACCTGTATGAACCGGGGAGAGTATCTGTTCGGAGAAGAAAAAGAATCTCTTGCCCGTAAAATGATTTTATGTAAAAGCTGTGTCACAGCCATTGAAAAGGGGGCAAAAAGACAATCAAAACAAACAAGCAAACCATCACAGAATTCTTAAACCTGTGGGAAGAAAGAAATCGCCGTCTGACCAAATCTCGTCTGCGGTATTACAATAATAAAAATGCAGTGCTCATTGTACCAAAAATTCATCAAAAGCAATTATGCTTTCACAAAGACCAGTCCCGCATCCGATGGATTTTTGGCGGAAACCGAACCGGAAAAACAGTTGCCGGTGCAGTGGAAACCGTTTGGTTTGCCCGCGGAAATCACCCGTTTCGGAAAATCACTGCTCCCATGAAGGGCTGGGTGGTTTCTTTGACCAACGAAGTCCAGCGTGATGTGGCGCAAAAAGAAATCCTTCGCTGGCTGGAACCCGATTGGATTCAGAAAATTGTCACCCGACGCGGTGAGGCAGACGACCCGAAAAATGCCATTTTGGACTTCATCGTAGTAAAATCTCTTGCAGGCGGTGAAAGCATCATCGGGTTCAAGGTTTGTGAACAGGGACGGGCAAAATTTCAGGGGACAAGCCTGGATTTTGTTTGGTTTGACGAAGAACCTCCCAAAGAAATTTTTGACGAGTGCCGTATGAGAGTGGTGGACACCATGGGTGTGATGTGGGGCACCATGACTCCCCTCTCCGGCTTAAGCTGGGTGTATGAGCAAATTTACTTAAATGAGCGAAACGACACCGGTATTAAAACCTTCTTTATGCAATGGGAAGATAACCCTTATTTGCATCCGTCGGAAATTGAATATATGATGAATTCTCTCACCGAAGCCGAGCGGGAATCCCGTCAATATGGACGTTTTGTCTCAGAATCGGGTTTGGTATACAAAGAGTTCAACGAAACCGTTCATGTAATAGACCCTTTTGAAATTCCGAAAGAATGGTACGATATGATTAGCATTGACCCCGGGTTTTATGCGCCCACCTCCTGTCATTTTTATGCCAAAGACCCCGACGGAACCATCTATGTTATAAGGGAACATTACGAAAGCGGAAAAAGCGTTGAAGAACACGCCCGTGAAATTCACGCCATTGCCAACGAACTGGATTGGCCCACCGATAACGGCGGCAACCTAAAAGCCCTCATCGACAGCGCTGCCGACCAGAAAACATTAGCCTCAGACCGAAGTGTTTCCGAGCTGTTCTATCGTCACAAAATTCTGGTGAACTCCAAGGTAGAAAAATCCAAATGGATTGGCATTGAAAAAGTGCGGGAAAAATTAAAAATCCGTCCCCATCCCGATCAAGAGCTTTATCCCCTTGGAAAAGCGGGAATTTACATCTTCAAAAACTGTCCTAATCTGATTCGGGAAATCAAAGGCTATCGCTTTCAACCCGGCAGCGACCAGCCTTATAAAAAAGATGACCATGCACTGGACGAGCTAAGGTATTATGTGATGTCCCAAAATAACCGGTTGATATCTCACAAACCGTTCGTCCGTCACAAAAAAGGAGGCAGAAAAAGTGCCTTTTAATCCCATGCCTACTCTAACAAAACCATCCATCGAAGCATACCGAAAAGACAACACGGTATACCTGGTTGTGGAGCAGAAAAAATATCAGCTTCCTCTTGCAACCGCAAGAACAGTTTGTGATTTGCTTGCCATTACAGCTTATGACGAAAGCATCGTAGCACTCATGGCAAAGCGCAGACGACTCACAATGGAAAACGAAGAATTAAAAGAAAAACTACAGAATGTATTTCAATATTTCAGACGTACCAGAAAAAAGGATAACCGATGGAAAAGATCTCACTAACAACCCTTGCCGACAAGCTTCTGGAATGGCTTCGGGAAGAAGAACACATTGTACTGGACGAATTTTTCGTACAATACGGACTGACGATGAAGCAAGCAGAAGCACACGCCAAAAAAAACAAAAAATTCCGAGACACCCTGGATTTTGCCAGAGACACCATCTATGCCCGCTTAATTGCGGGGGCCCTGACAAAACGGTTCAACCATTCGTTTGTGACCTATCTTCTGAAAACCAAAACACAACCAAAGGAAGAAGAATTTCCGGAACGAAAACTGTCAGATGAAGTGCTCAAGGAACGTCTTATCACATTGGCAAAGGCAATTCTAAACGATTTCAACCAGCAAAACGACGAAAGGAATGAAGCAAATGGATGAAATTTTTACTTATCGCGAAGCAAAACCTTACTTAATGCGAACCAAACGTATGTTAAAAAGTGTTCGCTCGTTGGAAAACTATATTGAAGAAACAAAAAAAGACTTGCTTGAATTGGAAAAAATTTCCCTAAAATCCGGCAAAAAA
>JAFUIN010000003.1 GCA_017468465.1 Clostridia bacterium
CTTTCTTCAAAAACTCTTAGAATTTCAAGGTCCGTTATGTTATTCAGTTTTCAAGGTTCATTCTGCTCTCTCAAAAGACAGCTTTAACATTCTACCACAGCTTCTTCTCTTTGTCAAGCTTTTTTTTGAACTTTTTTGAAAAAATTTCAACATTCTTCACAAAAATAATGTCTTTTTTTCGACAGCTTGCTTATTCTAACACAGTTTTTTTTAATTGTCAAGTATTTTTTTGCTTTTTTTCAAAAAATTTTTTCTTTTTTTCTGTACTGTTATCCCTTGACAATTTTATCGGTTATATGATAATATATAATGTAATAGTTTATGGCCTACATTGGCAACAATCAATCCATAATCGACCGAACAAACTAAACGGAGGATTTCCTATGGCTAAAGAAGCAAAAAAATATTTTAAGGTTGACCCCTGGAAAATTATTGAAGAAGGCTTTGACCCCAAAGAAGGCAGAGTTGGCGAAAGTATTTTCTCTATGGGTAACGAATACATGGGCATCAGAGGTATTTTTGATGAAATGTATTCCGGAGACAAGCTGGTTGGCTGTTATTTTAACGGTGTGTATGAAGAAAAGCCCCTTTCCTACCCGGAATACTTTAACGGATTGGCAAAACGCTGCTGTTTTATGATCAATGCGAACAACTGGCTCTACACCAGAATTTTCGTAGATGGCGAAGAAATTGATTTAGCAAAAATCAAAGTGTCTGATTTCTACCGTGAACTGGACATGAAAAAAGGGATTGTTACCAGACGCTTTACCTATAAAGACATTACCTTTACGTTTGAACGTTTCACCAGCATCAATTATCATTTTATCGGTGGACAGAAAATCACCTTCCAATCCGATAACAAACACGATGTGAAATTGGTAAGTGGTATCGACTTTACCCCCATTCACGAAGAAGAAGGCAAAAACTTCTGGAATGAATGCGAAAAAGGTGACGATTACATCATCTGTGCCACCCAGACAAGCGGACAGAGAATTTATTCCAAAATGAAAACCAATCTGGGCGCGGGAAAAGTAATTTCTGAAGACAAGATGATTATGCAGGAATACGATTTCACTCTGCAGGGTGAAACAGTGTTTGAAAAAGTGGTATATAACTTTGTAGAACGGGATAAAGAACTGTCCATCGACTTGGCAAAGGCTGATTCTTACTTAGCAAAAACCTATGACGAATACAAAGCAGAGCACGTCGCACGCTGGGAAGAAATCTGGAAGCATTCCGATGTGGAAATTGACGGTGATGACGAAAATCAGCAGGGCATTCGTTTTTGTATCTTCAATATGCACCAGACCTACCACGGTGATGACGGCAGATTAAACGTTGGTGCAAAAGGCTTAACCGGCGAAAAATACAGTGGTTGGACTTTCTGGGATTCTGAAACCTATTGCTTGCCTTTCTATATGTTTAACAATCCGAAAGCGGCAAAAAATCTTTTGATGTATCGCTACAACACATTGCCTCAGGCAAAAGAAAGAGCCATTGAACAGGATTGTAAAGGTTCCTGCTACCCCATGGTTACCATTGACGGTACTGAAAGCTGCGGCGTATGGCAGCATGGGAACTTAGAAATTCACGTTACGGCAGCAATCGCATACGGCGTATGGCATTATGTAAGAAACACCGGAGATGAAGAGTTCTTAAAAAATTACGGTCTGGAACTGTTGGTAGAAACCTCCCGTTATTTTGCTTCCCGTGGTGACTGGAGTCCGAAAACCGGTGAATTTGGCTTATGGGGCGTTATGGGACCGGATGAATTCCATATGATGGTACATAACAACACCTACACCAACTTTATGGTAAAGAAGAATTTCCTCTATACCATTGAAATGGTGAAAAAATATGGATATGATGTTCCGGCAGAAGAGCTGGCGCAGTGGCAGGTTATGGCTGACAAAATGCGTATCAACTATGACGAAAAAACCAAGCTCTTTGAACAGCATGACGGATATTTTGATTTCCCTGAATATGATGTAAAAGGAATGGATCCTGATAAAGTGCCGGTATATAAATATTGGGCATATGACAGAATCTTCCGTGTGAATATGTTAAAACAGCCCGACGTTGTGCTGATGCAGTTCTTCTATTCCAAAGACTTTACCTTGGAACAAAAGAAAGAAAACTTCTATTTCTACGAACACAGATGTTCCCACGAAAGCTCGCTTTCTCCTGCAATTCACTCCATTATGGCAGCCGAAATCGGCGATCTGGACATGGCAGAAGAATATATGGCATACGGCAGCCGTGTGGATATTGATGACTACAACAGAAATGCGCATCAGGGCTTACACGTTACCTCTATGTCTGCAGCATGGATGAATATGATTTACGGCTTCGGCGGCATGAGAAGCGACGGTGACCTTTTATCCTTCAAACCGAATATCCCGAAAAAATGGACGCGTTATGCCTTTACCATTTTGGTTCGTGGAAGCGTATTGAAAGTGGAAGTTTTGAAAAACAAAGCTACCTTCAAAGTGCTGGAAGGCGACAACGTTACCCTTGAAATTTTTGATAAACCTTATGTAATTACAACGGAGGGCATAGAAATTGAGTATTAAAGCAGTAATTTTTGATTTAGACGGTGTAATCGTTTCCACCGATGATTGTCACTACAGAGGATGGAAGAAAATGGCAGACGAAGAAGGCATTTACTTTGACCGTACCATCAATGAACGTCTGCGCGGTGTAAGCCGTATGGAAAGCCTGAATATTATCTTGGAACGCAGCGAAAAAGAGTACACCGAAGAAGAAAAAACCGCTCTTGCAACCCGCAAAAACGGATACTATGTAGAATTTATTCAGGCATTGACGCCTGATGATATTCTTCCCGGTGTGATGGAAGCCCTTTCCTCCTTAAAAGAAAAAGGCATCAAAATCGCCATTGGTTCCTCCAGTAAAAACACCCCCATCATCTTAAAACAGATTGGCTTATCTGATTATTTTGACGCAGTTTCCGACGGAAACAATATTTCCAAATCCAAGCCGGACCCGGAAGTGTTCGTAAAAGCAGCAGAATTTTTGGGAATGCAAAATTCCGACTGTGCAATCGTGGAAGATGCCGATGCCGGCATTGAAGCAGGGAAGGCTGCCGGTATGACCACCTTTGCGGTAGGAAGTGCAAAAGGCAGCGACTATAAACTGGAAACTATGAAAGACTTACTGAAATACGTGTAAATGCTATAAACGAAAAAAACAGACAGAGGTTCATCCTCTGTCTGTTTTATTGTTACAAAAAAATGGAACATCCAAAGATGTTCCATTTTTTATTTGTTAGAATAAGGGAACCAGATTTTCAGCGACAAGCATTGTTTTTACGGTTCCTGTTGCTCCCTCTAAGGAAACAGTGTAGTTTACAGTAGTGCCGGCTTCTTGTTTTGAAATATCAATCTCTGTCAGATTGATGCCAACCAGCTTGTTTCCGTCGTAGGATGCCATTACAAACATTAAAAAACTGCAGAAACACTAAAGCCCAATATTTCTGCAGTTCTTCTATTCAGCTTGTTCCAGCTGTTTTTTGATATTTTCAAAAATTTCTACCAGTTCACGGGTTTTTCTGAGTGTCAAGGTACGAATGGAAAAATAAGGCTTTGCCCCTGCGCCAAACAGCGCTTTCCCCTTATACTGACTGCCCAAGTTTAACACAGCGGAAATCAGTTCCTGAGAAAGCTGATTCAGCCGGAAGGTCACAACGCCCTGAAGCTCTGAAACATCGTATATTCCAAGAGCTTCACACATGGCACGCAGATAGGAAATTTCGATTAAGTTCATGGTTTCTGTGGGAATATCCGAAAAACGGTCGGTTAATTCGTCTACCATGTCGTCCAGATCCTCACGGGTACGGATGAGAGAAATTTTCTTATAAATCTCCAGCTTGGTAGCATGGTCGGAAATGTAAGCATCATCCAAAAAAGCAGAGACTTTCAAATCCACCTGACAGGTAACCTCTTGGATAACGGTTTCGCCTTTTTGTTCCTTTACGGCTTCATCCAACAGCTTCAAATACATATCGTATCCCACAGCATCCATATGTCCGTGCTGCTCTGCTCCCAGAATGTTTCCTGCACCGCGGATTTCCAAATCACGAAGCGCAATTTTGAAGCCGGAACCAAACTCGGTAAATTCTTTAATGGCCTTCAGACGTTTTTCCGACACTTCGGTGATAGACTTATCTCTCTGATAGGTAAGGTAGCAATATGCCAGGCGATTTGAACGCCCTACTCTGCCCCGAAGCTGATATAACTGTGCCAACCCCAGATGGTCGGCATTTTCCACTATCATAGTGTTGACATTTGGAATATCCAGTCCGGTTTCAATAATGGTCGTGCAAACCAAAATATCCACTTCACCCAGGGACATCCGATAGAAAATTTCTTCCATTTTTTCGCGGCTTAATTTGCCGTGGGCAACTTCAATCACCGCATCGGGAAAGGCTGCCTTCAGCTTTGCGGCAACCGAGTGAATGCTTTCCACCCGGTTATACAAATAAAACACCTGACCGTTCCGGTTCAGTTCTTTTTGAATTGCCTCGTGCAGAATGGCTTCGTTATATTCCAGCACAAAGGTTCTGACCGGATGCCGGTCACAAGGCGGTTCTTTTAAGGTAGACACGTCACGGATTCCCACCATTGCCATGTTCAAGGTACGGGGAATGGGTGTGGCAGAAAGGGTCAGAATATCCACCCCTGTTTTCATCTCTTTAATTTTTTCCTTATGGGCAACACCAAACCGCTGTTCCTCGTCCACAATCAGAAGCCCCAAATCCTTAAAAGACACATCGTTGGACAGCAGCCTGTGGGTTCCGATTACAATATCACAGGTGCCGTTTTTTACATCCTTTATGACGGTGTCAATCTGCTTTTTGGTGCGGAATCGTGACAAAAGCCCCACCGTTACAGGAAAATCTTTCATTCTTTCTACAAAAGTGTTATAGTGTTGTTGCGCCAAAACTGTGGTGGGGGCAAGATATGCCACCTGTTTTCCGTCACAAACTGCTTTGAAGGCGGCACGAAGTGCCACTTCTGTTTTGCCATACCCAACGTCACCGCAAAGCAGACGGTCCATGGGACGGCTGGATTCCATATCCTTTTTCACTTCGTAGATAGAATTAAGCTGGTCTTCGGTTTCTTCATAGGGGAAGGTTCTTTCAAACTGAATCTGCATGTCGGTGTCGGGAGAATAGGAAAATCCCTCTGCTACCTCCCTCTTCTGATACAGCTCAATGAGCTTTATCGCCAAATCCTGACAGCTTTTTTTGACTCGTTGTTTTACCCGGTCAAAGTCCACACCGCCCAGCTTATTCAAACGAACAGATTTGGCTTCATTTCCAACATATTTATATAAAATATTCAGCTGGTTCACAGGAATATATAAATAATCGCTTCCGTGGTAACGGATTTTGATGAAATCCTTTGCTTCGCCCTCCACAGTAAGACGGGTAATTCCCAGATATTCCCCAATCCCGTGAACGGGATGCACCACATAGTCTCCCAATGTTAAATCCGAAAAATTGGTAATGGCATTTTCGTTTTTCACCGCTTTGGAATGACGTTTTTTCTTATCGGTGGTGTAAATATCCGAAAAATAAACAAATTTCAGTTCCGGATAAGAAAATCCTTCGGTAAAGCCCGGCACAGGTAAAATCTGCACCTGTTTGGGTGCAAATGAAAACGATTCGGTAAGGGGTGCATTGATTTCATAATTGGAAAGGGTATAAGACAGCTTTTCCGCCTTATTCCGGCTTTTTCCGGGGATTAAAACACAATACCCTTCTTCTAAATACCCCTTTAACTCCTCCACAAAAATACCGATGCTTCCGCTTGCTGACAGCACCGATTGAGAGGGCAAATTGATTTCGCAATTTGCTTTCTTTTCCCCATAGTTGCTCTTAATGAAAGAAATGTGAACCACCGTATTTTGATAGAGTGCTTCTATGCTTCGAGTCGGGTCCTCAAAAAAAGAAAGGTTGGCTTTGTGAATCAATTCCTTTTCAAAGAGCTCCAATAAGTATTCGCTATGCTCTTTATAAAGTGTCTGATGTGCCTCATAAATGGCGCTTGGGTCATCCATCAGATACATAAATTCTTCATCCAGATAAGAAGTAAGCGACGTCAGGGTATCTGTCAGAAATGGAAAATAGCGGTCATAGGAAGTAAGCTTTCCTCTGTTTTCCAGCCGTTCCATATCCCGCTGTAAAATATTTCTAAGCTCTCCCCTGGCTGTCTTTTCTTCCTGTTCCAACCGTTCTTTTAAGGCTTTTGGGTTCACCGGCTGCAAGTCCTCGGCAGCTGTGATGGTTGTCTCCATCACCACCTCATAGGACAAACGGGTAATGGGGTCAAAGGTACGGATGGAATCAATTTCGTCACCGAAAAATTCAATACGATAAGGAACCCCCTCGGTATATGGGAACACATCCACAATGCCTCCGCGCACCGAATACTGTCCCTGGCTTTCCACAACGTCCACACGCTCATAAGACTGTAATCTTAAAATCAAATCTTTTTGGGCAAATTCGTCACCAATTTTCAACACCAAACGGGAATCTTTCATAATTTCCGGCTTGGTTACCGGCACAAAAAACGCATTAGGAGTAACCACATAAAGCGCTTTTTCTTTTTGACTTAAGGAATATAAGAAGTTCAGACGTTCCTTTTTTTGCGATGTGTCTCTGGCATCCAGCTCGTAATAGCAAAATTCATAATCGGGCAAAATCTGCACTCCGATTCCGTAAAATTCTGCAAACTGCTTAATTTTTTCGGCTTCTTTTCGATTTTTCACCACCAAAAAAGCAGGGCGATTCTCCGACAGAATCAAAGCGGTAATCACATGTGCTTTAGACCCGTCGGTGAGCCCTGTTAAGGATACAATATTTTGTTTTTTGCTCCGCAGCTTTTCCCTTAGGTCTATAAACGGCGGATAGGTTTCCAAAATTGGAAAAAAACCGGAGGTTTTGTTCATAGGTTTATCCTTTCGCTTCGCCAGCGCCTTTTTTGTTAAACAAATTCATCGCTTTTTGGGTATCACCCTTCACCATATATTCAATGGCATCCACCGCATCCTCCACGGCAGCGGAAAAGGTTTTCAAATCTTCCTTGGAAAACTTGGAAAGCACGTAGTCGGCAAGGTCACGCTCCCCATTGGAGCTGATGCCGAGACGGATTCTCGGAAAGGCATCTTTTCCGGAAAGATAGATGATGTTTTTCATCCCGTTATGACCGCCGGCAGAACCTTTCTCACGAATGCGAAGCGAGCCGAGGGGCAACGAGATATCGTCATACACCACAATGATATTCTGAAAATCAATTTTGTAAAAATTCGCAGCCTCTACCACCGCTTCTCCGCTTAAATTCATAAAGGTGGTGGGTTTTAAGAGAATGACCTTTTCTCCTTTGATGTTCCCCTCTCCCACCAACGATTTGAATTTGATTTTGTTGACCTTAATGTCATATTTTGCCGCCAGATAATCCAGACACAGATAGCCTGCATTGTGGCGGGTAAATTCATATTGCTTGCCGGGATTTCCCAGCCCTACTATCATATGCATTTTTCATTCTCCGTATGTTTTATTTCCAAATGATTCTTCGATACTATAACACATCTTGCAAGAAATGTCAATGTTGCTCTAACGCATTATAAATCATTTGCGCTGTTTCGATTCGTTTGCTGTATTTGTCTGTATTGATATCCTCAAGCTTATGCAGCAAACCAATTTCTTCCGCTCTGTCATACACATCAGCGAACGAATCCAACTCCTGATATCCCAAGGCTCTCATCAAGCCCCAGATTGCTTCTTTATTTGTGATAGGGTCATCCGGTCTGAAACAGTTATTTTCCAATTCCATAATGCCGTGTTCTACACAATAGCCGATGTAATGCTTTGCCCAATGGTTTTTCTCCACATCATCAAAAGTGCCGTCATAGGTTTTCACTGTTTCCTGATCCACACCAAGCATTCTGGTAATCAGTGTGGCAAATTCTGACCGCATCACTTGCCCGTCAGGACGAAAAGTGCCATCTTCATATCCCATCATAATTTCCAGTCGGTATAATCTGATTGCTGCTTCTTTATAGCCGCTTGCCGGGTCAATATCAGGAAACATCATGTCATATGCCTGATGGAAAGCATTTGTCACAACAGCAATTGCCTGTCTGACGGTAATTTTGCCTGTAGCATAAAATATCTGATTATAAACACCGGAGAGTGCACCGTATACTTTCATTCTGTATACAGGTTCTCTCACCCATTCCGGAATATGAACATGATTATAAAAATATTCTACCTCTTCCAAATCCTTTGGAACAGTTTCTTCAACATAAGTCAAAGCGCTGAAAAGCATCTTGATAAATTCCGCATTGGTAACCGTTCTGTCAGGATAAAATGCACCATCGTCATATCCCTCCATGATGCCGGCATCAGAAAGCTTCAGAATATTCACATCATCGGTATCAGGGTAAGACGAAACACCGGTCACTTTCATTTTCTCTGCCAAAACTGCCTCACAAAGAGGAACGAGAAGCTGTGCCACATCATATCTTGTAAGCTGCGCATAGCCGTCTTTTTCAACAAGATATTGAGGAATATATGTCCTTTTTTTTGCGTCTTCCACAAGCTCCTCAATCGCACCATAAAACACAAACAATTCGCAGGTGTCATAATAAAACTCGGTATCGTATCCGAATTTTTTTGCAATATCTGCTACCGGTACATACACCTTATCCTGATACATGCTTACAGCATTGGACAACTCAAAGGGTTCGTCGTTATATGTGGCGGTTTTGTTATAAAGTTCCATCGTGAGTGTATTGGTGGCATCCTTTAATGTAACCGTATGGCTCTGCTCATCCCAAAAAGCACTCAAACCAAACCCCTCTGCTAATGGCCTTATTGTGCTCATCAACGCATTGTTCATCATCATCGGGACGGCGTCTGTTTTTATGATATCCCCATAAGCTGTAATTGTGGAACATCCACTCTTCATCCACAATTTCGCAGTGTTCTGCTCCTGACCAATTCCGTTTTCTTTAATAGAAACGGTGTTGGAATAGGGTTTCACTCCATCTGACCAAGCAAACACTTTCACTGTGCTTGCGTCTTCAATATCATAGGGAGCAACCCCGAAATAAGAGCTTTCCATCTCATTTGGCAAAATGGAAGGTATCACTTTGGAATATCTGTGTGTAAGTTTGCCCCTTTCATCATACATCGCAAGATAGAGATTCACATTTTTCTTTTCATAGTCGGAAGTGTTTTCTGCCTCCACCCAAACCCAACCGTCATTGTTTTCCCTGATGTTCAGTTGGAGTGGAAGAACTGGATCATAATAGTTGTATCTAAAATTCACTTGATCCGGATTGAGAGCCGAATTGATAACCTCTGCCCCTTTCAACGTATTTACGTTGCCATCCGGATGATAATACAGATTTTCTTTTTCTCCCAGAAGCATCACCGTAAAATAGGATAATTCCTCGGGAGTGTAAATGACATAATTTCCGTTATCATCAAATTCAGACATAAAAACAACAAAGTTGCTCTCTGTGTATTCTTTTAAGAGTGGCAATTCATCCTGATAGACTGCCAGAATCTCCAACTTTTGATAATCAGTCAAATTCGTTACCTGTCCCGATATGGTATTAGCAGGCATCAAACAAACTTCTATCTTGTCCAGACCTTCATCCAATAGCCCTGCATTCTGAAAAAACACAGTGGAGCCTTTTTCTGCATGATAATAAATATCAGGATAATAGGATTCATCGCTGATATTGCTGATCTTCAAAACAAAGCTGTCATCATTTAACGGGAGCTTGATGCACACATTTGCACGATCCATGCCTTTTTGAATCAAACGAAAGCTTTTTTCCTCTGTTGTAATCACAGGAGTAGCTTTTGTTTGATACAAAACCGCCCCTCCTTGCATTGATTCATCATATGTTTCTGCTACATTTTCTTCAAGACTATATAATGACAGAACATTGACAGCCTCTTTTTCTCCGTCTTGCTCGGTTGTATCCACAGCAAAAGAACCTCCCGAAGAAACCAACGCTTTTTTTACCAGTTTATCGAGTCGGTACTGAACCTCTTCCCGAGAATAATAAGTATAGTCTCTCAAACGAACCAAAACATAGTCTTTCTGTTCTTCATCCAGCTTTTGATATTGCGACAAATCAAAATACGCGCTATATTTTTGGAGCACTTCATCCAATTCTTCACTACTCCGGCAAGCATTTACTTCCATCAACGGCTTAGTTTCTTTTGCGCTGACAAGCTGTATCCTTGCATCAAGATAGGAGCCGGCTGTCTGTCCGGTGGGCAAAACGATATCGGCATAAATTTCTTTTGCTTTCATCAATTCGATTTCGATGTCTTTGCCCGACCAGATGGATTCCATATCAGGAAGGGCAATCGTTGTGCCATTGGAATTGTAATATCCGAAATCGTATAAACCGTCTGCACTTTCTTTGAATTCGTAAAAAACATAAAAGTCATCAAAGCCGCGGTCATCTGTCAGCTCCACTTGTACATCAGTCTGTCCTGCAGGTATTGTAAAACTGCAATCATCAAGATAAAAATAGGGCTTCACAGCCGATTGTAAAAATAAATATCCTGTGGTATCTTCATTTCTGACTGTTCCATCCGGAAGCGAAACCTTCACCTTGATTTTAGAAGAAGGCTCGCAATATAAATCGATCCCCGCTACATCCGAATCTTCAACCAAAACACTTCCGTAGCTCGTTCTCACATATGTCTTTTCCAAAAATAACAGCTGAAGCTTATAGATATCTTCCGTTGCTACATTGATTGAATATTCAAATATGTTCTCCCCTGCCGGAATGGTGCCGTATAATCGATACTCCTTGGTTCCATCCGCAACGAGACAAAAATCAACATCTTTTCGGGCTTCTCCTAAAAGGTATATTTTCCCGTTGATGCTACATTTATTTTCCCCGATACAAAAATTGTATAGTTCTTCTTTTTTGTAGGAAAAAGGAACTGTTTCTTCCTCCTGATATCCGTTATCATCTACTTTATAGTAAACATAGCTGTGTATTCCAAAAGAATTCCCCGAAGAAAGAAAATACGAAACACTGTTTTTTCCTTCTTCAATGGTAACAATTTGTTCTTCTAAAATCAGCTTTTCACGTTCAAAATAATTGTAATCATACCAAGTTGTACCCGGGTATCCTACAGACGGATATACTTTTTCTGTGTCCTGTGACGAATCTGTTAAGTATTCATACACCCCAACTGTCACTTTTACTCCGTTTTTGGGTGCAACCACACCATCCGGAAGAGAAACAACCCCTTTTACATAGTTATCGGGATAATAGGGCATCCATAAAAGAATAGCATCCGCTGTTGTGTCACAGATTTGAGAAAAAACCATCGCCAAAAAAGCAAGGGAAATGCTTTTTGTCTCATCCGTTTGAATCATTGCGTTATAATACATCAAATTTGTGCCGTTTACCGTTACGATATTACTGTCACAATAAACCTCTGCGCTCTTGTATCCATTGTATAAATACAAATGGTCGGAAGAATCCTGATATTCGATATGATACCAATGTAAATCGCCTAAATCAACGTAAATTTCGCTGATGTTATTAGTAGAAACCAAAGCGACTTTCTCCCCACAGTTATATACAGCTATCGAATTTTGTGCAAATGAACAAACGGGTATCGTATTGATTGCAATAACAAATATAAGAATTGCTGTAAAAAGCTTTTTTAATTTCATCATCTCACTCATTTCGTATTTACTTCATATCATTACATTTTTATTATACTATATTCCCCCAAAAAAGTCAACTTTTTCCCACGGTGTTCTGCTGATTCTCCATTCGCAAAAGGCGCTCTTCTGCACCTTGTGTAAATTCAATATTTCTTCACCGAAACTTCACAGGAAATTCATTGACAAACCTTGGGAAAAATAGTATAATAGGAAAAGATTTTTACATAAGATAATAGATACCCAGCACTTTATTTTGGAGGAATGAACATGATAAAAAGGCTGTTAGGCTGTGTAAGAGAATATAAAAAAGATTCCATTTTAGCTCCCATCTTTGTCACAATGGAGGTGCTTTTGGAGGTACTGATTCCCTTTTTAATGGCAAAAATGGTAGACTTTGGAATTAACGGAAACAACGGCGCGGGAGATTTCCCATATATTGTTAAAATGGGCGTGATTCTCATTGTGCTTTGTGCATTGTCTCTGTGGTTTGGTGTGTTGGCAGGAAAATCTGCTGCTATCGCCTCTGCGGGATTTGCAAAAAACTTGAGAAAAGATATGTTTCATAACGTGCAAAATTTTTCGTTCTCCAATATTGATAAATTCTCCACCTCCAGCATTGTTACCCGTCTGACCACCGACGTAACGCACTTACAAAACGCTTACCAAATGATTATCCGCATTGCAGTTCGTTCACCGATGATGCTGATTTTCTCACTGATTATGGCATTTACCGTAAAGGCGGATCTGGCATTGGTTTTTCTGGCAGCAGTTCCCATTCTTGCCGTTGGGCTGTATCTCATTATGACTCATGCACACCCCATTTTTGAGCGAGTATTCAAAACCTATGATAAATTGAACAATGTGGTGCAGGAAAATCTCCACGGCATTCGTGTGGTAAAAGCATTTGTAAAAGAAGACCACGAAATCGAAAAATTCGGCGCCGTGTCTCACACGATTTACTCCGACTTTTCCAAAGCTGAAAAGCTCCTTGCCTGGAATGCACCCCTGATGCAATTTTGCATGTATGGCTGTATGCTCTTTATTTCCTGGGTTGGAGCAAATCTGATTGTGTCCGGCTCTATGACAACCGGCGACCTGATGGGCATTATGACTTACATTATGCAGATTTTATCCAGCTTGATGATGCTCTCCATGATTTTTGTGATGATTACCATTTCCAAAGCATCCGCACAAAGAACGGTTGAAATTCTGGAAGAAACCTCTGACATTGTGAACCAAAAAAATCCGGTATTGGAAGTCAAAAACGGAGAAATCATTTTCCGTGACGTCAACTTCAGCTATGCCGGAGAGGGAGGAAAGCTTTGTCTTACCGACATTGATTTACACATTAAATCCGGCGAAACCATTGGTATTCTTGGCGGAACCGGGAGCTCGAAAACCACTTTGGTACAGCTTATTCCCCGTCTTTACGATGTCACCTCAGGCGAGGTTTTGGTGGGCGGTGTCAATGTGAAAGATTACGATTTGGACACCCTTAGAAATGAAGTCGCAATGGTGCTTCAAAAAAACGTCCTGTTTTCCGGAACGATTAAGGAAAATCTGCGTTGGGGGAATGAAAATGCCACCGACGAAGAATTGAAACATGCCTGCAAATTGGCACAGGCAGACGGCTTTATTATGCAGTTCCCCGACCAATATGATACCTACATTGAACAGGGTGGAACCAACGTATCAGGCGGACAAAAGCAACGTCTGTGCATTGCCAGAGCCTTGCTGAAAAAGCCCAAAATTCTCATTCTGGATGACTCCACCAGTGCAGTAGACACCCACACAGACGCGCTGATTCGAAAAGCGTTTTTGGAAGAAATTCCAAATACCACCAAACTGATTATTGCGCAGCGTGTTTCTTCCATTATGGAGGCTGACCAGATTATCGTGTTGGATGACGGTAATATTGCAGGCATCGGAACACATGATGAATTGCTCCGGTCCAACGAAATTTACCGTGAAGTATATGAATCGCAAACGAAAGGGGGCATGGCAGATGTCGCAAAATAGAACACCGCAAAAATTTAACCCCAACCGTTTTGCACCCCAGGGAAAGCCGGATATGAAAACAGCTAAAAGACTGTTTGGTTATATTTTCAAAGACTACAAGTTTTCCTTTTTGCTGGTATGTCTGCTCATTGTTCTGAGCACCGTTGCCGGTGTGGCAAGCTCTGTGTTTTTAGGAACCTTAATTGATGACTACATCGCCCCCCTGCTCCAGATGGATACTCCGGTATTTACCGGTCTTATGAAAGCGTTGGCAGTGATGGCAGTCATCTATCTGACGGGGATTTTCTCTACCCTTCTTTATAACCGCATTATGGTGAAAATTTCTCAAGGCGTACTAAAAGACATCCGAAACGATATGTTCGCCCACATGCAAAAGCTCCCCATCAAATATTTTGATACACATACCCACGGGGACATTATGAGTCACTACACCAACGATACCGACACCTTGCGCCAGATGATTGGACAAAGCTTAC
Source organism: Clostridia bacterium (assembly GCA_017468465.1). Taxonomy (GTDB): domain Bacteria; phylum Bacillota; class Clostridia; order UMGS1840; family UMGS1840; genus SIG452. Next base: position 14,237 of record JAFUIN010000003.1, read on the forward strand.
CGCAGATGTTTTCTTCTGTCATTACCATCGTCTCGGTATTGATTGCCATGTTTGCCACCAGCTTGTATCTCACGCTGTTTACTTTGGTGTTTGTGTTTGTGATGCTCCGCATTACCGGCACCGTTGCCAAAAACAGCGGAAAATATTTTGGCAGACAACAGCAAGCTTTGGGGGATGTCAACGGCTATATCGAGGAAATGATTCACGGGCAGAAAGTCATCAAGGTTTTCTGTCACGAAGATATCACCAAACAAGAATTTGACGAAAAAAATGAAACCCTATGCGAAAACACAACCAATGCCAACAAATTTGCCAACATCTTAGGTCCTATCAACAACAACTTGGGACACCTGCAATACGCGTTGCTTGCAATTTTAGGCGGTGCGATGGCTATTGGCGGTATCGGTGGACTCACCCTCGGTAATATTGCAACCTTTTTGCAGCTCAGCAAGAGCTTCAATATGCCAATTAACCAGGTTTCACAGCAAATCAATATGGTGGTGATGGCACTTGCCGGTGCGAAGCGAATTTTTGAGCTGTTGGATGAAGAAGTGGAACAGGATGACGGCTATGTTACCCTGGTCAATGCAAAATATGAAAACAATGAACTCAAAGAATCCGACAAAAGAACCGGTCTGTGGGCTTGGAAGCATCCTCATTCTGACGGCACTCTGACCTATACCGAGTTAAAAGGTGAAGTCATCTTTGACGATGTGGATTTTGGCTACACAGAAGAAAAAATTGTGTTGCACAATGTGTCTCTTTATGCCAATCCCGGTGAAAAAATCGCTTTTGTAGGCTCCACCGGTGCCGGAAAAACCACCATTACCAATCTGATTAACCGCTTTTACGATTTGGCAGACGGAAAGGTTCGTTACGACGGCATCAATATCAACAAAATTAAAAAGAACGACCTCCGTCGCTCTTTGGGAATTGTGTTACAGGATACAAACCTCTTTACAGGCACCGTGATGGAAAACATCCGCTACGGAAAATTAGATGCCACCGATGAAGAAGTGATTGCCGCAGCAAAGCTTGCCAATGCACACGGATTTATTTCACGACTTCCCCAAGGCTACGATACTCCCCTGACCAACAACGGGGAAAGCTTGTCTCAAGGTCAGCGTCAGCTTCTTGCCATTGCAAGAGCTGCTGTTTTGGACCCACCGGTAATGATTTTGGATGAAGCTACCTCCAGCATTGATACCCGCACCGAGTCCATTGTGCAAAAAGGAATGGACAGCTTAATGAAAGGCAGAACCGTTTTTGTCATTGCGCACCGTCTTTCCACCATTCAGAATTCCGATGTAATTATGGTGCTGGAGCAAGGCAGAATTATTGAACGGGGCAGCCACGAAAAACTATTAGAAGAAAAAGGAAAATACTATCAGCTTTATACCGGTTCTATAGAGCTGAGTTAGGAAACAAAATATGGAGAATGAATTACAAAAATATTTTTTAGGGCAGGATGTTCCCACTTCCAGCGAACAGATTGACTCTCTGTTTCAAAATGCCAGAAAATTTTCGGATATTCTGATGATGTATCAGTGTGCCATCCGTGAAGTGCGCACAAAATTTGAAATCTTAAATGATGATTTAGCGCTGCACAACAACAGAAACCCCATTGAAATGATAAAATCCCGCGTGAAAAAACCCCAAAGCATTTTAGAAAAGCTCAAACGCAGAGGCTTGGAGCTGTCCATTCCCTCTGTCTTGGAAAACTTAAACGATGTTGCGGGCATTCGGGTAATTTGTTCCTTTGTGGACGACATCTACAAGGTTGCTGAAATGTTTACCCGTCAGGATGACGTCACTCTTTTGCAAGTGAAAGATTACATTAAAAATCCAAAACCAAACGGCTACCGCAGTTATCATATGATTGTGGAAATTCCCGTATTCTTTGCAGACCGGAAACAGCCTGTCAAAGTGGAGGTTCAGCTTCGTACCATTGCTATGGACTTCTGGGCAAGCCTGGAGCACGGCATGAAATACAAAAAAGATATGCCGGAAGCCGAAGAAGTGATTGCAGAGCTGAAAAGCTGTGCGGATATTATTGCGGCAACTGACCTGAGGATGCAGGCAATCAACGAACGCATCCATAAAGAGCTTTGATAAAATGGCACACACCGCATGGGCTAAAAAAGAAAATATATCCAACAGCCGGTAAATGTTTGTTAACTCCTTCTTTTTACTTTTTTATTCACTTAATTTTGCTGCTACGAACAAACTTCACCTCTCAGCGTACCTTTGTACGCTTTCGGGTATCCCCTTCGGGTTCAGTTTGTCCGTTCTGCGCCATTTTCTCTTCGCTCCTATCAATTAAATGACACACACCATATAGAAAGAACAATATATAAAAATAGCTGTGACCGCAGTCACAGCTATTTTTTTACTTTATTCCGTAACAAAATCCTGAGGACGTTCTTTTCGATAACCAAAATGATATAAAATTGCATCTACGCTGCGCTTGGAGGCAAATCCGTCTCCATAAGGATTCACGGCTTTTGCCATCTTGTCATATGCTTGCGAATCGGTCAGAAGTGTTTTTCCCATTTCGTAAATTACCTCTTCCTGGACACCGGCAATTTTAACGGTGCCGGCTTCTACCGCTTCAGGACGTTCCGTTTCATTACGAAGCACCAGAACCGGTTTTCCAAGAGAGGGCGCTTCCTCCTGAAGCCCTCCGGAGTCAGTCATAATCATATAGGCTCTGTCCATCAGGTTATGAAGCTCGCAAACATCAACAGGGTCGATGAGTTTTACATTGGGCAAATCTCCCAATACAGAGAATGCCACTTCTCTCACTGCCGGGTTCAAATGAACGGGATAAACCACCTGAACCTCGTCGGAAAACTCCACTGCCAGCCGTTTGATTGCACGGCAGATGTTTTGAAGGGGTTCTCCCAAATTTTCTCTTCTATGAGCAGTCACAACAATGATTTTTTTGGAGAAATCAAGCGTTTGCAAGGTTTCATTGGCAAACTCGTAATCTTTTTTCACCGTTGTTTTCAACGCATCAATTACAGTGTTCCCGGTAATGAAAATTTTGGTTTCGTCTTTATTTTCTTTTAAGAGATTTTTCTTATTCTGAATGGTGGGCGAAAAATGAAGCTCTGTTAAAGAACCGGTTAATACACGATTCATTTCTTCCGGAAAAGGCGAATATTTGTCATAAGTACGAAGCCCGGCTTCAATATGTCCCACAGCGGTCTGCCGGTAAAATGCTGCCAATGCACCGGCAAAGGTGGTCGTGGTGTCGCCATGTACCAGCACAATATCAGGCTGTGCTTCTCCAATGACATCATATAAGCCTTTGATGACGTTGGAGGTGATGTCCACAAGGGTCTGCCGTTCTTTCATAATATCCAAATCATAATCCGGCTTAATATCAAAAATTTCAAGCACCTGGTCCAGCATCTGACGGTGCTGTGCCGTTACGGCAACAATGGAAGTGATTTCCTCTCTGGATTCCAGCTCTTTCACAAGGGGAGCCATTTTAATCGCTTCCGGACGGGTGCCGAAAACAGTCATAACTTTTAACTTTTTCATAAGCGTTTCCTCTTTTCTCCTACTTTTCGGAGGTTCCCTCCCGGGCTTCTTCAATGCCTGTGGGAAGTCCTTCGCTCTTGGCAAGCTTGTCCAAAAATTCCTGTTCATAGTTACGGTTTTTAATATACAGTCTGCCGCCGCAATAATACAAAACAGAAACTGCAATCATCACCAGAGTCCGTTTCCAGCCCTCTGTGATTAAAACGATTGCCGTTAAAGACAAAAGTCCACTGACAGTGCACAGAATAGCCACTGCCTGACGCTGTGAAAAACCGGCATCCACCAATCTGTGATGCAGATGAGAACGGTCCGGCTGCATAATGGGTTCTCCCTTTAGCATTCTTCTGAAAATTGCAAAGCTGGTATCAAACAAAGGCAGCCCCATTACCAAAAGCGGAATCACAAAGGTAATTGCCGCATAGCTTTTGAAAAATCCGTCCACCGATAAGGTTGCCAGCATATAGCCTAAAAAGAGTGCACCGGTATCCCCCATGAAAATCTTTGCGGGGTTTAAATTGTACGGCAAAAAGCCCAGGGTTGCGCCTGCAATCGCCGCTAAGGCAAAGGCACAATGCGGGCTGCCGAACACCAACGCCACAAACATCAGACAAAAAGAAGAAATTGCAGAAATTCCGCCTGCAAGCCCATCCAGACCGTCTATCAGATTCAAGGCATTGGTTAACCCAACAATCCAAATGACTGTAACAGGGATAGACAGAACCCCCAACACATAATTGGTCTGATTGGAAAAAATATTGATACTGGTCAAAAAGTTAATCCGAAGCCCCATCATCACCGGAATTAAGGCTGCCACAATTTGCACAGCCAGCTTCACAATGGCACGGATCGGCTTTCTGTCGTCTAAAATTCCAAGCACAACCAAAAGGGTTGCACCGATAATAATGCTAACGGTTTCTTTGTCTAAAATTCCGCCAAAGCATAAGTAACTCACTAAAAAGCCCAGATAAATGGCAAGCCCGCCCATTCGGGGAATTGGCTTATTATGCATTCTTCTTTTATCTCTCGGAACATCTACTGCACCGATTTTGAATGCCACAACACGCACCAGCGGCACGGCAGCAAAAGAAAACATAAATCCAATCACCAGGCTGAATATAATAAAAATACCCTGATCCATTTTGTTCACCACAATTTCGTCAAAGCAGCCACAGCGTTATTCTTCTTCCAACGCTTCTGCCAGCCAGTATTCCGCAATGTCCAACGCTTTGAACATGCCTTCTCGCTCTACTTTTTTGATGATTTTTTCTTTTCCACCGGTGTTGGTCTGTAAAGATACTGTCACTTTTGAAGTAATATCATATCCGCCAACGGGAGTACTTTCGGTAATATTCATCATAATGAGATAATTGTCTTCGGGGTTGCCGTAGTAAATGATGTTATCTTTTCTGGCAATCATTTTGCCTTTATAGCGTAAAGGTTCGCTCATTGTTCTGTCACCATATCTTCTTGCAATCTAAAAAAAAGAAGATCCTTTCATAATATCCGTTTATATCCAAATGCCTAACGAAAAACATTCGTTAGGCAAAATCGGTATCGTAATTATTTGTTCTGGCTGTTGGCTTTGATTTCTAAAAAATTGTTCATTTTTTCGATTAAAGCATCGCAGTCGGTATTATGCACCATACAAGCTTCTTCGATAGTTTCCCCTGCAGCAGAGGGACAGCCCAGGCAGTGCATTCCGATGGCAAAGAAAAAGGGAGCCAGCTCGGTATCAATTTTCAAAACATCTGTAATAATCATATCTTTCGTAATTTTCTGCATAACTTTGTCTCCTTAACAATATAAAATTTTATCAACTGTTTCTATAATAGGACCAGACTTTTCCTGATGAAACAAGGTTTTTTCAGGGTGAAAAAACGCTGCCTTCAAAAATCCATACCTATTATTTATATTATACCACATTTTTCCGAAAAATCAAGTAATAATTTGATTTTTCAAAAAATATATTTGAAATGATAAACGCCCCCTTTTCTGATGTTTGTATCCTCGTAAATTTGCTTTTTCAAAAAGGAGTGATTCGACATTTCTCATATATTAAAGCTTGCTTTTTCCGTGGCAGGAAGCATCATCGGTGCCGGCTTTGCCACCGGAAAAGAACTGCAACTGTTTTTTCAATCCTCTACGGCAGATTCTCTTTGCTATCTGGGGCTTTCTATCCTCTTAATGGCTGTGGTTTCAGTCCTGTATTTTATCAATCAAAAAGAGAGGCATCCCTCCACTGCCATTCAACACCTTTCCAACGTATTGTTTCTCCTGTTTTCCGGAGCTTCCTGTCTGGTAATGTTTGCCTGCGGCGGTGAAACTCTATCCGAAAGTTTTTCGATTCCTTCATTGCTGGGCAATCTTGCCACTTGCATTATCACCTTATGGATTGCCTCCAAAGGAATCACAAGCATCTATCGGTTCAATCTGATTGCAACTCCCATTTTATTTTCCGTGATCGTTGTGTTAAGTCTGATTGGAATTTCGGTTCCCGCCGGAAGCTTTGCAACCCAGCAGCCCCCTGCCTTCAATATGCTTGTCTACACCGGTTATAATCTACTTTCCGTTCTGCCCTTTTTAGCTGCAATCGAAAGGAATACCAATCAAAAAACCGGGACAAAAGGAATCCTGCTTGGGTTTTCCCTAATCCTGATTGCTGCGCTTCTCATCAAAGCATTTCTCAACCTGCATCACGATATGATTGCAGACAGTGCTCTCCCTATGATGAAGCTTGTAGGCATGATTCATCCAATCCTTACATATCTATATACGGTGATGCTTTATCTTTCCATACTGACCACGGCAATCAATTCTCTCTATGCAGTTTCCCGAGGGAAAAAAACCGTTGCAATCGGATGCGTTCTTTTTGTTTTAAGCCTTTTTGGCTTTACTGCCCTACTCGAAACGCTGTATCCGATTTTTGGCTGTCTGGGGATTGGAGTCGTACTGTTAATCCTTTGGGAAACTTTGTTTTCCAAAGCAAAATAGAAAGGAGTTTATTATGACAAACGAAAAAAACATCATTCAGAATATCATTTTAGAAAACCGTGAAAAGCTCTCTGTTTCCGGCGTTCTGGATATTTTAACCTTTGATGAGGAGGAAATCACCCTGGAAACCGAGTTGGGGCAGCTGAACATCAAAGGAGAAAATCTGAAGGTGGAAAAGTTGACGGTTGACACCGGTGAAGTGGTGGCACGCGGAAGCTTTGACAGCATTGTATATTCCAAAGAAATTGTCCGAAAAAAAGGAAGCTTCCTAAAAAACATGTTTCAATAAGGTGAGTGTGTGTGGCTTTTCTCATTGATATTTGTGCCGGACTGCTGGTAGGCTTCGGCTATGATTTTTTTGGTGCGCTCCGCCATCAAATTGACAAAAAGAAGCCAAACGCTTTCTTGGATTTTCTGTTTTGGTTATTTGCCGGCGGTGTAATTCTGACTGCTTTTTTTTACAATTCTGATTTGAAGCTTCGTGCCTATGAATTTTTTGGCATTTTAACAGGAATTTTTTTCTATTTTTCAGTTCTTTCTAACCTTTTTATCCCCCTTCACGAAAAAATTGCAGATATTTTTCAATTTTTTTATAGAATTCTCTTTACAAGTGTGAAATGGTTTGTTATAATAATAAAAAATGGATTATTGTTTCTATGTTTCCCTTTTTGCCGGCTGTTGCACTATTTCAAAAAACGCCTGACAAAGTTGGGAGCCATTCTTAAAAAACACAGAAAACTGATAAAAAGGATATGAGTCCCATGAAGCTGTTCAAACGAAAACATCTGTGGATTTATGCCATGGTTTTTATGTTTGTATATTTTTCGTTCCTTCACTATAAAACCTTTGTAGATTATTCTGCACTGAAGAAGGATGAAAAGGTATACACAGAAAAAATTGCATATGAGCTTGCCAAGCAGGAAGAGCTTCAGGATCTGGACGAGAAAGCCAGCAGCCAAAAAACAGTGGAGTCCATTGCCAGAAGCAGCCTGAATTACTTAAAAGAAGGCGAAATTCTGTTTGTAGACAGCGAAAAAAGATAAGAGGTTGTAACCCATGCTATGTGTTACAACCTCTTTTTTATATGTCTGTTTTATAATTCTAAAAGCCGCTGTGCATTCTGATAAAAGATTTTCTCTTTTTCATCGTCAGACAAGGGAAGCTTTTCGATGTTTTCAATCTCTTTTTTGATATGCCACATGGGATAATCCGTTCCAAATAAGATTTTATCCATATCGTGTTTTCTTAGGATTTTTATCGCTAACTCAGGCGAAATAAATTCCAGCGTGGAGGATGTGTCAAAATAAATATTTTTTCCGCAAAGAATATCCATAGAATCTTCCCAGGTGGAATAGCCTCCCAAATGGGCACCAATAACCGTAAGCTTTGGAAAATCTTCTAAAATCTTTTTAATTTTTTCCGGATGGGAATAATCATATCGGTAGTCCCCCACATGAAACATCACAGCAAGTCTGCCGGACATCATTTCATAAATATGATACATTTGGGGTGATAAAATATCCAATTTTCCGAAATCGGGATGAAACTTGATGCCTTTCACGCCGTTTGCAATCAACTTCTCAATCTGCCCTTCGTTATCCTCATATTCGGGATGCAAGGTCCCAAAGCCGATAAAATCGGAATTGTTTTGCAATTCGTCCAATAAAAAGTCATTGATATGTGCCACCTGGTCGGGACGGGTTGCAGTGGAATGAATGAGCATTTTATCTACGCCGTATTTTTTCCACTCGGACAACAAATCTTCACAGGTTCCGCCACAGTGCATATCAATATCATAAAAATCACCAATGGCTTTAACCGCTTTTTCGGCAATTTTTTTGGGATAAATGTGACAGTGACAGTCTATAATTTTCATGAATACGCCTTCTTTTCGCTAAATATGGTTTGTTAAAAAATGAGCTTGTCCAAAATCGGGTCCACATGGAATGCCCGTTTGATTGCTCTGGTTGCTTCTCCTTTTGGGGAAGCGTTTTTTGTTTTTTCGGCTAAAATCAAAAGATTTTTTGGTGTTTCCAAGGGAGAAACAAACTCGGTTGCCACAACAGCATAGCCTTGTTCCTCCAAGGTTTTTACACGGTAAATGTCGGTCAGTAAATCCGAAAACCGCTTTTTGAAAATGCCATTTTCGGTAAAATACGGCATTTCCTCTGTTTTTATAGTATCTAAAAATTCCTTATGACAGCAAGGTGCAATGGCTGCAATCTGCGCTCCATTGTTCACCGCTACCGCAATGGCAAAGTCTGTTGCCACATCACATGCATGCAAAGAGATGGCAACATCCATCCGGGTAGGCGGTGTAAACTCCAGAATATCGGCACAGTAAAAATCCATATTGTAATATTTTAATTCATCCCGGATTTTTTTGGATGCTTCCACCACATCTTCACGGATATCTACCCCGATAATCCGGCATCGACGCTTCATCACATCACACAGATAGAAATTCAAGAAGAAAGACAAATAAGATTTTCCGCATGCTAAATCATACACCGTAATTTCACGGTCCTGCGGCAGTTTTTTTAAGTAAGGCACCAAAAGCTCGATAAAATGCTCTGCCTGTGTGAATTTTCTCACATGGGTGTTCTTCAACTTTCCGTTTTCTGAAACAAAATCCAACACCCTCAGAAGCTTATTGGCAGCTTTTGGCGAAATGATATGCTTTTCTTCCCCTTTCGATACCTCTGCAACCTGATTGTCGCTTTTTGTGGAAACGTTTTTATTATCCGCACGAAGCATCAATCTGCCGGTGCGGTCTGCATAGGTAAGAGTTAGGATATCATATAAATTTGCCTGTTCAATCAGGTGGGAAAAGACCGTGTCAAATGCTCCCCTGATGGTTTCCTTTTGAAAGGTCAATACATAAGTTTCTCCCTCAAACAAAATCGAAAAGGGATAAGAAACCGTGCCAGATTGATAGCTTCCGGAAACTTCTATAAACAAATCCTTGTTCTCAAGAAACCTCGACTGCATTCCACCGCAAAACAGTTTTACTTTTTGGACAGCTTGTTTATTCAAGGCAAAAACCCCTTTTATTGATATTTCTTAATGCCGATGTCCCGTCTGAAATGGGCATCGGTAAAGGAAATTTTTGCTACCGCATCGTATGCTTCACGGATGGCATCGTCTAAATTGGAGCCGGTAGCTGTAACACCGATTACACGGCCGCCGGCAGTGTAAAACTTGCCGTTTTCTGCCTTGGTACCGGCGTGATAGACAAAGATGTTTTCTTTTTCTTCTGCCTGTTCTATACCGGTAATTTCATAGCCGGTCTGGTATTTTTTGGGATATCCGCCTGATGCCATAATCACGCATACACAAGCATTGTCCTCCCATTCAATATTCAACTGGTCTAATTTTTCGTCAATAATTGCATCAAAAATGGTCAGCAGATTGGTTTTTAATCTGGGCAAAACCACCTGGGTTTCCGGGTCTCCAAAACGAGCATTATATTCAATCACTTTCACACCGTTTTTGGTTGCCATCAGCCCGAAATACAAAACCCCCTTAAAAGGTCTGCCTTCACTACGCAGTCCGTTGATAGTGGGCAGGAAGATGTTTTCCATACATTCTTTTTCCAAGTCTTTGGTGTAAACACGACTGGGAGAAAAGGTTCCCATCCCGCCGGTGTTTAAGCCCTCGTCATTATCGTATGCACGTTTATGGTCCTGAGCAGAAACCATAGGCACAACAGTTTTGCCGTCGGTAAATGCCAGCACGGAAATTTCCGGTCCGGTTAAAAATTCTTCAATGACAACTTTGGAGCCGGATGCGCCAAACACTTTGTCCACCATCATTTCGTTGATGGCAGCAACTGCTTCTTCCTCATTTTGCGCAATGATAACCCCTTTTCCCAGTGCCAGACCGTCTGCTTTGATAACTGCAGGATATGTGTTTTCGGTTTTCAAGTAAGAAATGGCAGCTTCTGCATCGGTAAAGGTTTCATATTTTGCGGTAGGAATGTTGTATTTTTTCATCAGCTCTTTAGAAAAAGCCTTGCTTCCTTCCACAATAGCAGCATTTTTACGAGGACCGAAGGCGCGGATTCCTACTTTTTCCAGCTCGTCCACCAAGCCCAGCACCAACGGGTCATCCGGTGCAACCATGACCATGTCAAACTGTTCTTCTTTGGCATATGCCACTAATTTTTCAATTTCGGTTGCCTTGATGGGTACCAGTGTGGCAAGCTCTCCGATTCCGCCGTTTCCGGGGGCACAAAAAATATTCAAATCGGGGTTGTCCCGTTTTAAGCATTTGATAATGGCGTGTTCTCTTCCACCGCCGCCAACAACTAAAAGCTTTTTGCTCATAATAAAATTTCTCCTGTCTGATTTCTAAAATGCAAATAGGGAAATTAAAAAACGCTACATTTTTTAAGTTCCCTATCCTATCTTAATGATGGAACAAACGGTTGCCGGTAAACACCATTGCAATGCCGTATTTGTTACAGGTATCAATTACATGATCATCACGGATGGATCCGCCGGGCTGTGCAATATATTCTACACCACTTTTTCTTGCCCGTTCAATATTGTCACCAAAGGGGAAGAATGCGTCGGAACCAACTGACACACCGGACTGGGTTTTCAGCCATTCCATCCGTTCTTCACGGGTGAGAACCTCCGGTTTTTCTTCAAAGAAATTCTCCCAAACACCATCTGCCAAAACATCCATATATTCGTCAGAAATATACACGTCAATGGTGTTGTCACGGTCCGGACGGCGAATATCTTTTTTGAATTTTAAGTTTAACACTTTTTCATGCTGACGAAGATACCAGGTATCTGCCTTGTTGCCTGCCAGTCTGGTGCAGTGAATACGAGACTGCTGACCTGCACCAACTCCGATTACCTGTCCGCCTTTTGCGTAACAAACAGAATTGGACTGGGTATATTTCAACGTAATGAGTGCAATGATCAGGTCAATTTTTGCACTGTCGGGAAAGGTTTTCGCCTCAGTAACAAAATTGGTCAACATATTTTCGTCAATTTTCAGTTCGTTTCTGCCCTGTTCAAAGGTGATGCCAAACACATCACGGCGTTCTACGGGCTTTGGAACATAGTTTTTGTCAATCTGAATAACAGTGTAACCGCCCTTACGTTTGGATTTTAAGATTTCCAGCGCTTCGGGAGTATAATCGGGAGCGATAATCCCGTCGGAAACTTCTTTGGCAATAATTGCCGCAGTTTCTTTATCGCAGGTATCAGATAATGCGATAAAATCGCCATAGGAAGACATTCTGTCTGCTCCTCTTGCTCTTGCGTATGCACAAGCCATGGGAGACAGTTCAAACTCTTCCACAAAGTTAATTTTCTTTTCCAAATCGGAAAGAGGCAAACCTACTGCCGCACCTGCCGGGCTGACATGTTTGAAGGATGCTGCTGCCGGAAGACCGGTTGCTTCTTTTAATTCTTTTACCAGCTGCCAGCTGTTAAAGGCATCTAAAAAGTTGATGTAGCCGGGTCTGCCGTTTAAGATGGTAATTGGCAAGTCATATTCTTCGGTAAAAATACGGGAAGGCTTTTGATTGGGGTTACAACCGTATTTTAATTCTAATTCTTTACTCATAGCAGTAAGTTTCCTTTCTTGATTACTGATTTTTATTTACCATTCTGGTTTCCCATGTTCCGTCTTCCAAAGAAATGTAACGAACAAACAATGAAACCTTGTTGTCTTCATTCAGGCTTGTCCATAAGGTATTGGTAAAGCAATCAATATCTTCGTTTACTTCCACCAATTCCGGTTCTCCGTAAAAAGAAGGAATGGGGGTTCCATCGCATTTGTAGGTGTGGATAAAATGTCCTTCCCCTGCTACAGGCTCTCCATATTCATAGAAAAATCTCTGACAGGATTCTCCGTTGCCCATTGCGCTTTTTAAGATGGACATTTTGTAGGAAAATGCTCCGCCATCCACATGAAGCTCTGCGGAAATACGTGGGGTAAAGTTTGGAGCATCCGGTTCAAACTCACGGGTACGAAGTGCTTCTTCAAAGGTTTTTCCATTTTTTAAGAAATCATACACCGTATCGGTCTGGTCCCCATTGGTTACAACAGTTTTGTTACCCAATACACGAACCGGTGCATAAATAATCAAAGACGGATCACTTAATTTTGACGGATCATAGGCTTCGGTACGGATTCCGTCACCATCAGTCACAAACACACGGTTACGGCTGTTTTCGGATCTTCCCATAATAAAGTAGGCAGTAACGGCATGTTTTCCGTCTTTGGATTTTCCAACAATGATTCCTCTGCCGGGGTAGGAGTTGTTTTTCAGTAATTCTGCAATCTGATTCATGTTTTATTGTTCCTTTCTTATGCTTTGCCGGAGAGTACCAGTTCACAGGCGCGAGGCAAAATTTTCCACTCCGCCTGTTCCATAACACGCTTTTGCAAAATTTCAGGGGTATCTCCGTCCTCCACCATTACCGGCTGTTGCAAAATGATTTTGCCGCCATCGGTAATTTCGTTGACAAAATGAACGGTTGCACCCGTTACCTTAACGCCTTTTGTGAGTGCTGCTTCATGAACTTTTAATCCATAAAAGCCATCCCCGCAAAAGGATGGAATGAGGGAAGGATGCACATTGATAATTTTATTTTGAAATGCTTCGATAATTTCTTTCCCAATGATCGATAAAAAACCGGCTAATACAATTAAATCCGGATTTTCTTTCTCCAACTCGGCAAGCAATGCTTTTTGATACGCCTCATTGTCTGAAAAGCTTTTTCTGTCTACCACAACGCTCTCAATGCCTGCGTTTTTGGCACGTTCCAAAGCGTAGACACCGGGCTTGGAGGAGATGACCTTGGTAATGGTTCCGGAGGTGATTACATCTTTGGCATCAATCAACGCCTGAAGATTGGTTCCACCGCCGGATACTAACACAACAATCTTTTTCATTATATCAGTTGAACTCCTGCATCACCGTTTTCCACAGTACCCAATATGTATGCCTTTTCGCCTAAGGATTCAATAATCTTCACAACGCCTTCTGCATCACCTTTGTTTACAGCCATACATAAACCAATACCCATATTATAAGTATTGAACATATTTTCTTCCGAAATGTTACCGGTTTTCTGAAGCAGTTTGAAAATGGGCAGCACCGGGAAGGAATCTTTTTTGATCACTGCCTGGGTTCCCTTGGGTAACATTCTGGGAATATTTTCATAGAAGCCACCGCCGGTGATGTGAGAAATCGCTTTCACTTTATACTGTGCTAAAACCGCCAATACAGTTTTTACGTAAATTTTGGTGGGAATGATTAACGCCTCTCCCAAAGTCATACCCAACTCGTCATAATATACTGCTAAATTTTTCTTTGCTTCTTCTTCAGGACCGTTTAAGTCAAACACTTTTCTTACCAGCGAATATCCGTTGGAATGAATGCCGGAAGAAGCCACACCAATCAACACGTCGCCTTCTGCCACGGTGGAACCGTCGATGATGTTTTCTTTATCCACAACACCAACAGAGAATCCTGCCAAATCGTATTCATCAACAGGATAGAAACCGGGCATTTCCGCAGTTTCGCCGCCAACCAATGCGCATTCACCTAAAATACAACCGTCGCTGACACCTTTTACGATTTCTGCAATCCGTTCGGGAACATTTTTTCCCACAGCCAGATAATCCAGGAAAAACAACGGTTTTGCGCCGGAACAAACAATATCATTTACACACATTGCAACACAGTCCTGCCCAACGGTATCATGTTTGCCGGTTAAAAATGCGATTTTCAGTTTTGTACCAACTCCGTCAGTACCGGAAACCAAAACAGGATTGGTGTAATTTCCAGTCTGGAACAATTCAAACAAACCGCCAAAACCGCCAATTTCAGTCATAACACCCTTGGTAAAGGTTTTTTTCACGCTGTCTTTAATCAGTTCTACAGAGCGATATCCTGCATGAATATCAACGCCTGCCTGTTTATATGCTTCATTCATATGCTTCGTCTCCTTTTATAAGCTTGCTACTTCGTCCTGCAGTTTTTTGTCTTTTGCACGGACTTCGTTAGCCATATTCTCTTTCATTGCTTCTAATTTGGTTTCGATATCTTTATATTTTAAGGAAAGAATCTGCAATGCTAAAATTGCCGCATTGTCGCCACCGTCGATAGCAACCGTTGCCACCGGAATGCCCTTTGGCATCTGCACAATGGAAAGCAGTGCATCCAACCCATCTAAAGTGGAAGCCTTAATGGGAATGCCGATGACAGGCAAAGTGGTAAACGCTGCCAGCACACCGCCAAGATGTGCTGCTTTTCCTGCTGCAGCAATCAACACTTCAAAACCATTGGCTTTTGCATTTTTAGAAAACTGCGCTGCATCCTCAGGAGTTCTGTGGGCAGACATCACTTTCACTTCCACGTCTACTCCGTAATCTTTTAATGTTTTAATACATCCTTTTAACTGGGGAAAATCAGAATCGCTTCCCATAATGACTGCAACTTTTGGCATTTTTTCTCATGTCCTTTCCTGACTTTTCGTTTTTCAGATAACCATAATACGCTATCCTAACATATCAGCATCATTATATCATAGCTACCAAGAAAATGCAATACAATCCGACCAATTTTTTGAAAATTTACAAGGACATTCCCTCTTTTTGTCATAATGAAAAACCCGCTTGCATATAGTGAAATGAAAATAAAAAGAGTTCGCTCAAAAATCTTTTTACAAGGAGAAACACTTATGTCAGAAGGAACCGTAACAAAAACCGTCTGGAATAAAACCCTTCCCAAAAAAGTTGAATGGGATTGTAACGTGCCGGATTCCAAACGGGACATCTTAAAACTGCTGTCTCAAACACTCACCGGACATATCGTTGATTACGAAATCAAGGACAACTTATTCACAGCAAGAGTAGAAGCCTCTGCAACCTTGCTTTATCTTCCTGAAGGAACTGATACCCCCGGAATTGCAGCGCTGAAATCAAGCGAAGCCTTTACTGTGAAAGCAGAGCTTCCCACGGACTTACATTGGGATTTTTCCAAAGTACAATGCAGCTTCACCAGCCACACTCCTGTGTTTATCAATTCCAGAAAAGCAGGAATCCGGGGACAAATGGCACTAAACATCTGTCTTTTGGAAAATACCTCTGTTCCTTGCCCCAACACCGAACAAAACGAAGTCGAGTTGCTGTGGCAAACCGTTGACACCTATTCGGTGCCGGTGATGGAAGAGGAGCAATTCCCTTTTTCTTTGAATTTTCCGCTTCCGCAGGGAAAGCCACCGGTCATTGAGCTTCTGGAAACAAATGTCTCCATCCGGAATCCTGATTTGAAAGCCATCTCCAACAAAGCAGTGGCAAAAGGAAATCTGGAAGTAAAAGTGTTATATTCCTCCACCCACTCCACCTTAGAAATTGCAGAGTTTTCTTCACCTTTTACCGAAATTCTGGATGTTGGAAATTTAGAGGATTCCTACCAAATCACCTACGAAATGAAGCCGGTACTCACCACCTCTGAAATTATGCAAAATGAAGAGGGAGAGGCGAAAAACCTTTGCTTCTATGGCAGTATTCATATCCATCTGACTGCCCGAGAAAACAAGCAAATCGCTCTTGTTACAGATGCCTACAGCCCAAAATTTCAAACCAAATTGCTCACAAAAAATGCTTCCTTTGAGCGTTGTCAGTGTCTTGATGCAGAATCCTTTACTGTAAAAGAAATCCTTTCTTTATCGGATAGCCAGCTGGAAGAAATTTTAGATATCAGTGCCACGCCAATAATCAAAAATGCAAAAGCAGAAGACCATGCAATGCGAGCAAGCGGCAGTTTAGAAACCAAAATTTTGTATAAATCCGGTGACCGCATTCATTCGGTAACAAAAGAAATCCCCTTTGAAATCCTTAAGGATATCGCTCCGGAGAATTGGGATAATGTTTCGGTCAATATTGATCTGAATCATTTTTCCTATCACATCGTAAACCAAAACAATTTGGAAATCCGTGCCGGATTAACCTATTCTCTCTGCCTTTCGAAACAGCAACAAATTCCATGTATAGAGGGAATCCTGCTGGAAAAAGATGCACCGAACATCTGCGACCGCGCACCCATTGTTGCCTACATCATAAAGCCCGGAGACACCCTTTTTCAGATTGCCAAAAAATATGTCACCACCGTTGACCGCCTAAAAGCCGTCAACAACATCGAAAACGACCGGAATTTGAAAGTCGGCAGCTATTTGATTATTGAATAACGAAAAAGGCTTACAGCGTTTGCTGTAAGCCTTTTTTTGGATTTTATAAACCAAATTTCTTTTTGAATTTTTCAACACGTCCGCCGGTGTCTACCAGTTTCTGTTTACCGGTATAGAACGGATGGCATTTTGCACAAATTTCCACGTGCAGGTTTTCCTTGCTGGAGCCGGTTTCATAAACCGCGCCACAAGCACAGGTAATAGTGGTTTTTTTGTAATCCGGATGGATTCCCTGTTTCATTGTGAATACCTCCTTATACTAATTCGATAACAGACATCAGCGCTGCGTCGCCACGGCGTTCGAAAGTTTTGATGATTCTGGTGTAACCACCGTTTCTTTCTGCATATTTCGGAGCGATTTCTTCAAACAGCTTTTTCACAACATCTTCTTTGGTGATAAAAGCCAGCGCCTGTCTTCTTGCATGTAAAGTATCTTTTTTTGCAAGAGTAATCATTTTTTCAGCCAATGCTCTGGTTTCTTTTGCTCTGGTAACGGTGGTTTCAATTTTACCGTGTTCCAAGAGAGCGGTAACAAGATTTTTGAGCATAGCGATTCTATGGTCAGTAGGACGACCTAATTTTCTGGTTCCTGCCATTTTGACATAGCCTCCCTTTTTAATCAATTCCCTTTCGGGTCAGGTTTATTCTTCTTCCTGCGCCAGAGTCAAGCCCAACGCTTCCAGTTTTGCAATGACTTCTTCCATAGATTTACGACCTAAGTTTCTCACTTTGATCATTTCTTCCTGGGTTTTCTTGGACAGATCTTCTACGTTATTGATACCTGCACGTTTCAAACAGTTGTAAGAACGAACAGACAATTCCAGATCTTCGATGGTCATTTCCAAAACTTTTTCTTTGTAGTCTTCTTCTTTTTCTACCATGATGTCGCTGTTTCTTGCTTCGTCGGACAAACCTACGAACAAGGACAAATGCTCGCTCATGATTTTTGCAGCCCAGCCAACTGCTTCATCAGCAGTCAGAACGCCGTTGGTCCAAACCTCAAGAGTCAGTTTATCGTGGTCAGTTTTATTGCCAACTCTGGTATTTTCAACCGTTGCATTTACCTTTTTCACAGGAGTGTAGATGGAGTCTACCGGAATTGCACCCACCGGAAGAGCGGGAGTTTTGTTGAGTTCGGACGGAACATAGCCGATGCCGTGATCAAACACAATTTCCATGTAGAATTTTGCATCCTTGTTTAAGGTTGCAATGTGCAGCTCGGGATTTTTGATTTCCACTTCTGCATCCGGTTTAATATCGCCTGCAGTCAATACGCATTCGCCATCTGCTTCCAAAATCACGGTTTTAGGACCGTCGCAGAACAGCTTTGCAGCAATATTTTTCACATTCAGAATAATTTCGGTTACATCTTCTTTTACGCCGGGAATGGTGGAAAATTCATGTACCACACCGTCGATTTTCACGCTGGTAGGAGCAACTCCTTCCAAAGAAGATAACAAAATTCTTCTCAAGCTGTTGCCGAGAGTTGTGCCGTAGCCTCTGTTTAACGGGCTTAAAGAAAATTTAGCATAATCACCGCTAGGTGAACGATCTAAAAATTCAATATTAGGTTTTTCAATTAAAATCATATCGTGACCCTCCTCACCAAATGGTGTTTTATAAAGATTTCCAACTCACTTTTGTTTTAAGCTTTTGGGTCAGCTATACTGACTTACCTGCCCCTTCCCAAAAAATGGGAAGAAGCATAAAAGCAAAGTCAATATCTTATTTGGAGTACAACTCAACGATTAAGTGTTCTTCAACTTCCAGATCAATTTCTTCTCTGGTGGGCATTCTTACGATAGAAGCGCTTAATGCGTTTTTATCTAAAGATAACCACATGGGAACAACTTTAGAATCGGTAGTTTCCAAAACAGCTTTGATTTTTTCAGAGCTGCGGCTCTTATCTTTAATGGTGATGGTGTCGCCGGCTTTCAGTAAAATAGAAGGAATGTTTGCCTTCTGTCCGTTTACTTCAAAATGACCGTGTCTAACCAACTGTCTTGCTTCCGGTCTGGAAGTTGCCCAACCCAGTCTGTAAACGATGTTGTCCAGTCTGGATTCTAAGATAATCAGTAAGTTTTCACCGGTAATACCTGCTTTTTTAACAGCCATTTCGTAGTAATTTGCAAACTGACCTTCCAGAACTCCGTAATATCTTCTTGTTTTCTGTTTTTCACGCAGCTGAACGCCGTATTCAGACATTTTCTTTCTTGCCTGGCCGTGCTGTCCGGGAGCATAAGCTCTTTTAGACAGGGCACATTTTTCAGAAAAACATCTGGTACCTTTTAAGAAAAGTTTCTGATTTTCTCTTCTGCAAAGACGGCACACTGCACCTGTATATCTTGCCATTTATTTTGCACCTCCACTTTTATTCTTTGGCATGTATTTGCCAAAATCCAATATTTCAAATAATGATGTTCTCCAAAAGAGATTATACTCTTCTTCTCTTCGGAGGTCTGCAACCGTTGTGAGGAATGGGAGTTACATCTTTAATCATGGTAACTTCCAGACCTGCAGTCTGTAATGCTCTGATTGCAGCTTCTCTACCGGAACCGGGTCCTTTTACGAAAACTTCAACAGTTTTCAGACCATGTTCCATAGCAGCTTTTGCAGCAGTTTCTGCAGCCATCTGTGCAGCAAAGGGAGTGTTTTTTCTGGAGCCTCTGAAGCCCAGACCGCCCGCGCTTGCCCAAGACAGTGCATTACCTGCAACATCAGTGATGGTTACGATTGTATTGTTGAAAGAAGACTGAATATGAACTGCACCTTTCTCAATGTGCTTCTTTTCTTTTCTTCTTCTGGTTGTTCTTTTAACCGCTTTAGCCATTTAATTCACTCATTCCTTTCGTTAAAGTGTAAAGCTACACTTCGATTCTTTCAGAAGACAGAAATTATGTTCTGCCTGCTATTTCTAAAACCGCACTCAAGCAAAAAGATTATTTCTTTTTGTTTGCCATAGTTTTTCTGGGACCTTTTCTGGTTCTTGCATTGGTTTTGGTTCTCTGACCTCTGCAAGGCAGACCTTTTCTGTGTCTGGTTCCTCTGTAACATCCAATTTCAATCAAACGTTTGATATCCATTGCAACGTCACGGCGAAGATCACCTTCAACTACATGGTTTTTGTCGATATTATCTCTTAATTTTGCTACTTCGTCATCGGTTAAATCCTTAACTCTGGTGTCGGGATTGATGCCGGTTTCTTTCAGAATTCTTCTGGAAGCGGAAACACCAATTCCGTAGATGTAAGTCAATCCGATTTCTACTCTTTTTTCTCTGGGTAAATCGATACCAGCAATTCTTGCCATTTGAATCTACACCTCCTGATTTTTTCGTGTTTGATTTAGGTTTAATTTGGCGGAATTCTCCGCAAAAACGATTAGTGAAACCGTTTCCCCTTGCAAAAAGCAAGGCTACGTTTCATTTGAAAGCCTGTAAAACAAGCTTTTTATATCCAACAAACGATTTGCAAAAAAGATATACAGAGGAACTCTGTACAGCCGCACCTTTTTCACAAAAAGTTTGCCTTTGCCAGATTTGGCTGAATTTTTGAGGCTGTATTTGCCCCAAAGTGATTAACCCTGTTTCTGTTTGTGTTTCGGGTTTTCGCAAATTACCATAATGTTGCCTTTTCTACGGATAACTTTGCATTTTTCACAAATTTTTTTCACAGACGGTCTTACTTTCATAGTATTTACCTCCTATTATTTTGCTCTCCATACAATTCTGCCTCTGGTTAAATCGTAGGGGGACATTTCTAAAGTAACTTTGTCGCCCGGCAGAATTTTAATGTAGTGCATTCTTAATTTTCCTGAAATATGAGCCAGAATTTTATGTCCGTTTTCCAGCTCCACCGTAAACATCGCATTCGGCAACGCTTCGATTACGGTTCCTTCTAACTCAAGTACATCATCTTTTGGCATTTCTTTCTCCTCCGTGCAGCTATTTTTCCTCTGCTTCAGCATCCCAGAGAGCTCTGATTGCTTTTCTGAGCTCTGCATTGGTCAACTTCTTCCCTTCGCTGATTTTTGCAAGAATCCGTTCGTTCAAAACGAACTGAGATTTCTTCAAATGTTTGACCTTCTTTTTCTTTGGCTTTTCCAATTTTCTGATTGCACCATCTGCAATCAGAACATAATTGGAATCCAAAACCCCGGTCACCATAAAAATGCGTTCCTTATCTCTGCCGCTTACAGAAACAACCAAGTCCGCTATCTGAAACATCCTTGACCTCCTATAATGTGGTTAAAATGACGGGCTCTCCGTCGGTGATAAGAATGGTATTTTCATAATGTGCCGAAAGGCTGCCATCCAAAGTCCGAATGGTCCAGTTATCTACTGAATCCTGATATACATCATATTTTCCCAAGTTTACCATTGGCTCAATGGCAATGGTCATACCGGGCATCAGCTTAGGGCCTTTTCCGGCTTTTCCAAAATTCGGAACCGAGGGGCCTTCATGTAGATTTGCTCCGATTCCGTGCCCTTCCAAATCTCTGACAATGGAATAACCGTGTCCCTCAATGAATGCCTGAATGGTTTCTGAAATATCTCCGACTCTGTTTCCTGCCACAGCCTGTTTCATTCCAAGATAGAAGCTTTCTCTGGTGGCTTCCACCAAACGTCTGGCTTCCTCTGAAACATGACCCGCGAAAGCAGTGTCTGCACAGTCGCCATGATATCCTTTATAACAAGCGCCACAGTCGATACTGACAATATCGCCTTCCTGAATGACATATTCACCCGGGATGCCGTGTACCACTTCCTCGTTTACCGATACACAAATATGCATCGGGTAACCGTTATAACGGAAAAAGGAAGGAGTCGCATTGCATTTTCTGATAAAATTTTCGGCAATTCTGTCAAGCTCGATGGTCTTAATGCCGGGCTTTACTGCCTCGATAGCTTTTTGCAAAGCACCTTTGGTAATCTGACCGGCTTTTTTCATTAGTGCAATTTCTTCTTTATTTTTAATATAAATCATAATGTTACACCTAATGCCTGCAATACACTTGCCACGGTGTCATCTACACTCTTTGCTCCTTGCACCGCTGCCAGCAAATTATTTTGACGAAAATGCTGGATCAATGGTTCGGTTTGCTTATGGTAGATTTCTAACCGTTTCCTGATAATTTCCGGGGCGTCATCCGCCCGAATCTGCAAAGTGGCTCCACACTCATCGCACACACCATCCACCTGAGAGGGATTATGCTGTATGTGATAAGTTGCTCTGCAGTGTGGACACTCTCTTCTTCCTGCTAATCGTGCGATGATTTCTTCATCTGCCACAGTAAGAAGAACTGCTTTGTCCAAATGAATGCCTAACTGGGATAATTTTTCTGCCTGGCTTTCATTTCTGGGATAGCCATCCAGAATGTATCCGTTTTGACAATCGGCATCCTGCAGACGCTTCACAAGCAAGGAAGAAACCATATCATCTGAAACAAAGTTTCCTTTGGAAATCAGTGAATCGATTTCCTTCCCAAGCTCTGAGCCGCTTTCAATCTCGTCCCGGAGCAGAGCTCCGGTTGAGATGGTCGGTATTTGTAAAATTTTCGATAACAGCCGCGCCATGGTGCCTTTGCCGGCACCCGGCGCTCCTAATAATGTCAAAATCATATTCTCATACCAGAATGATTTATTCTAAGAATCCTTTATAATGTCTCATCAGCATCTGAGATTCAATCTGTTTTACAGTTTCCAGTGCAACACCTACAACAATCAGTAAGGAAGTTCCACCGAATGCAAATGCCGGATTGATATTTGCCAAGAGAGACGGAAGTACTGCGATTAACGCAATGAAGATTGCACCAATCATAGTGATTCTGTTCAGAATCATACGAATGAAATCGCTGGTAGGTCTGCCGGGTCTTAAACCTGCAACAGAACCGCCGTTATTTTTGATGTTGTTTGCAATTTCAATCGGGTTGAACTGAATTTCTGTATAGAAGAAAGTAAACAGAATAATCAGAATAAAGTAAATGATGGAATACCATACGTTACCGGGAGAGAAGAAGTTAATCAGTCCTCCCCAGAAGCCGCCGGAAGCAGCAGTTTTACCAAACATCTGACCAATGGTTCCCGGGAATGCCATAATGGAAACCGCAAAGATGATGGGCATAACGCCTGCCATAGCAACTTTTACCGGAATGTGAGTGCTCTGTCCACCATACATTTTTCTGCCAACAACTCTTTTTGCATACTGAACGGGAATTCTTCTTTCTGCATTGTTCATCAGAACAATGAAGCCGATAACAGCAACTACGATAATTACCATTAAGATTAAGACAATCCAATTTACGTCGTTTGCAAAAATTGCATAAATTGCAGAAGGTGCACCGGAAAGGATACCTGCGAAGATAATCATAGAAATACCGTTTCCGATACCTTTTTCATTAATCTGTTCGCCCAGCCACATTAAGAATGCAGTACCTGCAGTTAAGGTGAGCACTACGGTAAGGAAGCTTGCAAAACCTTTATACTGCGGATCTGCAACGGTCAGATACAGACCGGCAGCCTGAACAAATGCTAACACGATAGTAACATAACGAGTAATTGCGCCGATTTTCTTTCTTCCTTCTTCGCCTTCTTTGGACATTCTTTCCAAAGCGGGAATCGCAACAGTCAAAAGCTGCATAATAATGGAAGAGTTAATGTACGGGGTAATACTCATTGCAAAGATGGTTGCGTTCTGCAGTGCACGACCGGATACAATGTTTGCTAAGCTAAACAAGGTGTTTCCGTCGCCGCCGAACAATTGGGTCAGCAACTCTTTGCTAACAAAGGGAACAGGGATATGCGCACCGAATCTGAAAACAATCAACAAAAGGATTGTATATAAGATTTTCTTTCTCAAATCCGGAATTTTCCATGCATCTTTTAATATGCGAAACATATTAAATCACCTCAGTCTTTCCACCTAAAGCAGTAATTTTTTCAGCAGCAGCTTTTGAGAATCTTGCAGCTTTTACTGTCAGCTTTTTGGTAAGATCTCCTCTGTTTAACACAACAATTCCGTCATTGATTTTAGAAATTACGCCGGTTTCTTTTAAGAGTTCAGCAGTAACTTCAGTTCCGTTTTCAAATCTTTCTAAATCGGAAAGATGAATTTCGGTATAGTTTTTCGCAAAAACATTGTAGAAGCCTCTTTTGGGGAGTCTTCTTGCTAACGGCATCTGACCGCCTTCGAAGCCGGGTCTTACACCGCCGCCGGATCTTGCTTTCTGACCTTTATGGCCTTTGCCGGCTTGTTTTCCGTTACCGGAAGCGTGACCTCTACCTTTTCTGTAACGCTCTTTTACGGAACCCGGAGCCGGAGATAATTCATTTAATCTCATAATTTTTACACCTCCGAATGAATTTTACTGATTTTAGACTTCTTCACAGTCTACCAAATAAGATACTTTGTTTACCATACCTCTGATCTGAGGTGTATCATTATGGATTTTTTCGTCTCTGATTTTTTTAAGGCCTAATGCGTTTGCAGTCTTAATATGGCTGTCAAGACGGCCAATCAGGCTCTTTTTCAAGGTTACTTTTAATTTAGCCATGTTTAACACCAAGTGCTTTGACTCAATATCGAGAAGCACATTTCCTTTCTTCAGACTCTTCTGATTCGTTTCTGATGTTTAAGAAATCTTATTTCACGATTTCTGCGGGAGTTTTGCCTCTCTTATCAGCAACTTCTTTCAAACTCATTAAGCTCTTTAATCCTTCGATTGTAGCAGAAACTACATTTCTGGGATTGTTAGATCTTAAGCATTTGGTTCTGATGTCTCTGATACCAGCCAGCTCCAATACCGCTCTGGCAGGACCGCCTGCGATAACACCGGTACCTTCAGCAGCGGGTTTCAATAACACTCTGCCTGCACCAAATTCACCAATTACTTCATGAGGAATAGTAGTTTTATACAGCGGAATTTCCACCATATTTTTCTTTGCATCCTCAATACCTTTTCTGATAGCATCCGGAATTTCAGCTGCTTTACCCATACCGCAGCCTACTCTGCCGTTTTCGTCACCTACTACAACTAAAGCTGAAAAACGGAAGGTTCTACCACCTTTTACAACTTTAGCAACTCTGTTTAAGGCAACAACTTTTTCTTTAATGTCCAGTGTAGCCGGATCAATTTTAGCTTGACTCACGATTTCATTTCCTCCTTATCACTAAAGTGTAATTAGAATTTCAGTCCGCCTTCTCTGGCACCTTCAGCCAAAGCGGCAACTCTTCCGTGGTACAGATAGCCGCCACGGTCGAATACAACAACTTCGATACCTTTGGCTTTTGCTTTTTCTGCAACCATCAAACCAACTTTTTTAGCAGCTTCAATATTTCCACCCGGATTCTTACCGAATTCAGGGCTTAAGGTAGAAGCGGAAACTAAAGTTACACCTGCAACGTCATCGATAATCTGAGCATAAATGTGATTTAAGCTTCTAAATACATTTAATCTCGGTTTCTGTGCAGTGCCTTTTACATTATTTCTAATTCTGTAATGTCTTTTCATTCTGGCAACATTACTGTTTTGCTTTTTAACCACTGTTTATTCACTCCTTTATACAATCTGATAAAACAGCTAATCAAAATAATCTTTAGATTATTTTTTCTTAGCGCCGGTTTTACCTTCTTTTCTGATAATAACTTCATCAACGTATTTGATACCTTTACCTTTATAGGGTTCCGGCGGTCTCTTTTCACGAATGTTGGCAGCAAACTGTCCAACCTTCTGTTTGTCGGGACCTTTTACGATGATTTTGTTCGGGGTGGGGCAATCCAAAGAGATACCGTCACATTCTTCCATTTCTACCTGATGGGAGAAACCTAAGTTCATAACGATTTTGTTGCCCTGTTTTGCAACCCTGTAACCAACACCGTTGATGTCCAGTTCTTTGGTGAAACCAGCGGTTACACCGGTAATCATATTGGAAATGATTGTACGAGTTAAACCATGCAGTGATCTATATGTCTTTTCTTCACTGGGTCTTTTTACGGTTAATTCGTTGTTTTCCAACTCCAGAATCATGTCCTTGTTGAATTTCTGTTCCAAGGTGCCTAAGGGACCTTTTACAGTTACTAAGTTTTCAGCGCCGATTGTTACTGTTACTCCATTCGGTACGGAGATCGGCATTCTTCCAATTCTTGACATCTTCTACCCCTCCATTACCAAATATAAGCGAGAATTTCGCCGCCGACATTTTCCTGTCTTGCTTTTTTATCAGTCATGATTCCTTTTGAAGTAGAAACCAATGCGATACCCAGGCCTTTTAATACTTTCGGCAGTTCTTCGCTTTTTGCGTAAACTCTGAGACCCGGTTTTGAAATTCTTCTCAAACCATTAATTGTTTTTGTTTTGTTTGCACCATATTTCAGGGTAATTCTGATAATGCCCTGAGTGCTGTTGTCAATCAGCTGGAAATTCTTGATGTATCCTTCTTCTAACAGAATTTCAGCGATTGCTTTTTTCATATTAGATGCGGGAACGTCCACGGTATCGTGTTTTGCTGTACCTGCATTTCTAATTCTTGTAAGCATATCTGCAATAGGATCTGTGATCTGCATTGTATAGCCTCCTTTTTTAAGGTATTGTTTATCACGCCGGGGTGATACGACTTACCTAAAACCTTGTTAATTTTTCTCACTTTGGGTTTTTCCTTTGAAAAACCCGTTTACATTGCCCGCTCGGGCATCCTGTTTTTTTTGCAAAAACCAATCTTACCAGCTTGCTTTTTTTACACCGGGAATCTGACCTTTGTAAGCCAGTTCTCTGAAGCAAATACGGCAGATAGCATATTTCCGAAGATAAGCATGGGGTCTACCGCAGATTTTACATCTGTTGTATTCTCTGGTGCTGAACTTCTGGGGTTTCTGCTGCTTATTGATCATAGATTTTTTAGCCATTTGTTTCCATTTCCTTTCACTTTACTCTTGTGTCTTTGGAATATTCAGAAATCTTATCTTACGCTTTGATAAAGGGAGCGCCCATCAGAGTCAGTAATTCTTTTGCTTCTTCGTCAGTTTTTGCAGTGGTAACGAAAGCAATGTCCATACCTCTGATTTTTTCTACTTTATCGTATTCGATTTCCGGGAAAATAAGCTGTTCTTTGATACCGAAAGCATAGTTGCCGCGGCCATCAAAGGAGTTTGCGCTGATGCCTCTGAAGTCTCTTACACGGGGAAGAGCGATGCAGAATAATCTTTCGATGAATTCATACATTCTTTCGCCACGTAAGGTTACTTTACAGCCAATGTTCATACCTTCTCTTAATTTGAAGTTAGAAACAGATTTTTTTGCTTTGGTCAAAACTGCTTTCTGACCGGTAATTAAGGTCAGGTCTGCTGCAGCGCTTTCCAGTGCTTTTGCGTTGTCTTTTGCTTCGCCAACGCCGATGTTGACAACTACCTTGTCAATTTTCGGAATCTGCATTACAGATTTGTAACCGAATTTAGACATTAAGGCAGGTGCAACTTCGTTTTTGTATAAATTTGCTAAATTTGACATCTCAGTCTACCTCCCTCTATTAGTCTAAAGTTTCCAGACATTTTTTACAATATCTTACTTTGTTGCCATCATCTAAGATTTTCTTACCGGTTCTAACTGCTTTGCCGCATTTGGGGCAAATGAGCATAACCTTTGCAGCATAGATGGGGCATTCCTGTTTTACGATACCACCGGTCTGACCCTGAGCTCTGGGTTTGGTGTGTTTGGTAGCCATGTTAATGCCTTCTACGATAACTTTCCCTTCTTTGGGAGATACTACCAGCACTTTGCCCTTTTTGCCTTTGTCTTTACCGGAAATAACCATTACCTGGTCATCTTTTCTTACATTCACTTTTTTATACATGTCTCAAATCCTCCCTTACAATACTTCAGGAGCCAAAGATAATATTTTGGAATATTCTTTGTCACGAAGCTCTCTTGCAACAGGGCCAAAAATACGAGTTCCTCTCGGATTTTTGTCATCTTTAATAATTACAGCTGCGTTTTCGTCAAATTTGATATAGGTTCCATCCTGACGGCGAACACCTTTTACGCTTCTAACGATAACAGCTTTTACAACATCACCTTTTTTCACAACGCCGCCGGGTGCTGCTTTTTTGACAGTAGCTACAACTACATCACCGATGTTGGCATATCTTCTTTTGGAGCCGCCAAGAACTCTGATGGTCAGTAATTCTTTTGCACCGGTATTATCAGCTACTTTCATTCTGCTTTCTTGCTGAATCATTGTAATCCTCCTCTGCCTGCGAACAACTGCCGCAAGCGTTTTTATTAACGGTATTGCTACCGCAGAAACATTCTTATTTTGCTTTTTCAACGATTTTTGTAAGTCTCCATCTTTTGTCTTTGGATAACGGTCTTGTTTCCATGATTTCAACTCTGTCGCCGATGTTACATTCGTTGTTTTCATCATGTGCTTTGAACTTAATGGTTCTTTTGATGATTTTTTTGTAAATCGGATGCTTTACAGAATCTTCAATATTAACAACAATTGTTTTATCCATTTTGTTGCTTACAACTTCGCCGATTCTAACTTTTCTAAAGCCTCTTTCGGACATGATTTAGTTCCTCCATTTCCGCCTTCGCCACACAGTTTGGGAAAGGCGTTTCTAAACCTCACGGGAAATTATTCGTTAATTCCCAGTTCTCTTTCTTTTAATACGGTCTTAATTTTCGCAATTGTTTTTTTAACTTCTTTCATTCTCATGGGGTTATCAAGTTGATTGGTGGCATGTTGAAATCTTAAGTTAAAAAGCTCAATTTTCAGCTCAGCGAGTTTCTGATTAAGCTCCATATCTGCTAATTCTCTAATATTCTTAATCTTCATCGCTTTCTACCTCCACTTCTTTTTCGCGGAGAACAAACTTGGTCTTTACAGACAGTTTGTGCTGCGCAAGTCTCATAGCTTCTCTGGCAGTTGTTTCATCAACACCGGAAAGTTCAAACAGCACTCTGCCCGGTTTTACAACTGCAACCCAATATTCGGGAGAACCTTTACCACTACCCATACGAGTTTCAGCAGGTTTTTCGGTTACCGGTTTATCAGGGAAAATTTTAATCCAAACTTTACCGCCTCTTTTGATGTAACGGTTAATCGCAATACGGGCAGCTTCAATCTGGTTACCGGTGATCCAACCGGGTTCGGTAGCCTGAATACCGTAATCGCCGTAAGTTACTTTGTTACCTCTTAAAGCTTTACCGGTCATTCTGCCTCTAAACTGTTTTCTTCTTTTTACTCTTTTAGGCATTAACATAGCTTATTTTCCTCCCTCTTGAGTATTTTTTTTCGCATTTTTGCTTTCAGGAAGAATTTCACCTTTGTAAATCCATACTTTAACGCCTAATTTACCGTAGGTGGTATTCGCTTCTGCAAAACCGTAATCGATGTCTGCTCTTAAGGTCTGCAGCGGAATGGTTCCTTCATGATAATGCTCAGTTCTAGCAATTTCAGCACCGCCAACACGGCCTGAAACAGAAGTTTTGATACCTTTTGCACCGAACTTCATAGTTCTCTGCATAGACTGTTTCATCGCTCTTCTGAAGGAAATTCTCTTTTCCAACTGAGCTGCGATGTTTTCAGCTACTAAAGTTGCATCCATTTCAGCGGGTTTTACTTCAACAATGTTTACGTTAACATTTGCATTGCCACCCAGTAAGTTTACAACAGAAGCTCTGATTTTTTCTAATTCTGCACCGCCTTTACCGATTAACATACCCGGTTTTGCAGTGAATACTTTAACAAAAATTTTGTTTGCTTTTCTTGCAATTTCAATTTTGGAAATGCCGGCCTGATACAGAGATTTTTTCAAGAATACTCTGATTTTGTGGTCTTCTACCAAAGTATCGCCGAATTTGTGATCCGGAGCATACCATTTGGAGTCCCAATCTTTAATAACGCCGACTCTTAAACCATGCGGGTTAACTTTCTGACCCATTACTCATACCTCCTATTCTTTTTCTTTTACAACCACGGTAATATGGCTGGTTCTTTTTGCAATTCTGAACGCTCTACCCTGTGCTCTGGGCTGAATTCTTTTCAGAATGGGACCGCAGTTTGCGAAGCATTCGGAAACGTACAGGTCATCTTTTGCCATATTATGATTGTTTTCCGCATTGGCAATAGCTGATAATAACAGTTTTTCAACCAGCGGGGATGCAGCTTTGGGAGTATGTCTTAAAATAGCCAAAGCCTGACCAACAGGTTTGTTTCTGATTAAATCAATCACTATCTTTACCTTGCGGGGAGATATTCTAGCATAACGGAGAGTTGCTTTTGCCTCCATCTTTATTCCTCCTCTTTCACCTCTATAAGGTGGTTCTAAATTTTAATGTGGTATGGGTTTTCGTTTGAAAGACCCGTCTTATTTTGAAGTTTTTGCACCTGCGTGACCTTTGTAGGTTCTGGTAGGAGCAAATTCGCCCAGTTTGTGACCAACCATATCTTCGGTTACATATACCGGAACATGTTTTCTTCCGTCATATAACGCAATGGTATGTCCAACAAACTGCGGGAAAATAGTAGAAGCTCTTGACCAAGACTTCAGAACTCTCTTTTCGCCTTTATCATTCATTTCTTCAATTCTTTTCAAAAGTTTGAGGTCCACGAAAGGCCCTTTTTTGATTGAACGGCTCATATTTTTGCCTCCTTGTAGATTTTTTCGCACAAGCTGTGCGTTTTATCGGGGTACCGAATACGGCAAAAGCCGTATTACGGTGTATGTCGATGATTATTTACCGTTTCTGGTCTTAACGATCAGGCGGTTAGTGATTTTCTTTTTCTTTCTGGTTTTTAAGCCCAGAGCCGGTTTACCCCAGGGAGTAACAGGAGCCGGACGACCGATGGGTGATTTACCTTCACCACCACCATGGGGATGGTCGCAGGGGTTCATAACAACACCACGAACGGTAGGTTTGATGCCCATATGTCTGGTTCTACCTGCTTTACCAATGGTAACGTTTTCATGCTCTAAGTTACTAACCTGACCGATAGTTGCTTTACAGTCAATCAGCACTTTTCTAACTTCGCCGGAGGGAAGTCTTACCTGAGCATAGTCGCCTTCTTTTGCCATCAGCTGTGCTGCATTACCTGCAGAACGAACCAGCTGACCGCCTTTGTTTTTGGTGATTTCCACATTGTGGATAATGGTACCAACCGGAATGTTTGCCAGAGGCAGAGTGTTACCGGGTTTGATATCAGCGGTTGCAGAGGAGATAACTTTGTGACCAACTTTTAATTCGTTGGGAGCTAAGATATATCTCTTTTCGCCGTCTTCATACTGAACCAGTGCGATATACGCGGTTCTGTTGGGATCGTATTCTAAAGTCAGAACGGTTGCAGGCATATCCATTTTGTCTCTTTTGAAGTCGATAATTCTGTATTTGGATTTGTTTCCGCCGCCTCTATGTCTAACAGTGATTCTGCCGTAGGAGTTTCTGCCGGCATGTTTTTTCAGTTTTACAAGAAGAGATTTTTCAGGTTTTACATCAGACAACACAGAGAAGTCAGGTGCGGTCATATATCTTCTTGACGGTGTAGTCGGTTTATAAGTTTTTACTGCCATTATCAATCATCTCCTTCTCTTATTGTAAGCTTTCGAAGAATTCGATTGTTTTGGTGCCTTTTAATTTTACAATCGCTTTCTTCCAGTCGGAAGTTTTACCCTGGTGAACGCCAACTCTCTTGTTCTTACCCATTACATTGACGGTGGTAACTTTTTCAACTTCAACTTTGAAGATTTCTTCCACTGCTTTTTTGATTTCAATTTTGTTGGCATTGGAATTCACTTTGAAAGTGTACTTCTTGTCTGCCAGCATGCTCATAGATTTTTCCGAAATAATCGGCGCAATAATGATATCGTATGCGTTCATCTTATAAGTACACCTCCTCTAATTTAGTAACTGCAGATGCTTCAATCACCAGTTTGGTGTGATTTAATACATCGTAAGTGTTGATGGTATCAACCACAGCGGTTTTTACACCGGGAACATTTTTTGCAGAAGCAACCAAATTTGTTTCTTTTGCTCCGGTAACAACGAATGCTTTGGTATCAACTTTTAAGTTTTCTAAAATTTTAACAAAGGATTTGGTTTTGATTTCATCCATTGCCAGTTTGTCTACAACAACGATGTTGTTTTCCAAAACTTTAGAAGACAGAGCAGATTTTAATGCCAGTCTTCTGGTTTTTTTGTTCAAGGTGTAGCTGTAATCTCTCGGTTTCGGACCTAATGCTACGCCGCCACCTTTCCACTGAGGAGCACGGATGGAGCCCTGTCTTGCACGACCGGTTCCTTTCTGCTTCCAAGGTTTTGCACCGCCACCGCTAACTTCGGTACGGGTTTTGGTAGACTGTGTACCCTGTCTCTGATTTGCCAGGTAGTTTTTCACAGTCATATGAAGTGCTGCGCTGCTAACTTCAACAGCGAAGATTTCGTCTTTTAATTCGATTTCGCCGATTTCTTTGCCTTCAATATTGTATAATGCTACTTTAGGCATCTTATTTCCTCCTTCCAGCCAAAGGCTGATTATCAATTGTTGTCACCCATAAAACAGGTGATAGCATTTTCTATACTGCTTCTGTGAATTACTTACCAGCTTTCACAGAGCTTTTTACGGTAACCAATCCGCCTTTGGGACCGGGAATAGCACCTTTTACAAGAATCAGGTTTTTGTCTTCCATAACTTTCACGATTTCTAAGTTCTGAACAGTTACCTGAACATTACCCATGTGACCGGGAAGTTTTTTGCCTTTGAATACACGAGACGGAGAAGAACATGCTCCCATAGAACCTGCGCTTCTGTGTACCGGACCAGCACCATGGCTCATAGGAACTCTGGACTGACCGTGTCTCTTAATGGAGCCCTGGTAACCTTTACCTTTGGAGATACCGGTTACATCAACAGCATCACCTTCTGCGAAGATGCCTGCTTTCAGCTCGTCGCCAACATTGTAAGAAGCGGTATCATCCAGTCTGAATTCTCTTAAGAATCTCATGATGGAGGTGCCTGCTTTCTTAAAGTGGCCCATCAACGGTTTGTTTGATTTCTTTTCTTTGGTCTCCACAAAACCAACCTGAATTGCGTTGTAACCGTCAATTTCAACGGTTTTCTTTTGAGTAACAAAACAGGGACCTGCTTCAATTACGGTAACCGGAACGAATTTGCCGGCTTCGGTGAAAAGCTGAGTCATACCGATTTTTTTACCCAGAATTGCTTTTTCCATAATTTTTTCCTCCTATGGTTATTGGTTGGGGGTTGCCCAACATGACCTTGGTACCTCATCAGTTTTTGAGGTATCAGGTGGGCGAGATATTCGCCCATACGAATTCTCTTTGACACAGGTAAGAGAAAACTCGTATACTATTATATATAATTAAATAATAGCCGATTTTACAGTTTGATGTCGAATTCTACACCTGCGGGCAGGTCTAATTTCATCAAAGCATCAACAGTTTTTGCAGTAGGATTCAAGATGTCGATCATTCTTTTGTGAGTTCTCATTTCGAACTGTTCTCTGGAATCTTTATACTTGTGTACTGCTCTTAAGATAGTAACTACTTCTTTTTTGGTGGGAAGCGGAATCGGGCCGGATACTCCTGCGCCAGTTCTTTTTGCGGTTTCCACTACCTTTTCTGCAGACTGATCTAAAATAACGTGATCGTATGCTTTCAGTCTGATTCTGATTTTTTCTTTCATTGCTGCCATAACCGTGTTTCCTCCTAAAAATTAAATAATATTTTGTGTTCTGTTCGGCACACGGATAATTTTTCCGACACTTAGCCTCGTGTTTCACACCTGTTTCATAAAATATCCCGAAGATTTTTATAGAAATTATAAAAATTTTCGGGCATAAAAATGGTAACGATGTGAGTACACAAAGTTGTCTTCATAGATTACCGTATTTTAGCCGCCTGGTTTCAAACCAAACATACTCCGTGGAAATTCCCTTCAAAACAGCCGGTTTTTACCGTTTTGGAGCCACCTTCCACTTCATCGCATAACATAACCTTTGATATTATAGCAGATTGTTTTGCAAATTGCAAGCTTTTTTTGAATTTTTTTTAATTTTTTTGAAAAAAATTTTTTAACAGGATTTTTTTCTGCAAAATACAACAAAAAAAAGAGCTGCAGCAAACGGATTTTCTTTTTGCTGCAGCCTCTCTTTTCATTCGCCATGATTACTCTGTCAACACACCGTTTTCATTTTCCACCACCAAAAGAATTTGCTCGGTATGTCCGGTCTGGGCATTGACGTAAACCAAATAGTCACGCTGGTTCAGCTTACCTTTTAACTCATAGGCATAAATCTCTCTGCCATCATCACGGGGAATCAAAGCACGGTTCACCGAAGAAATCTCTATTTTCGGATGAATATATTCTTCCGGATGAAAGGGTTCAAATTCCGGAACAGAGCGTTCCCGATGATTCATCAGGTACCCTTTGGCTTCGTATGCTGTAATTTCACCGTTATCCAGTGAAATGCGCAGCTTGATTAAATCGGGATATTCCCTGATGTCGCCATTCAAAGGACAGCAGTTCATCGTAAGAAAGCCGTCTCCCACTTCATAATAGCTTGCGGTGAAGTTTCCCTTCCCTAAAGAAGAAAGAAATGTCATTCCCTTTTCCATTGCCTGCTCTGCGGAAAGATTGTTGCTATGGTTCTGGCGGCTGTTTAGATAGTACAGCACTTCTCCGCCCTGTTTGGTAATATCAATAGCATAATCGGTATCATCACTCAGCTTGCCTGTAAAGTTATAGGCAGCAGGAACAGTGTTTTGGGATTCGCCATTTAGTTTGATGCTTTTTACCCTGTCATTCCCCAAGAAATTGCGTGCCGCTTGCTGGGCTTCCTTTTTAGTGATTTCAGCTTTATCGCTAAGATACTCTGCCTGACGGTTATCCAAATGGTCAGAAAATGCACCATCGTAAATCAGCCGGGGATAATTGCCAAACTCCTGTTCCAAAACGGTAAACTGGTTATCCGCTTCCTCCTCCGATGCTGCATTTACTTTTTGCGTGAACTCCATCATATCAGAAAAGGTGGCATTTTGATTAAAATAGGTTTCTTCCAACGAAAGCAAAGTGTTGCTTAAATGATCGGCATATCCTAAAAGAGAAAACATTGTTTCTACATCCGCTTCGGACACAGATTGGTTCTTTTGTGTTTTCTCTGCAAGATAAACGGTGTAATCTCCTACCTGTGCCAGATATTTTTGTGTTTTATCCAGATTGATATCGGTAATGGGAAGCTGTCCCAGCGAACTTTTTGCAAATGCTGCATTGGCTGTAATCTCGTGGGAAAGTTGATTCAAAATTGCCGGCTCTCTTGTCAGAATTGCTTTGGACAACGCCACATCAATGTTTCTGACACTTTGAGTCAGCTCGGTAAATGCTCTGCGGTTCTGATTTTCCATATACAAGAGACTTTGTGTATGTTTCTTTGCCAATACAACAGAAACCGAAAGCAACACAGCAAAGATTCCTGCAGCAAGTCCCAGCCATTGTTTTCTGTTTAATATCATAACAGCCTCCTTTATTTCGCGAAGCGGTGATTGCCAATGGTTTTAATAACCGGTCGGGACCAAATCCATTTATTTGTTGCGGTTTTGGGATTGAAATAATAAATTGCCCCGCCACTGGGGTCCCAGCCGTTCATAGCATCAGTGCATGCCTTGTAAATCGTGGATTTCGGGTCGATGGGGACATTGATTTGTCCATCGGATACAGCAGTAAAGGCGCCCGGCTGGTAAATGACGCCGGCAACAGTATTTGGAAAAGACGGATGCCGTACCCGATTTAAGATAACCGCCGCAACGGCAACCTGTCCTTCGTAGGGCTCACCTCTGGCTTCCCCGTTGACCGCTCGTGCAATCAGCTGCAGATTGGTTTGATAGTTGTTTGCCGACTGCGCTTTTTGCTCACCTATGCTCCAGATTCCGGCAACAAAAAACAAAGACAGCACTACTGCAACAACCATTTGTTTTTGTTTCATGAGAAAAAACCTCTTTTCTAAAAATTGCATAAAAAAATGCCAGTATATTTCTATACTGACATTTTGAACAGATTGCACTGTTTCTATGCAATAAAAATCTTACAGAGCAGCTTTTGCTTTTTCAACCAAAGCGGTGAAAGCAGCAGGATCTGCGATTGCGATTTCAGAAAGCATTTTTCTGTTGATTTCGATGTTTGCTTTTTTAAGGCCGTTCATCAGTCTGGAATAGCTGATGCCATTCATTCTTGCAGCTGCATTGATTCTTGCAATCCACAGCTGTCTGAATTCTCTCTTCTTCTGTTTTCTGCCGATGTATGCATAAACCAGAGATTTCATTACTGCTTCGTTAGCGGTTCTGAACAGTCTGCTTTTTGCACCTCTGTAGCCTTTTGCTAATTTTAAGATTTTTTTATGTCTTCTTCTGGTGGTAACAGCACCTTTGATTCTTGCCATAGTATTCTATATCCTCCAACTTCTATAATTTCGATGTTACAAAGAAAGATTCTTATAAAACTTATTTATAAGGAATCAGTTTTTTGATGACTGCTGCATTTGCTTCGCAAGCGTAGCCACCCATTCTTAAATGTCTTTTTCTCTTAGTGGTTTTTTTGTTCAGAATGTGTCTTCTTCCTGCTTTGGCTCTTTTCACTTTGCCACCTTTGGTCAGTGAAAATCTTTTTGCTGCACCTCTGTGTGTCTTAATTTTAGGCATAATAAATTCTCCTCTCTTATTCTATAAAATAACCAAACCTAAAACGGTTTATTTGGGGCCTAAAAACATTACCATGCTTCTGCCTTCCATTTTCGGCGGTTTGTCAACATTACCAACTTCGGTAATCGCTTCACCAAATCGGTTCAAGGTATCGGCTCCCAGGTTTGTGTGAGCCATTTCTCTGCCGCGGAAACGAACAGAAACCTTCACCTTGTCGCCGGCTTTCAAAAACTTGATTGCCTGATTCAACTTGGTGTTGAAATCATGAGTGTCAATATTCACAGAAAGACGAACTTCCTTGATGTTTACAACCTTCTGATTTTTTTTGATTTCCTTTTCCTTTTTTGCCTGTTCAAAACGATATTTGCCGTAGTCCATAATTTTACAAACCGGCGGAACCGCTTTGGGAGAAATCATAACCAAATCCAGATTTTGATTGTTTGCAGCATCCAGCGCATCTTTCAAAGACAACACCCCAAGCTGCTCTCCGTTTGCACTAATCACTCTGAGTTCTTTTTCACGGATTTCCTCATTGATTGGTAATTCCTTCACGCTAATGGAAACGCACCCCTAACTTTATCTTTTTTATTTATAACAGCATCCTTTTTAAGATGCGTGCTAACACGGATTCATTCCACAAAAAAAGACGGATACCATCCGCCCTCAAAAAACACGGGAACACTCCCCCGTATTACAATAACCCGCCAACAATATCGACAAGGTGAGAAGCGGAAAACTTCTGCTTTCTTTATGAATCATTTAGTATTATACCACAATTTTTTCATTTGTCAAGTGTTTTTTTGAAATTTTTCAGTGTTCTATCTCAATCAAAACGAACATACAATCTAACTGAGAAATTTTTCAGGAAAACGGAGGGGTTTTGATTGCGGCATTTCTTAGCACTGAGTGCACTCTGCCTTTCTATTATAATAATGGTGATTCTCCCCGGTTCTTACGAATCCATCAGTGTAGCAAAAAATGATCCGAAATGGGTGGAAATGAATATTCCCTCCTCCATATTATATCAGGCAATTTCGATGGATATTCAGTCCAGAACCAAAGAAGAACGGATTGATTTTATTGAAATTTTGAGTTATGTTGCGGCAAAACACGGCGGAAACTTTCAAGCAGTAAAAGCCGCCGACTTAAAACAAGCGGTGGCCGTTCTCAAAGAAAGCCACCCTACTGATCTGAAGCTTTTTTCTTACTATCTCACTGCATACAATGCCATTATGGGCGGCTGGGTGGGCGAATATGAATCCACTGTCAAGCATCCGGACGGTCACGAAGAAACCGTAATGAAATACGGGCTGAAAATTCGCCATCCCGTAAAGGGTGGATACTCCGACTCAGACGATTTCGGAAATAAAAGAAGCTATGGCTTCCAACGAAAACATCAGGGACACGATTTTTTCACCTCGACAGGAGTTCCTGTTGCCGCTATGGAAGACGGCGTGGTAGAGGTGTTGGGTTGGAACCGTTATGGAGGTTGGAGAGTCGGTATCCGCAGCTTTGATGGCCTTCGATATTATTATTATGCGCATCTTATGAAAGATAACCCGTATGCAAAAGACTTACAGGAAGGGCAAACGGTAAAAGCCGGTCAAACCATCGGATATGTAGGTCAGACCGGCTACAGTTTCAAAGAGAATGTAAATAACATTCAGGTGCCGCACTTACACTTCGGCATCCAGCTGATTTTTAACGAGGCACAAAAAGACGGAAACAATCAAATCTGGATTGACTGCTACCAGATTGCAAAGCTGCTTCTTAATCCGCCTTCCCCCGTTACCTTAAAATAGAAGATTATTTTTGTTCAAAATACTGACTTCTTAAGGTTATGTTTTCCATAATCTGATATTGTGCATCTGCACCATAGCTTATCTGCATCATAAGAGGAATATCCAGCGAACGATACGTTAGCAAAGCAATATCACTGCGAATTGCCGGTTTTGCCGTCATAACCACTAAATCGGTTGTCAGTCCGAGCTCTGTTGCAACCGTCATAATTCCGTCAGGGTATCCTGCCAGAGTATCAGCTTTTGGCAAATAACCTAAAACGGCAATCAGCATTTTAATTGCTTCGGCATAGCTTACCTGGCTTTCCGGCAGAAAAGAACCATCAGGATATCCGTTGATGATTCCGTTTTGTTTTGCCAGCTGAATATAGCCGGCTGCCCAATGCTCTTTCGGAACATCAGAAAACAAGGGCTTCGCTACCATAGCTTCTTTGGCAGCTTGTTCCAAGCCGGATAACCGGCAAATAATGGCTACCATTTCGGCACGGGTCACAGCTTTGCCAAGCATCAACTCTCCCGTTTCATCCCCCACCATAACAGAGAGCTTGTTGAGCTCTTCCGCTGCGAGCTGTTGCGGTGTCTTTTCGGCAAATGCCAACAC
Organism: Clostridia bacterium; assembly: GCA_017468465.1. Taxonomy (GTDB): domain Bacteria; phylum Bacillota; class Clostridia; order UMGS1840; family UMGS1840; genus SIG452. The sequence continues at coordinate 53,100 of JAFUIN010000003.1, forward strand.
AGAAAAAAACAAAGCGATGGATAACACAAGACATATTGTTTGTTTCAACTGTTTCATAAAACACAGTCCTTTCATTTTGATATTAAAACGCCGGCACCCGATTTGCCGATGATAAAATCAGCGTTTTCCCTCCTCTCCCTCATATAAGTTGACAAATAAAAAGTGCGCAGCCACCCGAAAGAGTGAAGCCACGCACCAAAAAACGCATAGCTCTGTCTCTTAAAGGTTGCTACACACTTTTCAAATCATAACACATTCCATTGCCTGAAGGTATGACGAAACAAGAGCATACGCTTTTTATAATATCAGCGTACCCTCAAGCAACTTGGTTTATGTCATTGTGTTTTCTATTTGAAAAGTTGTAGCAAACATATTGTAGCACAGTTTTTCTTATTTGTCCACTTTTTTTGAAAAAACCTATGCACAAAACAAGAACGACAAGAATAAGCTTGTCGTTCTTCTTCGATGTAAGGTCTTAAAATAATCCAATGACCCACTGTAAAAAGCCCATAGCTCCGGTGGTGATAAAGGTTGCCACCATAGTCCCGATGAAGATTGCAGGCAGTGCATATTTTTCACGCATATCCAAAAGTGCCGCAATCATCGAGCCGGTGATGGCACCGGTTCCGGGTACCGGAAGTGCCACAAAGAAAAACAATCCCCATGCAGAATATTTCTGCAGTTGTGCCGCCTTTTTATGAGTACGTTCCTCCAGCTTTTCGGCAAGCTTGCGAAAGATTTTTGTTCTTCGCAAAAAGCCAAGCAAGGGACGGAACAGATAAATAATGAAGGGGACAGGAATCATATTGCCCAAAACACTCAAGGCATAAAGCTCCCAATAAGGCATGCCGCTATCCATAAAGAATAAAATGGAATAGCGTGCCTCTACCATGGGAATCATAGCAGAAAGCATAATTTTAAGCCATATAGGGATGGGTAAATTTACAAAAAATTTCTGTACGGCATCTACCATAATCTTTTCTCCGTTACACGTTCATTTTCTGTCTCAAAAGAAAGAAAATGTTTTTTAGTCTTCTTTTTCAGGCTTTACACAAACGATATTTAAGTCGGTCAACTGCTTTTCGTCAACCACATCGGGAGCATTGGTCATCAGTTCGGAAGCGTTCTGTACTTTGGGGAATGCGATAACATCACGAATAGAATCGCAGCCTGCCATCAGCATACAAAGTCTGTCCAGACCGTATGCCATACCACCATGAGGCGGTGGACCAAAACGGAACGCATCAATCAGGAAGCCAAACCGTTCCTGTGCAGCTTCTTTCGTGAAGCCAAGCACACCAAACATTTTTTCCTGCAGCTTGGTGTCAAAAATACGGATACTTCCGCCACCGATTTCGTTACCGTTCAGTACAATATCATATGCTTTTGCACGAACTTCGCCGGGAGCAGTTTCCAGCTTGTCCAAATCTTCATCCATGGGTGCGGTAAAGGGATGGTGTTTTGCAACATAACGGTTTTCTTCTTCATCAAACTCTAACAGCGGGAAGTTTACAACCCACAAGAAGGAGAAGGAATTTTCATCATAAAGATTAAATTTCTTCGCCAAATCGCAACGCAGGCTTCCCAAAACAGTATACACAACGTCAGTTTTATCAGCCACAATCAAAACAATATCGCCAGCCTTGGCATTGGCTTTTTGAAGTACCTTTTGCATCTGCTCATCGGTCATAAATTTAGCAATGGGAGATTTTACCCCTTCTTCATTTACCACAATGTAAGCCAGACCTTTTCCGCCATAGGTTTTCACCAATTCACCAAGTGCATCAATTTCCTTACGGGAGAGCTTTGCCCCCATTCCTTCCCCATTGATACATTTTACACTTCCGCCGTTTGTAAGAGCATTCTGGAATACAGAAAATTCTACATCTTTTACTTCATCGGACAAGTCAATGAGCTCCAGACCAAAGCGATTATCCGGTTTATCGGAGCCGTAACGTTCCATGGCTTCCTTATAATCCATTCTCATAAACGGAGTCTGGATATCCATATCAAGCACTTCTTTGAACACCCGTTTTAAGAAGCCTTCATTCATGGCAATGACATCGTCCATTTCCACAAAGGACATTTCCAAGTCAATCTGGGTGAATTCAGGCTGACGGTCTGCTCTTAAATCTTCATCACGGAAGCATCTTGCAATCTGAATGTAGCGGTCAAAGCCGGAAAGCATCAAAAGCTGCTTATAAAGCTGAGGAGACTGGGGCAATGCGTAAAATTTTTCCGGATGCACACGGCTGGGAACCAAATAATCTCTCGCACCTTCGGGAGTAGACTTGGTAAGATAGGGTGTTTCAATTTCCAAAAAGCCGTTTTCGTCATAATAGTCTCTTGCAATTTTTGCAATTTTGTGACGCATAATGATGTTCTTCTGCATTTCGGGACGACGCAAATCCAGATAACGGTATTTCAGCTTAATCTGGTCGTTCGCTTCCACATCCGATGCAATCACAAAGGGAGTGGGCTCGGATACAGAAAGCACCCGAAGTTCTTCTGCCACAATTTCAATTTCACCGGTTTTGATGTTTTTATTGAATGCACCGCTTCTTTGACGAACGGTTCCCTTTACTGCAATAACATATTCATTGTGCACACCTTTTGCTTTGTTCAAAAGCTCTACGTTAATGGTTTCGTCAAACACAATCTGCACAAGACCTGTTCTGTCACGAAGGTCAATAAACACCAAAGAACCAATATCTCTTTGCTTGTTTACCCAACCGGCAACCGAAACGGTTTGTCCGATGGAGGAAGCATCAAAATCATTTGCATAATTGGTTCGTTTGAACCCTTTCAAATTTTCTGCCATATTGTTTCATTCCTTTCCGGCATCTGCTCCGATTATCCGAGCAGAGCTTGTGTGATAGTTTCCGGAGACACCAGCGTGGTTTCTCCCGTTTTCATATTCTTTAGGGGATACTGATTATTTGCAATTTCATCGTCACCGACCACTACGGTGTATTCTGCACCGATTTTGTCGGCATATTTCATCTGTGCTTTTACCGAACGGCTATTTAGGTCAAATTCTGCCGAAATTCCCTGTTCACGAAGGGCATAAACCAGCTTCAGCACAGCTTTTTTCGCCTGGTCTCCAATGGAAATAAAAAACGCCTTCGGCACAGCATCTTCTGCGGGCAGAGAATCTCCGGCTAACAGAAGCAACCGTTCCAGACCCATTGCAAAACCGATGCCCGGTGCATCATTTCCGCCTAAATCGGCAATGAGCCCGTCATATCTTCCGCCACCCAGCACCGTTCCCTGTGCACCGATATTTTGGGACACAAATTCAAACACGGTTTTGGAGTAATAGTCCAGACCTCTTACAATGCCTTTGTCAATTTGATAAGCAACACCAACATTGTCCAAAACATCGGTGACCTGTGCAAAGTGATTCTTACAATCATCGCAAACGCTGTCAAAAATGGTGGGGGCATCTTTCAAAAGATCCTGGCAAATTTCCGACTTACAGTCAAAAATTCGCATAGGATTTTTTAAGAGACGTTCCTGACAGGTTTCGCATAAAGAATCTTTTTTGTCTTCCAGATATGCTTTCAAAGAATCATTATATGCCTTACGGCATTCTTTACAGCCAATATTATTCAAATTCAGAGTAATGTTTTCAATATTTAAGCGTTTGAAAATTTCGTTCCCGAACAAAATAGCCTCTGCATCTGCCAAGGGAGAGGTGGTTCCCAGCATTTCAATGCCAAACTGATGAAATTCACGAAGTCTGCCTGCCTGAGGCTTTTCATAACGGAAACAGGAAATGAGATAATAAAGTTTCAAGGGAAGAACCCCTGCATACAGCCCATGCTCCACAAAGCTTCTGGCAATCCCCGCTGTTCCCTCGGGGCGCAAGGTGACACTTCTGCCACCCTTATCCAAAAAGGTATACATTTCTTTGGTTACCACGTCGGTAGTGTCCCCTACACCACGGGCGAATACCTCGGTGGATTCAAAGGTGGGTGTTCTTAATTCTTTGAAATTAAAATCCAAAGCAATCTGTTTCAGTACAGATTCTACATATTGCCACTGATAGCTTTCCTGAGGCAATATATCTTTGGTTCCTTTCGGAGCACTTAATTTTGCCATATATTCTAAATCCTTTCTTTCGTTTTTCACACGTTACGCTTCCGGCGGAAGCAATGCAATTTTCAGCACTTCATCAAAGTGGCTCACCGGCATAAAGTTGAAATCAGCAATGATTTCTCTTGGAATCTCTTCCAAATCCTTCTCATTCTCTTTGGGGATGATGATGTTAAACACTCCCGACCGGTGTGCCGAAATAGCCTTTTCTTTTAATCCGCCAATGGGAAGCACATTCCCGCGAATTGAAATTTCTCCTGTCATTGCCACATCGTTTCGGATTTTCCTGCCGGTCAATGCGGAGGCAACTGCCAATGCAATGGTAATCCCGGCAGAGGGACCGTCCTTGGGTGTTGCACCATCGGGGAAATGAATGTGAATATCTTTGGTTTTGTAAAAATCTTTTTCCAACCCCAGCAAATCAGAAATGGAACGAATGTGTGCCAAAGCAATCCGCGCAGATTCCTTCATTACGTCGCCCAGGCTTCCGGTGGTTTCAATTTTTCCACTGCCCGAAACAGCAACCGCTTCGCAAAAGAGCGTGTCACCGCCGGCTTGTGTCCAGGCAAGGCCCATCGCTGCCCCAACTTCGGGATGTGCATTTTTGGGGTCTACGGTGTATTTTTTCTTGCCCAGATAGGTTTCTAAATTTGCTTCAGTTACCGTAAGGGTTTTCTTGTTTTCCAAAAGCATGGCTTTTTCGGCTTTTCGAATTAAGTTCACAATGGTTCGTTCTAAATTACGAACCCCTGCTTCTCTCACATAGTAGTCAATCATGCCGTAAATAGCACTGTCTTTTAGCAAAATCTGCTTTTTGGTGATGGCATGCTCCCGATACTGTTTTTTCACAAGATAGTCGGTTGCAATCCGATATTTTTCATAGCGGGTGTAGCCGGAAAGCTCAATGACTTCCATTCGGTCCAAAAGCGGACGGGGGATGGTGTCCAAGCTGTTTGCCGTGGTGATAAAAAGCACCTCCGACAAATCAAAGGGCAAATCAATGTAATGGTCGGTAAAGGTGTTGTTTTGCTCTTTATCCAGAGTTTCCAGCAATGCACTGGCAGGGTCGCCGCGCATATCTTTGCCCAGTTTATCAATTTCATCTAACAATATCAGCGGATTTTTCACACCGGCAGTACGGATGGCAGACATAATTTTGCCGGGCATCGCGCCTACATAGGTTCTTCTATGTCCACGAATTTCCGCTTCATCGTGAACACCACCCAAAGACATTCTTTGGTATTTTCTGCCAATGGCATCTGCAATGGATTTTACAATAGAGGTTTTTCCAACCCCCGGAGGACCAACCAGACACAAAATCTGTGACTTGATTTCGGGATTAAACTTTTTGGCAGAAAGATATTCCACCAGCTTTTCTTTTACCTTTTCCAGCCCGTAATGGTCACGGTCCAGCTTTGCCATACATTTTTTAATGTCAATTTTTTCTTTGGTGGTTTTATTCCAGGGCAAATCAAACACGGTATCCAAATAATTGCGTTCCACCATGGTTTCCTGAGAATGCGGGTGCATTTTAGAAAAGCGGTTGATTTGTTTTTTCAGTTTTTCGTATGATTCCAACGGTAAAATTGCTTTTAAGGCTTCCAGCTTTTCAAAATATTCATCCGCTTCGGAATGAACATCTTCCTCTTCTCCAAGCTCCTCGTGAATGGCACGGATTTGCTCTCTCAAATAATATTCACGCTGGTTTTTGTCAATCTGGCTTTTCACCTTTGCCTGGATATCCATTTCCAGCTGCAAAAGCTCGATTTCCGCTGTCAAAATTTTAATGAGCTCACTGACCCGTTTTTTCGGGTCTAAGATTTCCAGAAGATATTGCTTTTCATCGTTATCAATAAACAGGCTTCCGCAAATAATATCGGTGAGCTTTTCAATATCATTGGTAGACAAAATGCCACCCATAACATCCGGTGAAATTCTGCCAATCAACCGAAAATATTCTGCATAGCAATCTTTCAGGGAACGAAGCTGTGCTTCCATCTGCTTGGATTTTCGGACCGGACGCTGTCTGGGACAGCGCTTTACCTGTGCAAACAGCATTCCCTCTTTTTCATAAACTGCAAGGTTTTCGCCACGAATACGGGCATCCACCAATACTCTGACACAACGATTGGGAAGCTTCAACAGCTGTTTTACAGTGGCAACGGTACCAACCCGGCAAAAATCCCCATCTTTAGGATGCTCTATGGACGGGTCAACCTGTGCCAGCAAAAACACCGGCACATTATGCTTCATGGCATACTCAATGGCTGCAACAGACATTTTTCGCTGGGCATCCAGATGCATCACCGTGTAAGGAAAAACAGTCACTCCCCGAAGGGGCAACACCACTATTTCTTCGGTGATGATTTCTTCAATCAATTTATCGGTCTCTTTTCTCATAAATTTATAACTCCTTGCAAGGGTTTTTTCCACGGAATTCCCCTCAACTCTTATATCAAAATGCCTTGCGGCACATATTTCAATTTGGACACACATATACATTAAATAATATTATACAATACTTTCTTAAAAATTGCAAGCAAAATTTTAAGGTTTTACAAAACACTGCCCATTCTGTTTCCCGAAAATCAGGAATCTGTCAAAAAAGGAGAATCTGAATATGAAAAAGCCATTGTTGTTCCCTGTTTTCATCTTTTTTGCCGCATACCTTTCCATGGCGTTTGCCACAGTCTGTTTCGGTTTTTTCGGCACAAGCTATCCGGAACCCGAAGGTTTGAACACAAATAACAGCAACCACCAGATTACACTGTTACATGACGGAAGTGTTAAAACATTACCGCTGGAAGACTATCTCTATGGGGTGGTTGCTGCAGAAATGCCAGCCACCTTTGAAAGCGAAGCCTTGAAAGCACAGGCAGTTGCCGCAAGAACCTATGCGGTCAACCGCTGCCGTTTCCCAAATAAAGACCATCCCGATGCCAATTTATGTTCCGATTCTGCACACTGTAAAGCCTATCTTCCCCCTTCCGAGCTGGAAGAAAAATTTCAACAGCAACCCGAGCTACTCCAAAAAATCAAACTTTCGGTGGACAACACCAATGGGCAGATTGCTGTCTACCAGGGAGAGCCAATCTCGGCGGTGTTTCACTCCACCTCAAGCGGCATGACCGAAAATGCAAAGGATGTATGGGGCGGTGATTTGCCTTACCTGGTATCGGTAGTATCCGAAGGAGAAGAAGCCTCTCCACGCTACACAGAAACAAAAGTATTTTCCAAAGAAGAATTTATCAAAAAAATCAACGCAGGAGAAACAAAGGTGTCTTTTTCCAATACGCCTGAAAGCTGGTTTTCGAATTGGGAAAAGAACAATTCCGGCAGTATAAAATCAGTCAATCTGTGCGGTGTAACATTCAAGGGAACAGAACTTCGTACTCTTCTAGGACTGCGTTCCACCCATTTTGAAATTACAGCTGCAGATAACATTTCCATTACCACCAAAGGAAACGGACACGGTGTGGGGATGAGTCAGTACGGCGCCAATGATATGGCAAAAAAAGGATATTCCTACGAACAAATCCTGAAAAAATATTACACCGGAATCACGCTTTCCCATCTGGATGATGTATAAGATTTTCGCAAAATGGTCACACTTTCTGTAGAAGAAAATTTTCTTTTTGAGAAAGGAACCCTTTTATGAAAAAAATAAAATCTACGCTCGTTTTACTTAGTCTTGCAGGTGTCATTACCGCATTAACCGTGGTAACGGGAAACACGTTATCTACAAGAAACGAAAAGAAAATGGCGCTCCAGACCAATCAAGCCATTCTGCAAAAGCCGACACCTTCCCCCACTCCGACCAAGAAACCTCTTCCCCAAAAAACGCCTCTGCCCTCCCCAAGCGTTTCTCCCACTCCGCAAATGACGCCCTCCCCCACACCGACTCCGGTCACCGTAATGCTTCCGGCGGTGGGGTCAGAGGTGGTTGGCGAATACAGTGCAGATTCCTTCGTGTTTCAGGCAACCTACGGTGACTACCGCATTCACTCGGGCATTGATTTTGCCGATGATAAAAACACCCCTGTCTGTGCAGTTGCCGACGGTATCATCACCCAGAATTTCTACGATTTTGAACATGGTTACACGGTAGAAATTGAACACGGTGACAACCTGAAAAGCATTTATAAAAATCTCTCCAGCGACAAAATGGTCCAGGTGGGGCAAGTGGTCAAGCAAGGAGAGGTAATCGGCGGAATGGGCGACAGCGGAATTTCAGAGAGCCATCTTTCCCATCACCTGCACTTTGAACTGCACAAAGACGGTGAAGCGGTAAATCCCAGAGAATACTTTGAAGCTTCCATTACACAATAGAAAAAAGGCGATAACAGGGTGAAAGCTGTTGTCGCCTTTTTTATCATTTTTCTTACAATTTTTTTGTCCTATTGAAAAATACTTCTTTTTCTGGTATAATAAAAAATCATGAATCAATGAACAGATTTTTGGCATAAAAAGGAGATTTTTATGAAAAAACACTGTAAAATTTTAAGCTTCATTTTGCTTTTTTGTTTGTTATGTTCCATAGGAGCTTCTGCAAAAAACATCAGCATCGGGCTAAAATTCGGCTCCAAATCACCCCAGGAAATTCAACTGAAAAACAACAGTGCTTTCCTGCTTCTTCTGGGAGACGAAATTCTCTTTGAAGTTGGAGAAACGACCCTGAAAGTGGTTTGGGCTGAGAATGGAACCATTTCGGTTTTCGGGCAGGAAAACGAACCCCCGCTTTACATCTATGAAAAAAGTGAACTCCCTTTAGGTGTGTTCCCTGCTGACGGCGGAACCCTGTTGATCGGAGAATCTGAATATCGGGGTGGTGCTCGTTTTCTACATAACGAGGTGGGACTTACCGTCATCAACTATCTGGACATGGAAGACTACTTAAAAGGTGTCATCCCGGGGGAAATGCCTTACGAATGGCCTGCAGAAGCGTTGAAAGCACAAGCTGTTTGCGCCAGAAACTACGCCTTAACAAATTATGATAAATTCAAATCCTACGGATTCAATTTAGACGATACCACCCAATCCCAGGTATACTTGGGCGTAAAAGCGGAAAAAGAATCCACCAATCAAGCAGTTGATGCCACCAAAAATATTTATCTTACCTATAACGGAGAGATTGCAAATACCTTTTTCTATTCTTCGTCGGGCGGTCACACCGAAAGCTCGAAATATGTGTGGGGCGGTGATTTTCCCTATTTAATCGGTGTGGATGACCCCTATGATACCTCCCGGGAATGGACAGTTCCCTACACCCCAGACGAAATCAAAGAAAAGCTTGCCGGCATCCAGACAGACATTGGCGAAATTCTCGATTTGGAAGTCGTGGAACGTTCTCCTTCCGGCAGAATTATTGATTTGAAAATCGTGGGTACAAATGGTGATTATCACGCCAAGCTGGAAAAATCAAGAAGCCTTTTCAACTTGCGCAGCAACCTTTTCACCATCACCAAAAAAAGTGACAACATAAAACCTGTTACCGTGATTACCTCCAAAGGTCTGGAGGAACGGGAAATATCAACCTCCATATTAACTGCAACCGGCACCATCACCCCTGAAGCAGGCACCCCCAATGAATACATTTTTCAAGGCACCGGCTATGGGCACGGCGTTGGCATGAGCCAATACGGTGCAAAAGGAATGGCGGAACAAGGCTTTGATTTTGAGCAGATTCTGAAGCACTATTTTACCGGCACCATCCTGGAAGAAATCAACGAATAGGAAACGACAAAACAAAAAGAACAGAATTCCATTTACTACTTGGATTCTGTTCTTTTTTTATATAACCGATTTATCAACGTGAAAAGCATTACGATGACCATACCGGTAAGAAAACCGATGGAATCATACAAAATATCGTCCCAGCCAAAGCTTCTTCCCGGAACAAAAAGCTGGTGAATTTCATCAGAAAGTGCAACAAGAAAGCCCAAAAGCACATTTGACATTATCATCACATACCATTTATAGGAAAATGTTTTCCATAAAAGGAGACTCAAAACACCCAGCGAAAAAAACAAACAACCGTGAGCAAGCCCTCGAATGGCATACTGCACCTGCGTGTGAACCACCTTCTGCTGTGCCTGGGTTTTTTCGGCATAATGCGGTGTATGCACCTTAATCTGACTGGTAATGCCCGAACTTAATTTGCCGGAAACTTCTGAAGTCTGATGGGAAAAGAAAAAGATGACCCCCAAATTCAAAAAAATCAAAACGAGTAAGATGACACGTTTTTTCATAATAACCCCAGCTCCTTCATCAATTCCAGACGAGGGTTGTTTTCGCTCGGAAGCACTGTCTTTTTGCCAAAAATTTTCTTCACGATTCGAATAATCCATATGAGTGGCAAAAACCATCCATGTTTCATCAGGATCGGATATTCACCATATAACGCAGTCTTTTTTGGGAACAGCCGTTCCATTCTTTCCCGTTTGGTCAATTCTTTTTTATAGGCTGCATAATTTTTTTTATGGTAGCTTTCATATTTTGCTTTGGAATATTCATTGTAAGCTGTCAACTTTTCTTCCGAAAATCCGTTTTGCGCACAATATTCCAAGTCGGAAAGAAGTTTCTGCGCAGTTTCCTCCAGAGAATCATCCAAAGAAAAATGGGGGAGTTGAAAATACTTTGCCCCGATATGCTTCATTGTTTGATAAATTCCCTGATAACCCAACTGCTCCATAACGGCATCTACCCGATGAAAGTCTATCTCATCCCAATAACAGGAAAGATACAAAAGCGCATCTCCCAGCATTTTCAAATGGGCAATTCCGCTGATAAAATGCTTGAGAACATGAAGCACCATATTGATGGCACCGTCCGTGATTCCCAATGCCGTAACCGTATGTCCGTTTTTCAATGTCACTTGTCGTTTTTCTTCACCGCCGAAGTCCAGATTATCATACCACACCTCGGTGACTTCTTTGGTATCCAGCGAAATGTGGATTTCAAATTTTCCGGCTTTTGGATGCACACATACTGCCTGATTATTGTTTTCACCCCGGGGAACGTATTCTCCACCGACTTTTTGGAAAGCTTCCAACACTTTTTTCTCATCTGCAGGGTCAATCAGAAGGTCGGTGTCTCCCGACATACGAAGCTCCGGATTTGCATACAGGTCGGAAATTAACTCTCCTTTTAGCATAACAGGCTTGGAAAATGCCAATTCCTTCTCCAAAAAGGCATACATGGCTTCCTGACGGAGTGTATATTCCATAACTTTCAAATTAAGCTCCATCTGCCATTTTGAAAGCTGCCCTCCCGGAATGTCTGCCAATCCATTTTCAGAAAGCTTTTTCAACACCGCAAACACAACCGGCCACACCCCTTGCAGACGGGCAGTTTTTTCAATATCTAAAATATCGTCCTGGGAATATGTTCCTTCTGCCTCTGGCAAAACACCTTTCATTCCACAGGAAAACAGTTTTATTGTTTCCCAGTAATTCTTTGCAAGCATCTTGTACTCCCATCTCCAGCCGCGTTATTCAAAGCTTATTGATTGCGTATTTTGTTCAAAACCTCGGTCAATATCGTAGAAGATACACCTTTTGTATACGGAAAATAACATATTTCAACATTTAAGGAACGGAATTCTTTCTCTAATTGTTGAAACATGGAATCCGACTTCCAATCATCGCCTACAAACATTTTGTCAAACCGATATTCTTCCCAGGCTTTCATTTTATCACGATTTGTCTGCGGAACCACCTGATCAACATACTTAATTGCTTCCACAATAGCTCTTCGTTCCTGATAGGGAATGACAGGCGTTTTGTGTTTATACGCTTGCACCAATTCATCTGTACTTACGCCAACAATCAAATAATCACAATGCTTTTTTGCTGCCTTCAAAATATTCAAATGTCCAATATGAAACAAATCGAAAACACCTGTGGTATATCCCACAATCTTTTTTTCTGACATTTTTATTTGCTCCCTTCTACAATTTGCATTCTACAACACCATGTGCCATGATTCTTTTTTCCTCGGGAGGCAGCTGCATATAATCTCCATAACGCTCCCTTAAGAACAAATCATAATCCTTCGGAATATAAAATTCCTTTCCGCAAAACGGATGCCGAACCACATCTTCATACAACGAACGCGGATAAACCGGTTTCATTTTTCCGGGATGGCAGAATTTATATACCTCTGCACTTTTTTCTTTATTTCCCATAACCATAATTGCTTTTGCCCAGCGATCCAGCGTTTTTTTAGGAATCAAACAAAAGGGCAATAAGAAAATCCGTTTTTTCTTCTTATATAATTTCATTTTTGTAAACTTCACAATGTGAATAAAGGATAGCAGTGCCAACTGAAATTTCATTGTTTTCCGATTGACATCATCAATGGGAAAAATATCAATAAAAATTCCTTGTTCCACGTCCAAATCAGCAAACCGGCGTTCTTTATAAACAGTGCCTTTTTTCCGCAGCTTTGTAAAATTCAAAGGATGTTTTGCTTCCAATTCTGCTGAATGCCACAAAAACTGGTCGGACAACTCAGTTTTGCATGCCTCCATCAATTTTTCATAATCTTCACGAAGCATCGCAATATCTAAATCATCATCCCAAGGAATGAAGCCGTTGTGCCGAACCGCACCAATCATGGTTCCTCCATCTAAGATGTATTTTATGTTATGTTTTACACAAATTCTGTCAATTTCTGTCAGAATTTCCAGCATCACAGCTTGTACTTCCGTAATGTCATATTGTCCGATTTTATACTCACTCATTTTTCTCCCTCACTTTATCCTATGATTTACTTGATTCCCTTAAAAAAGGATTGAATCAATCTTTTCTCACTGGAATTCCATGTAAGCAGCCACATAATCACAACATAGCAAATTACAAGACAAACAGCCTGTACTAAAAATGTCAGCCAGCCGGAAAACACCACGACATAACGGGAAATCAAAAATCCGCATACCAGCGTCAGAAGTAACCCCGGCGCCATTTTTCCGTGACAATCACGGAAGAAGGCAAACACATTGATATTGAGCTCTTTTTTGAATACCACATTCATCAAGGCTGTTCGCACCAGATAAGCAACACAAATGGACAGCGAGCATCCGATTGCCCCCCAGAAATACCCGAACACAAAGGACAGTGCAATATTTACCACTGCAGTAATAACAAACACAATACCCTGGCTTTTCACACGATTCAACACCACAACCACTGTGTTTGCAATTTGCTGAGGCACATAGAAAATACCTGGGAAAATAAGAAGCACTGTACAATAATATACCACGAGGTAGCTTTCTCCCAACCAAAGGCTGATAAACCGCTGTCCTAAGGTAACAAAGCCAATGGTAATGATACCAATGACGGTCAGTACGATTCTTCCTACCTTAATCATTAAGGGAAGCACCGCTTCCCCTGTTTCCTGACCTAAGGTTGCACGGGAAATTTTTGGCATAAACATTCCATTGATTGCTTCAGAAAATTTATATACATAACCCTCCAGGGTACTTGCAAATCCAAACATTGCAATGCTTGTTGACCCGCTTACGATTCCCAGCACTGTGGGCATAGCGGTAAAAATAAATCGCTGTGCAATGCTTTTTACAGTAGTCCAGACCGAAAAGCCTGTAATCTCCTTAAGCAAGGGCTTACTGAAATAGGAAAAATTCACCTTTACGGCAGTCTTTCGTTTGACAATGATAAACTTAATCCCCACCGTAACCAGATTCATCACAGCATGCACTGCCACCAAGGAAAACAAGCCCATTCCGAAGCACAGCGCAACCACAATCAGAAGCACCGAAGCAACCTTGTTAAACAAGTCTGCCAATCGCAGTGCCATAAATTTCTCATGGGCAACTAAAATTCCGTTTAATGTCACAAAGGGAAAACATAAAACAGTGGACAGCCCCGACACCGCAAAAACCACTTTTAGGGAAGCCAGTTCCGACGGAGTCAATTTCACATAAATCCGCCCAATGTTAAAGTATATCCCGATTAAAATAATGGAAATTACGGCAGATATTAAGATATAAATTTTATAAATCAGCCCTAAAAAATTATCAATTCCCTGCTGATCTCCTTTGGTGCGGTAATTCGACGTAAATCTGGTCACCGCCGCACTCATTCCGAAGTCCAGCATAAACATGCTGATTAAGGTAACAGATAAGGTGTATAATCCATAATTGGCATCCCCTATTTGAGAAACCATCCAGGGAGTATAAACCAATCCGGTCACAAAATCAAACGCCAGAGTCAAATATGAAATAATCGCCCCCAGCTTGATTTGCTTGGCACTTTGTGCCTCTATTGAACGGCTCAAGAGAGCACCTCCAAACTATTTAATCAATCTGTTCATTTAATTTTCCAATTGCTGTCTGCAATTTGGTAGAGGAAGTGTTTTTGGTATATTCAAAATACTCAACAGCCACCCCAACCTGTTGGAATTTTTCTTCAATTTCTTTATAAAGGCTGGAGTTTTTCCAGTCGTTGCCGTGAAACATCACGTCAAACTTCAATGCTTCCCAAGCCTGAAACTTGTCCATAGAGGTCTGAGGAACAACCTGGTCCACATATTTAATTGCTTCCACAATAGCAACGCGCTCCGAGAAGGGAATCATCGGGGTCTTCTTTTTATACTCTTGCACCAGCTCATCGGTAGAAACCCCTACAATTAAATAGTCGCAAAGCTCCTTCGACTTTTTCAAAATATTCAAATGTCCGATATGAAACAAATCAAACACGCCGGTAGTATAACCGATTTTATACTTTTTTTCCATAATTTTCACCTTATTTCACAATAATTTTTATCGGCTCTGAAAGTATCTGATAGACTGTGTTATGATACTTCAGTGTTTTTATCCAAAGTAAAACACAGCTTCCTGACTTATTTGCATAAATGCTGCCATCTTTTTGAACACAGATATCACTGTTTTCCAAAAAGAAAACACCGTCAGGGATTACCTCTGTTGCTCCCTCACATCCAACGGCAGTTGCCATGGGAGAATAGGTTTCGCCCATGGATAAATGCACTTCTTTTTCGGCATTCAACGCAAAGAAAAAACCAGCTAATAAATTCACATCTGTGCACAAAAGCTCAATGCCCGAGAACAAATCGCTCTCAATTTTTTCTTTTGTGTTTTGCATCAGCTTAATTACAATGGTACTGCGAAGCTGTAACTGCTGCAACAGCTTTTTATGAAATTTCCGGTATTTTGCACACCAAGGAATACTTCTTTGGTGCAACTCTCCAATGATATGTAATATCGTAGATTTTGCACAGTCTCTTGGTGAGATAACGTCGTTTAGGTAGTTTCTCACAGGAAGATACGGAAGCTGTTTTTTTAGTTCACTATAGCCGTATTTTCCATTTTTACATTTTACCATCAAGCTGTCTTGCAGATTTGGAAAACGGTCTAAAATTTCTTTGAGTTTTGCAACCGATTCCACAATGTCACCACCGATTTCACAGGTGAACATCAGATGCTTGTGGGGGAAAGTCTCCATCATACGCTGAAAAAACTCTTCCAAAGGAAGCACCTTTTCTTCCGGATTCAGCCCATAACGAAATTTCATTTTTTGCAGTTGGGAAAGCGTGTAGGAGCGAACCTCTCCTTCCCCCTCTAAAATGCGGTCAATAGTCCAACCGTGAAAGGCAATAAGCCTACCGTCTTTCGTAAGACGGGTGTCTATATCAATCACATTGGCCCCCAGTTTCACACTTTCAATGGCTGTGGTCAGGGTGTTTTCCATATATGTAAGATTAGAGGAAATGCCTCTGTGTCCGATGATAATAGGTTGCCCGATGATCGTGGTTTTTTGTGAAATTTCTGTAAGCAAACTGGCGAACGCTTCCGGTTGTTCAGTGATCACACCGCGGCATCCGCTAACCAGTGCCTCGCACAACGAAATGCGGTCTCCCTTTGCATACTGCCAAACAGTCAACAATCTTTGCTTGAAATAAAATACAACCTCCTGGCTCCAACCGGTTTTAGAGCATATCACGTTCACCCGATTGGAATGTGCTGTTTTCACAATGGCAGATTGCTCCATATCATCGGAAACACACCACACTCTCCCTACCTTAGGATATTCCTGATAGCAGGCCGACAAAATTTCCAGATTGGTCGTTGCAATAAAACAATCTGAAATCTCTTCCGTTTTTAAGCGGAACAAAAGCTCAACTGCTTTGCCATAAGTATCCGTACAGAACACAGGAACAACATTCCCTAATGCTTTCAGAAACGGCAGCAAACGACTTTTTTCATTATAATATTGTCCCAAAATTCCGGGATGAGCGTCCAAATCAATCCAGCAAAGCTGACACGTCCCAACGTTGGGGTAAATACCGATGACAGCGGGCGGATTCACAATTTGAGTGGGGACTGGTTTCATCTTGACGCCATACTGCCCTCGAAAGAGAACACGGCTTCTTTTGCGTTCCCACAAAAGAGAAACCAACCGGTCCCACTTCTTTATAAATTGTTTTAACAAAATTGGTTTCTCCTCCTTTTTTTAACAATATTCCCGATAGCTTTTATCTGTATCAGAAATGTGGATATTATGACGGACTCCCCGCTTTTCTTCCGGTGGAAGCCGCATATAGTCACCATATATCTTTACTAATATAGCTTCATACTTTCTTGGACAAAGATAGGACTTCTCTCCAAAAGGAAGCGGCACAACCTCATCGTAAATCTCTTTTGGTATATAAGTTCTTGTTTTATAGCCGGATAACAAACTTCCAACCGTTTTAGACTTGTCATAATCGTATTTAGAAAGGATTTTATCCAACTTTCTTTGAAGTCTTTGTTGATTGGTAAAAAAAGATAAAACCGTCTTTATCAACTTTCTCCAGGTACTGCCCTGCACATAAGGAGCATCCCAAAAATAGCGAATCAACACACATTGAAGCACAATCCTTTTATTATGAATATACTGCATCCACTGATGCTCAGATACCCCGTCATAAGGAAAAATATCGATATAAATTCCATGATTGATGTTTAGATGCTTCACGCTATTTTCAACATGTGTGGTATTAGAATTTCTTATCTTGGCAAAATTCTGCATATACTCGGGATCTGTTTCATAGGTTTGCAAAAATAAATGCTCGGGCAACAGTTCCTGTGCAATTTCCAAAAATTTATTGTAATCTGCACGAGGCATTCCAATATCAATATCATCATCCCAGGGAATGATGTCCTGATGGCGCACAGCACCCAGCAATGTTCCGGCTACAAGAAAATAACGCAATCCCTGTTGCTCACAAATAGCAACAATTTCATCCAAGATATCTTTTTGCTTTTGTTGAAGAATTTTTAAGTTCTGATACATAGCATTCACCCAATTTCAATTTCTATCATTTTATATTACAATATCATCTTACAGCCCAAACTTCTCTGATATCACGCTCGCCGATTTTATAGGCTTGCATATTCGTCACCCTTTATACCAATTATTTTTGATAATGGGAGCCTCGCTCAGAGGACCGCTTTCATAATGCGGGGTTTTCTGTCCCAAAAGATATGCCTCGGCAGTTTCTAAAAAACGACTTGCCGCTGTTGCAACATTCCATTCCATCTCCAAAGTCTGATATGCTTTTTGAGCAATTTGACCCCAGCTGTCCGGATGGTCCAAAAGATGCTTTACTGTTTTGTAAAAAGAGCATTGCCCTCTGTATAAAAATCCGTTTTCACCGTCTTTTAACAGATAAGGTGCAGAACCTATCAAACTATTGGCAACCACAACACAACCGCTGTTCATTGCCTCATTCATCACAGCACCCCAGCCTTCTCTTTTACTGGAGGTAAAGAGGAAGATGTTTGCATCTTCCATATATTCCCGTACCTTTTCGGGAGGCATAGCTCCCAAAAAAGATACGCAATGTTCTAATTTATGTTTTTTCACATAGGCTTTAAGCTTCGCTTCCAGATTTCCTGTTCCAATAATGGAAAGCTGAAACCGATATCCTGCATCGGAAAGCTTTTTGGCAACTCTCAAAGCATCTATGGTTCGTTTCCAATCAATAAAGCGGCCTACCCATAACAGCTTGGGCACTTCGTGTTGTTTTTTACTGAGAAGCTCCCCTTCCGGATAGGATAAAAACTCAGGAAAATATCCCCATTTTAAGCAACGGTTTTGAAAAGAATGCAATAAGCTTAAATCGTAAGGTGTAAAGGCACTGGCAGACAGCATATAAAAATTGGACTGCTTTGACGGCACCTGATAGCGAATTGCCATATTTTTTCGGATATCCGGGCGAAGAAGCGCAAGACATCCCCGTTTGAATAACCGCTCCGTGTATAAAAAGGTCAGTTTGTTTTGAGCAATTCTCTCCTGCAATAAATCAGGATGTCCCGACCCAAAAATAACCACATCGCTGTCTTTGGCTAACTGTTTTGCAATTTCGTAATTTTCTTTTGACTGACTCACATTGATAAGATAAGGAATGGTTTCTCCCTCATAGGTGGAATAGCCCAACTTTTTGCGTTCCTCTTTAATGTTTTTCATCACCACAAACCGAAAGGAAGCGCCCAGTTTTTGATACAGTTCTTCACAAAATGGCTTTTGATGATGAGACATCACATTACTAAAAAAGGTGAGTTTCATAAAATATCGTCTCCCTTCTCTGATTCCTAAGGGAAATAGATTTATTGTTTCAAAATTTCCCCATAAATCCGGAACAGTGTTTTGCCGTAATGTTGGTCGGCATAAGCTTCTTTCATAAATTTGGATGCGTTCTGTCCCAAGCTTTCTGCCATGGTGGAATCCAAAAACAAGGTTTTTATATGGTATGCAAGCATTTCATACTCCTCAAACCGATACAGCAGCCCTGTGTTCCCATGCACAACCGTTTCATAAATGTCTCCTACAAATGCAGAAACCACAGGCATTCCAAGCATCATAGCCTCTCGCAAGGTTGCTGATTCGTTTTCTATAACAGAGGGCATCACAAAAACACTGCTCTGACACATATATTCCGCCATTTGCTCCGAGGTTAAAGCGCCTAAAAACTCCACATTGCTTTCCAATCCATATTTTTGAATCAGCTTTTTCAGATAGGTAATATAGGTAGGTTCAAACAACCACTTTGGATTTCGGGAAGCAATGCTGCCGGGAATGCGAAGCAAAACATCAGGAAATTCTTCTTTTAACAGGTGAATTGCCTCAATTGCCTGATGTAACCCCTTATATGCAGTACGTCCCGCAAGACAAAACAAACTGTGTGGTTTTGCCTCGTTATGATTCCAACACCTTTCAGAAAACACCTTCCGGATGGGAAGCTTGTCGTAAAAGGTAGGAAGCTTTGGCAGCTTCATTTGATATTGCATCACTGCCCACTCGTTATCCGAAAAAATACCTGCAGATGTCTGAATCATTTTCAGCTCAAGCTCTGCCTGTTTTTCCATAAAACGAGAATCTTTGTTATATTTATTGGCTTTCAAACCGTCAAAAAAGGACAACTCCTTTTTCATCTGCTTCACCGGCAAGTGTCCGTTGGGATATTTACTGATTGCGTTGATGGCGCCCTGAATGCGATACACAATGGGAATGTGTTTGATGCTCTTTGCCAAATCATAACCAATCGAAAATTCCGTGCCCCAAATGTGAATCAAATCCGGATGAATCCGCTCAATTTCAGATAGCCATATCTTCAGTTTTTGGGAGGAAGTGCTTTTTCCGCGGGGGCATCTGCCGAGATTTAAGCAAATATATTCCACTCTGCCTTCCTTTTTTCTGCGGATTTCTTTGATTTTGGAGGTGGTGAGCACCGTTAACTCCACTGCGCTGTCTGCCTCCAGTAAAGAAATCATCGCTTCATCAATCCAGGTTCCGCTTTGGGCGCGGGATAAGCCTAACGCATTGGATATTTCACCAATGGGAGAATTGAGAATCCATAAAACATTCATAACCAAGCCCAACCTTTACATTCCGTAAGTTTGCCAGAAGAAATAATAAGGCGAAATTCCCAAACTTTGGGATTTGAAAAACATATATCCGGGAAGTATCAACGCAAATGCCGAGGCGATATAACGGGTATTCCGATCCTCAATGTCGGAAATGATATTTCCCAGAAGCACTACATTAAAAATGTAAAAATACTGATTCATTCGTCCAATCATGTTGGATGACATGGAAAGCACCTGAATGATGGCATAAAGAAACGATCCGGCAAAACAAAGAGAAGAAAACTGCTCTTGCTGCTCATCCTTTATTTTGCGGCGTTCCCAGAAGAACAAACAAAACATAGGAATCAAAAGCGCCACAATTACCAATAGCGGATTGACCTGATGCTTGTCGCTCACCAACCCATACACTTCATACTTCGTGGGCATAAAGTAAGACAAAATCGGAATCAGCACCGGTCGCAGCACGATGCAGGCAACCGAAAAGCAGGAAATAATCCAACCACTGACTTTTTTTATGGTCACATACCTTGCAAAATAGAACACAATGAAGAAAATTGCCGACTGATGAAAGGTAGATGCTAAAAGAACCATCAGGAAAAATTTTATTGGTTTTTTCTTTAATATGTAATCAATCCCAAGCCAACAGATACAACAAGCAATAGACTGACGAATGCCGGACATAGACATGGTGAAAAGTCCGATGGTTGTATGCAGATAAAATCCCCAAAACGGGTTTTTACACCATTTGTATATCATCCTGGAAATACAAACCGCAATAAATAACCCATACAGCATCAGATAGATTTCGTCCGGAACATGCAGAGAATAAAGAATCTTTCCCACCAAGGTAAAGCCAAGTTCCTTGGAAAGCCAGATGTCCCACTGTAGAAACATGTCCCAATCGTAATACGCAGATGCCTGGTAACGGCTTAGATATCGAGGAGTATCAATTCCTACCAGATAATGCCGGAAGCCCATAATAAAAAACAGTGTGAATCCGGATATCCAAACGAAAATTTTCTTTCGCCGTTGCAAGCCTTCCGCTGATATTTTATTGTCCTGATACAACAGATAGTAAAATGCTATCAGCCATATTAAAATCATAAATACATAAGGTGTCATAAAAATTAACCTCTTTTATTGAATCTTCTGTTCTGACCTTATTGCTGCTATTCTCCGTATATTTGCCAAAAGAAATAATAAGGAGAAATTCCCAAACTCTGCGCTTTGAAAAACATATATCCGGGAAGTATCAAGGCAAATACAGACGCAATATAACGGGTTTTATAGTCTTTAATTTCAGAAATAACATTTCCCAAAAGCACTACATTAAAAATGTAAAAATACTGATTCATTCGCCCAATCATATTGGATGAAATGGAAAGCACCTGAATGAGAGCATAGCAAAATGAACCTGCAAAACAAAGGGAATAAAACTGATCCTTTTTTTTATCTGTTGTTTCACATCGTTCCCAGAAAAACAAACAAAACATAGGGATTAAAAGAGCAATCACCACCAGAAGCGGATTGACCTGATGCTTGTCGCTTACCAACCCATAAATTTCATATTTTGCAGGCATAACATAAGACAAAAGCGGAATCAGCACAGGCCTCAGCAGAACGAAAGCTACCGAAAAACAGGAAATCATCCATCCGCTAACCTTTTTAATGGTCACATACCTTGCAAAGTAAAACGCCAAAAAGAAAATTGCCGACTGATGAAAGGTGGCCGCCAAAAGCACCAGCAAAATAAATCTAATGGGCTTTTTTTCTAAAATATAATCAATTCCAAGCCAGCAGATGCAGCAAGCAATGGACTGACGCATCCCCGACATAGACATGGTGAAAAGCCCAATGGTCGTATGAAGATAAAATCCCCAAAACGGATTTTTGCACCACTTGTATATAAATCTGGAAATACAAACAGAGATAAATAAACCATATAGTAACAGATACATCTTATCTGATGCATGCAAAGAATAAAGAATTTTACCAACCAAGGTAAACCCAAGCTCTTTGGGAATCCAGATATCCCACCGACGAAACATCTCCCATTTCTGATAGGGGGAAGCGTAATAACGGCTTAAATAATGCGGGGTATCAATTCCTACCAGATAATGCCGGAACCCCATAATAAAAAACAGTGTAAATCCGGATATCCAGATAAAAATTTTCTTTCGTCGTTGTAGCCCTTCATCTGATATCTTTTTGGCTTTATATAACAGTCCGTAAAATAAGGTCAGCCATATTAAAATCATAAAAACATATGGTGTCATAAATCACCTCTAATATTAAATGTTCTGCTCTGACCTTGGTTTTTCTACCCACCATATGTTTGCCAAAAGAAATAATAGGGCGAAATTCCCAAGCTTTGTGCTTTGAAAAACATATACCCGGGAAATAAAATAGTAGCCAACAAGACCACATATCGTGTTTTATAATCGCTAATATCCGAAACGATATTCCCCAAAAGAATAACATTAAAAATATAAAAATACTGACTCATTCGTCCAATCATATTGGAGGAAAGAGACAACGTTGTAATAATAGCATACAATAACGAACCGCAAAAGCATAGAGAACACAGCGGTTCCTCCTCGTTTGCAATGGTTTTCTCCCGTTCCCAGAAAAACAAACAAAATGCAGGAATTAAAAGCGCAACTCCAACCAAAATCGGATTGACAGGGTACTTATCGTTCACAAGACCGTAAATATTATATTTTTCCGGTAGAAGATAGGTAAAAACGGTAACAAACACAGTTTTGAGAAATACAAAGCTTAAACAAACCAGCCACAATAACCAGCCACTTATTTTATTGGTTTTTATATATCTTGCAAAGTAAAACGCCAAAAAGAAAATTGCCGACTGGTGAAAGGTGGATGCTAAAAGCACCAGCAAAAAAAAACTAACTGGCTTTTTCTCAAAAATGTAATCAATTCCCAGCCAGCAGATACAGCAAGCAATGGATTGACGCATTCCCGACATTGACATGGTAAAAAGCCCAATGGTGGTGTGCAAATAAAATCCCAAAAAAGGATTTTTGCACCAACGATATACCAGCAGTGATATACACAGGGAAATAAACAGTGCATAAAGAATCAGATAAACCTGCTCTCCTACTCCGATTGTCTGTAAAATTTTACCTATGAGGGTAAAACCAAGTTCATATTTCAGCCATTTTCCAAAATCCAGAAAATAACTCCATTCGTATCGTCCACTCACCCGATATCGTTCCAAATACCGCATAGTGTCGAATCCCACATATTTGTGACGCAGCCCCATCACAACAAATAATGCGATACCGGCAAACAATATGTAGGCTTTCTTGTGTTTTTCAATCCCACTAAAATCTTCTTTTATCTCTTGTGGAACATAAATCAACCAGTAATACATAGCCAACCAGAAAACAATCATAAAAACATACGCAGTCATAAATCCCTCAATTCAGCAAAAATGAAAAAGATGTTTACAAGTTTTCCTTATACCAATCTACCGCCAATTCAATGCCGCGGCTAAAATCATAGTCAGGGTCGTAACCCAACAGCGTTCTTGCTTTGGTGATGTCCGCATTGGAATGCTTGATATCACCTGCACGGTCGGGACCGTAGTTGGGTTCAATGTTTTTGCCTAACAATTCGCAAAGCTTATGGTATAAATCAATCAGATATTCCTGACCGCCGTAAGCTATGTTAAAGGCTTCTCCGGCAGCTTCCGGCCCGGAAAGCATCCCCTTCAGATTGGCTTCTATCACGTTTTCAATATAAGTAAAATCACGAGATTGTTTGCCATCACCGTTAATGGTGGGTGCTTCATCATTTAAGAGCGCTTTTACAAATTTCGGAATTACTGCTGCATAGTAGCCGTGCGGGTCCTGACGGCGTCCAAACACGTTAAAATAGCGAAAGCCTACTGTTTCCAAACCATACAGCTTGGTATACAGTCTGCCATATTCTTCGTCTGTTTTTTTCGTTAAAGCATAGGGAGAAAGCACTTTTCCCACTCTGTCCTCGGTTTTGGGAAGATTCGGCTCATCTCCATACACGGAAGAACTGGATGCGTACACGAATTTTTTCACACCATTCTGCCGTGCCGCCTCCATCATATTCAACGTGCCGCCAATGTTGATGTCTTCATATAAAAGGGGCATTTCAATACTTCTGGGAACACTGCCCCACGCCGCCTGATGAGAAACATAGTCAATCCCTTCACAGGCTTTCATACAGGTATCAAAGTTTCTGATATCCCCTTCCAGCAGCTCAAAATTGGGATGTTCCAAAAAGGGCGCAATATTCTCCCGCTTGCCGGTGGAAAAATCGTCTAAACATCTTACAAAAAAGCCCATATTGAGAATGGCTTCGCAAAGGTTGGAGCCGATAAAGCCGGCACCACCCGTTATCAAAAATCGTGAATTGGAAGGAAATTTTAATGTTTTGTAGCCCATAATTTTATAATCTCCAATAGTTATAATCTAAACCTTCTGCTTCTTTTCTGTCAAGCACACCTTTGATGTCTACCAACACTTTTTTGTTGTTGGGAACATCTTTGAAAAACTTGTCAAAGTCTGAAAGGCTCATTTTCATAAATTCTTCGTGGCTGACTGCAATAATCAAACAATCCAAATCTTTAATTTCTTCCAAAGAAGCAAACTTGATGCCATATTCATGCAACGCTTCCGCTTGATCGGCAACCGGATCGTACACCATCGGCACCACGTCATACTCTTTCAATTCATTCATAATATCAATGACTCTGGTATTACGGGTGTCAGGGCAGTTTTCCTTAAAGGTGAAGCCAAACAGTGCCACCTTTGCATGTTTAATGGAAACATCTGCACGGATTAAATTTTTAATGATGTTTTCTGCCACATATTTTCCCATATCGTCGTTGATGGTTCTGCCGGACAGAATAATTTTGCTGTGATATCCAAGCTGCTCTGCTTTATATGTCAGATAATAGGGGTCAACACCAATACAATGTCCGCCAACCAAGCCGGGAGAAAACTTCAAAAAGTTCCATTTGGTACCTGCTGCTTCCAGCACCGCTTTGGTATCAATGCCCATTTTGTTGAAAATAATGGACAATTCATTCATAAATGCAATGTTAATATCACGCTGGCTGTTTTCAATGACCTTCGCTGCTTCTGCAACCTTAATGCTTTCTGCTCGGTGAACACCTGCATCTACCACCAGCTCATACACTCTGGCAACGGTGTCCAGCGTTTCTTCGTCCATACCGGAAACAATTTTCACAATGGTTTCTAAACGATGTACTTTATCACCGGGATTGATTCGTTCGGGGGAATAACCGATTTTGAAATCCACTCCGCATTTTAAGCCGCTTTCTTGTTCTAAAATAGGCACACAAACCTCTTCGGTAACACCGGGATAAACGGTGCTTTCAAATACTACCACAGAGCCTTTGGTTAAATTCTGCCCCAAAATACGGCTGGCACCCTCCACGGGAGTCAGATCCGGAGTGTGATCGGAATTAACCGGAGTGGGTACTGCCACGATATGAAATTTTGCTTCCTTCAAACGTGCAGGATCTGCTGTAAAGTCAACGGTAGTTGCCTGGATGGCCTCGTCTCCCACTTCTTTTGTGGGGTCAATCCCCTTTTGATAGAGTTCAATTTTTTTCTTGTTCAAATCGAACCCAATCACCTCTGCTTTTTTCGCAAAGGCAACTGCGATGGGCATTCCAACGTAACCCAATCCGACCAGAGAAATTTTTTCTTCCCGGTTTACAATTTTTTCATATAAATTCATTGTTTTTCCACCTTCCCGATTTCTCGTAAATAGTGCTCTATAATAATCTTACGGTCATATTCCCGTTCCATTTTTAATCGTCCCAAAACACCCATATCTTTTCGTTCTTCGTGTGACAGACCAATGAATTTTCGGATTGCCTCCTCTAAAGACTTTGCATCCTTTGGTTCACATACATAGCCTGTTACACCGTCGTCGATAATTTCCATACATCCGGGAATTCTGCTTGCAATCACGGGACGTCCCATTGAGGCGCTCTCCAACAGCACATTTGCCGTTCCCTCATGATAAGACGGAAGCACCGTAGCAGAATGGGTTTTGATAAATTCTTTCACGTTTTGCTGCTGCCCCAACGCGTTTACAATATTGCCCCGATTTAATTCATCAAAGGTTTCCTGATATTCTTCTTCACAAAAGCCTACCAAATCGAACGTGATGTCGGGGTAATCTTTCCGAATGTTTCTGGCCGCCTCCAACAATTCTCCAACACCTTTATCCCGCATCAATCGCCCGATAAACAAAAAGGATAACGGCGCTTCTTTTGGAGGATATGCTTCGTAAGCATAATCCTTCAAATTTACACCGGAGCCGGGGAGCAAGATGCTGTTTTGCGAAATCATCTTGTTCTTTTGGAAGAACTCCCGATTCTGACTGTTTTGGAAGAAAAGACAGCTTGCGTGCCTTGCCGACAGCCGATACAGCATCACCAGAAGCTTTGCAACTGAGCCGCCGTTATGAATGGCAGACCCCAAGCCTGTAATGTTGGAAAGATAGGGAACCTTCGCCAGCCGACAAGCAAGCCCACCATAGATATTTGGCTTTATGGTGTAAGTCAGCACCACATCGGGCTGAAGCTTCTTCAAAAGCTTTTTGTATGTAAAAAAGAGCTTCAAATCCGCAACGGGATTCATCCCGCGTCGGTCCACATGCGTCTCGATAAAATGGCATCCCATGTTTTCCATATCTTTAATGCGGGGGCCCTTGGGCAAGGAAATATATACTTCGTGCCCTGCCGCTATCAAACTTTCCAACAGTTCTTTTCGGAAATTGTAAAGCCCCATATCCAGATTCGCCAGAATGAGTATCTTTTTCATAGGTTATTTCACCTTTCTTACCGGAACACCCACATAAGTGCCCGGTTCGGTAATGGATGTTGTTACCACGCCGCCTGCTCCAACCAGAACATCAGCACAGATTTCCAAATTTTGAATGATTTTTGCGCCGATTCCGATATGCGCTCTTTCTCCTAAGGAAACGGTGCCTGCCAACGCAGCACCGGGAGAAACGTGAACAAAGCTTGCGAGTTTTCCGTCGTGCTCCACAACTGAAGCAGTATTGATAATGCAATGTGCACCGATTGCTGCATCCGCATTTATAACCGCATTGGCCATGACTGCGCTTCCCTCACCGATTGTGACGCCTTCGCCAATCACCGCAGTTGGATGAATGGCAGTGTAAAAGGAAACGTCTCCCATTTTTTTGGAAATGGTTTCCCGAATGGCATTATTGCCGATAGCAATAATAAACTGTGCATCAGGATATTCCCCATAGGATTCTGTATCTCCCAAAATAAATCCGTCAAAAAAGGCACTGCCCGGCTCTTTATGGTCATCTAAAAAACCGATTAAATTGTCGCCGGATTTGCGCACAATGTCGGCAATCACTTTTGCGTGGCCGCCGGCGCCCACAACAATCACATTTTTATACATTTACCTTACTTCCTTTGAACGGCTCCATGGTAGCGTTGCCTTCCTGACTGATGCCCTCCTGTTTGGCAAAAGCTTTCCACACCGTTTGAAATATAATTTTCACATCACCCAAAAATGTGATGTTTCTTACATACTGAACATCCAGTTCAAATTTTTCTTCCCAGGAGAGTGCATTTCTACCGTTCACCTGTGCCAATCCGGAAAGGCCGGGACGCACATCGTGACGGTGCCGCTGCTCCTCGTTGTATAAGGGCAGATATTCCACCAATAAAGGTCTTGGCCCGATAATAGACATATCCCCTTTTAAGATATTGATGGCTTCAGGAAGCTCGTCCAGACTGGTGGCACGTAAAAACTTTCCGAATTTGGTCAGACGAATCTCATCGGGCAACAAATCCCCATTTTCATCACGCTTGTCTGTCATCGTGCGAAATTTATAAAGCTTGAAAATCTTCCCATCTTTTCCCGGTCGGTTTTGTGTGAAAAACACGGGCCACCCCAAAAAGATAGCAACCAAAACTGCAACCAGAAGATACAGCCAGGAAAACACCACAAGTGCCAACAGGGAACAAACAATATCCAAAAAACGCTTTCCAAATTTGCGATACATATAACTGCTCCTTTTCTAAAATTGAGCTTTGATAATTTCTATCACACGGTTTTGCTGTTCTTTCGTCATTTTGGTATCCGAAGGCAAGCAAATGCCGGTTTCAAAAATGCTTTTGGAAACATCCTCATCGTGCATAAAATAATCGCATTCGCTGTAATACGGCTGCAGGTGCATGGGCTTCCAGATTGGACGGGACTCAATATTCTGTGCTTCCAGAGCCTCCATCACAGAAACCGGATTTACACCCTTAATAGTCATACAGGAAAGCCAGAAACTCGGCACTCCGTAATCACAAACAGGCATCATGGTTACATCAATGTCAGAAAACGCCTGCTCATAAGTATGATAAATTTCGGTTTTCTTTGCCACACGGTCGGAAAGTGCTGTCAGCTGACCGCGTCCGATTCCTGCGCAGATGTTGGACATTCGGTAGTTATACCCCAGTTCAGAATGCTGATAATGCCGAGCAGGGTCTCTGGCCTGGGTAATCCATTTCAGAATTTTTGCTTTTTCTTCTTCAGTTTTACAAAGCAGCATCCCACCCCCTGAGGTGGTGATAATTTTGTTGCCGTTGAACGAAAGCACACCGAAATCACCAATGGTGCCTGTCATCTGCTCTTTATAAGTAGCGCCAAGGCTTTCTGCCGCATCTTCCACAACGGGAACACCATATTCACGGGTGATGCTTAAAATTTCATCATAATCGGCAGATTGCCCGTATAAATTAACCACTACCACTGCTTTGGGCTTGGGATATTTCTGAAATGCTTTTCTCAAAGCCTTGGGAGACATATTCCAGCTTCCCGGCTCACTGTCGATAAAAACCGGAGTTCCGCCCTGATACACAATGGGGTTACAGCTTGCCGCAAAGGTCATGGAAGAACAAAAAACAATATCACCGGGGCCAACCTCTAAAAATCTTAGTGCCATATGTAATGCTGCAGTACCTGCCGACATGGCAATGGCATAATTTGCACCGGTTGTCTGACATATTTCATTTTCAAACTCTGTTACGTTTTTCCCTAACGGAGCAATCCAATTTGTCTGGAATGCTTCCTCAATATACCCCATTTCTTTTCCGCACATATGGGGAGTTGATAAAAAAATTCGTTCGTCCATTTTCAATCACCCTCCGGCAACTTTCTATAAATTCTTAAAAAAGATATACTTTAACTACAATATTATAACACACCAGTATCAAAATAGCAATAGCTTTTCGTCATTTTTTACGGATTTTTCCGCCAAATTTTACGGTTTTTTGGTGAAACATTCTATTATTTTTATTTTTTTGAAAATTTCTCTTGACAAACAGAGGTTACAAGTGTAAACTAAAAGCAGAAAACAAGGTTACATTTGTAAACGGAGGATAAATCTATGCAGCAAAATTATAAAATATCAGAAACCGAATGGAAAATTATGGAGCTTTTGTGGGACAATCCGAATCAGACCATTGGTGACATCAAAACCGCCTTGACTGATACCGGCTGGAGTGAATCCACCATCAAAACCCTGGTGCGCCGTCTGGTGCAGAAAGGTGCTGTAAAGGCAGACAACTCTGACGGACATTTTATCTATACCCCTATGGTCAGCTCCGATGTGTGCAAACGAAAAGAAACCCGCAATTTTCTGTCGCGGATTTATCAAGGCTCCATCAAAATGATGATGGCAAATCTTGCCTCCGAAAGCAAGCTCACCGAAGAGGAAACGAACAAGCTGATGGAAATTATTGACAAAATGGAAGGAGGAGACAAGCGATGACTGCCCTGATACAACACACCCTTACCATTACCGTAACAGCACTGTTTCTGTTGGCATTCAAATCTGTTTTCAAAAATAAGCTGTCTGCGAAATGGCAGGTATGGCTTTGGGTTTTGCTTCTTGTAAGAATGCTAATTCCCGCAATGCCGGAAAGCAATTTATCGGTTTTCAATGCAGTGCCGACTCCTGTGATAGAGACAGATTCTGCCACCGTGACCTACATCGCAATGGGACCGGATTCCCCTAAAAATATTCCCATTACTGACGTAATGCCCTCTCTGCCAAAAGAGGAAGCCAATTCCCCAAAAAATTTTTGGAAAGCGATTCCTTATGCCGGCGGTGTTACGCTGCTTTGCTACTTTTTAATTGCATATTTTGGTTTACAGCTGCGATTAAAAAAGGCAATTCCCATCACAGATTCCCAAGTGCTTTCCATCCTGGAAGACTGCAAAAAGACCATCGGTATTCAACAAAATATTCGTCTCCTAAAAGGAGAAGAAACCCCGCTTCTAACCGGTGTTTTCAAGCCCACACTGCTGCTTCCCGACAAGGACTACTCCCAAAAAGAGCTGCGCTCTGTATTTCTGCACGAGCTTTGCCATCTGAAGCATCACGACATTTTCATTTTATGGGGCAGCATCCTCATCCTTTGCTGCAACTGGTTTAATCCCATCATCTGGTACTGCTTTTTTGCCTTGCGGAAGGACATCGAGGTTTATTGCGACGAACGGGTGCTTCCCTTCGTTGAAAATAAAAAGGATTATGCAGCCCTGCTTTTGAAAACAGCACTCTCCAAAAACAAATTCATTGTAGGCACCACCTCTTTGCAAAACGGAGAAAAGGAAGTAACACGTCGCATCCGCTATCTTGCCTATTTCAAAAAGCCAAAATGGATCTGGAGCATAGTGCTTATTCTTCTGACTCTTTTGGTCAGTGTGCTGTGCCTGACCAATTCGGTTACCGACTATACTATGCAGGAAGAAGCCTATGTAAATTACATTAACCGCCCTATGGGTGCGATTATGGCCGAATTGGATTATGCCGATGAACAAACCGCTATCTTCCACTACTTAGACGGCTTGTTTGTCTACGATATCAAACAAGACAATCTTTTACATAAATTTGACTTAAACAAATTCAACTGTGCTCCGCATTCGCAAGGAGAAGCTGCTCTTGTGGTAGCCGTATCCCAAGATGGCACGAACATTCTGCTGACAAGCACAGGCTCCGAGGAGATTGTCAAGAAATATGACAACTATCTCATTGAAACTGCCACAGGAAAGGTACAAAAAACAAAACAAGCTGCGCTTTCAAATCCTGTCACCCGACGCGAAACAGAACTCCTCGTCCCATATGGTGAGGGTTGGATAGCAGACCGCTGTATTGTGCAGGGAGAAACGGTGTATTATCTTTCCTACAATAAAGGCAAAGTGGATAATATTCACTTAAACAAACGCACCGGTGACATTAAGGATGAATATTACCCCTTCCACGCACAGCTATACAGCTATGCCGGAAATCATTTTCACTTCTGGGGAAAAGCAGAAGCTTACTTTTCCTTAGACTACCCCGGTTACCACGACATATTTTCCGAAGAAAAAGCGCTTGGTGTGGCAGAAGAAGTGTATCTTCCTGATCTGAAAACCATTTCGCAAGTGAACAATCATTCGGAGAATACCGTTGTAACCCCTATTTTGGGCTATGACTACACGATTTATCGAGTAACCGAAACTCAAGGCTATCCCGCTGCCTCCGGCAAAACACAAACCCATAATATGACCATGTATTTTTTAGAATATCCCACCAAAAAAGACACTTATGTGGTTTTGTTTTTTGAAACCGGTATCCTTTCAGAAGAAGCGGTAATGCTGATGCTAAAATCCTTCACCTTTTCTTCTGTTGGAGAACTGATTTCCCAGGAAGTACAAAACCACCTGAAGCCGGACGAAACAATCATGGTAAATTCCGGTATGGCGTGGCACATCATATTGGAAGAACAGTATATGGATGAAATCGAAAAGCTCATTCGCCTCTCCGGTTATGACCCCGATTTTTCGGTCAAAAGCATGGACGAAAGACGGATTTTTGACAAAACAAAATTTCTGGATAAAAACTTATATTTCTATATGCTTGAAATTGAAAAGGCTGACGGCTCAACCTATCCGAAGCTGTTTATTTTCAACTATGATACTGCCGAATGTCTTTTCACCAGTCCATATTCCAGAGAACGGGGATATGCTGCATCCAGGTTATTTATCCTCCTGAACGAATTCTTCGCATCCGAAGTAAAATCTGCTCTTCATGTGGTTTCCGAACAATATCTTTCCAACGAATATATCAAAGCCTTTTCGCCTCATTATCAGTGTCTCACCCAAGAAATTAAAAACTGGAAGGAATCGGGAAACGAAGCAACCTTTACTTATCATACCGTTGACCAATACTGGAATCGTGACCCTGATAAAGTAGACTACATCATAAAAGAAAAGGAAGCAGGCAATTTGGAGCAATATGAACGCTTAAAAGAAGCCTACTTAAAACCCATTGAAATGAATCTGGAATTAAAAATTGTGTGGAATGGCACTACTCCCGCACTTTATCATAACTCTGCTCCCAATGGAGTGGAATGGACTCCTGTTACATTCTTTGATTTTGTGGGAGACATGCCTCGATAAGAAAAAAACAAGAAGATGTTTCCCATCTTCTTGTTTTTTATTTTTGATATTTTTCAATAATACTTGCTTTTTTGAGGCTTTTTTCGGTGCGGTAAGCAGAACGGATTTTAGAAATCAAACCTTCATCGCCACCGGTTCTTTTCAGCTCCCTTTGCAGCTCTGACAAAAGCGCTTCCATTTGCCCGTCACACTCTCCCTCAAGGGCATAACCCATGCTGACATAGCGGGAAATCAGCTCGCTTTTGGTGCCTTTTTTTGCCCGATAATCCGCAAGAGCCTGCCCCACAAGGGCGTCAATTTTCCCGGTGTAGCTTGCTCGAAGCACATAAATTTTTGCTATAATATCATCCACGCGGGAGGGCTTTGAATAAACAGGCACATGATCCGGAGTCTCTTTTGACTGTTGATATTCTTCCCAGGAAAGCTGTCCTGTAAGAATGGCAACAGCAGTTTCCTCTGCCAATTCTCCTTTGGCAAGCTGCTCCTTTGCTTCTTCACTCAACAGCTCCCAATCAACACCCGAAAAGCTCTTTGCAACATCCTTTATAACTTCGTCCGTCTGCTTGATTAGCTCCTGCTTCTGTTCGGTCGTATATCCAATGGCATAGCGCAATGCAGCAATATTATTCCATTGCCACCATATCAAAAGTCCAATCGAAACCAATAAAACTGCAAGTATCATCAGCCAGACAGCTGTTTTTCGTTTCATATAAACCCCTCTTTTTTAAGTTCCCAGATAAGAAAAGTGCATATAATCCTTGGTGGATGCCCAAGCATCCCCGCCCCAGGTAAATCCATACTTTTCAAAGGCGTTCACCACATCGCCGTAGGGCAAAACCGAGTAAGGATTTTCATAGGGCAACCAACATTCTCCCACGGTTGTTCCATCTTTATAGATGCAATAGTTTTCGTTATAATTAAGGTCAATGGCAGTGCCCCAGTTATGCTCAGTAGTGCCGCCTCTCCAGGCGTAACCACCCATGTCTTTGATGGGAAATTTTTCTTCTCCGGCAAATATTTCTTCAAACACTTTTCGCACCCTGTCGGAAATCGCGGAATGCACAATGACCTGCATATCGGAGGCAATTTTTGTTCCATCAGACTTCATTTTCCAGACAGGAACCGAGATTTCTTCCATCAGGGCATCGGCTTCTTCTTTTGTTTGCGGCACAGCATTTGCAAGCTCCATCTGTTCTACCAGCATCAGGTAGGGAACATAAAATGTCTTGGTTAACCTTTCTTCACCGGCAGTCAATGTCAACTGATAGGTTCGGTTAGGATACAAATAAAAGGTGTGTGAGGTTTCGTCGGTAAAGGTATAAATTTTTGGATCATTTGGCGGAATATCCCCTTCAATACGAGAATTTCTTTGCTCCATAACAGTCAGTGTATACTCCTCTACCCCTCTGATGCGGTTCCAGGTGACTGTGATTTCACCGGATTCATAAAAATCCTCCACATTCCAGCAAAGAGTGTCTCCATATACTGTTTCGTCCGCTTGTTCTGCAGGCGGCTCTACGGGTTCCTCCTGTAGAGAAACAGAACGGACAATCAACGCCACAGCCTCCTCCTTGGTAACCACTTTATTTCCGCGGAAGCTACCATCTTCATAACCGGTAACAATGCCACAATTATATGCCAGCTCCACATAGGGCTTTGCCCAATCAGAAACAGCCATAAAATCAGTCATAGGATTATAATATGCCTCCGGAAGAATGAGCTCGGTTTCTTCGCAAGCGGATTGCAAAGTTAAAATAATTTTTGCAATTTGCTCTCTGGTAACAGGGCTTTGAGGCGAAAACCGTCCATCCCCAACGCCGTTCATAATGCCCAAAAGGTAAATCGCAGTTTCATCTTCAGAAGCATCCAAAAAAACGTTGGTTTCTGCTTGGGGTGCTTTTTTTTGGGTCGTATTTTCATAGGCACGAAGAAGCAAGGGAACAAGCTCTCCCCGCTTGATTTCTTCGGTGTATTGCCAGATGTCTTCTTTTTCGGTAAGAACACCGCATGTTTGCGCAAAAAGAATGCTGTCTTCTGCCCATTCGCTGTAATTTGCCCCTGCAAATACCGTCATATTCATCAATAATAACATCGCAATCAGTATCTTCAAAAGCTTCTGGTGCACCTGTGTCACGTCTCCTTTTTAATTAGAAAATTGTTATTCAATGGTAAAATGTACCGAATAAATTTGTTCCTCAAAATCACCGGAACCTCTGAAGTCCATCACCTTTTTATCCAGACGGTAATAGCCGGGTGAAAGCTCGCCATACAGCCATTCCCACTCAATTTCAAATTCGGTGATATCATTTTTTCGGATGGAATATGCAACCATAGGAAAGGCGTAGTCAATGAGCGGATTGGTCTCACACGGAACCCACTCATCTTCCACCATATGAGACAAAGCAAACCATTCTCCCGTTTGTAGTTCTCCTTGAAATGCTCCGCCAAACTGCTCTATTTCAAAGGTCATACTGTGGTTGGTTAAATTTTCAGGAGAGCAGGAAATCCCCCACTTATCGCCGGAATTTATCAAATGATAAGAAAGGGATTGTTTGGGAGCATCCGATAAAAACTGAGAGGAAAGCAGCGGCTCAAAAATTTCAGAAAATGTAACATTTAAGTCTCCGGTTAACACCACCAATTCACTGTCAATGGCGGCGTTATGCAAGCGTCCTTTTATGTAGTAACAGTAAGGAAACCCCGTCAAATTTTTGCTTTCTCCCGCTAAATTTTCGTATTTCTTAAAAATAAGCCACTGCCCGTCAACAGGAACTTCACAGGTGATTTTTGTCACCATTTGGCAACCGTCACAATCAAAATTAGCCTGTCCTGACTGCTTGGGTACTTCTCCGATATCACAAGATTTTTTCAAAATCTTGTCCAAAGTTCCGCAACGCGCCTCGGTGTCGCTAATAAGCCCCGAATCAAAGTACAATTCTCCATCTAAATTGAACATCCTGACAGGGCGCTTTTCCAGTTGCTTGCCGAATTTTCCATTCACAATTTGGCTGTTTTGGGAAGAAGCCGTTTCCTTTGGTGTCACATTGTTACAAGCACAAAGCGAAAGAAGAAGCAAACAGCAAATCATTCCTATTATTTTTTTCATAGTGGCCTGCCTCCTTTTGTTCTTTTAGACACTCCAAAAACGGGAAATGTTCCCAGCTATAATTCCTTCGTATCCTGCAATTTTTTGCCGAAATGAGCACCCAACATGGAAAGCACCCCCACAGACAAATACAGCCCTGCATACCATACAAATGCGATTTCTCCCAAGTCAAACAAAATCCAACAAGAAATAAGGTATATCAAAGCAGTACAAACAGGAAGCCACCAGTGAGCCTTCATATTCATTCCACAGCTTAATCCTTCGACAATAAAAAAGAGGGGATTTATCATAAAAAATAAAATCAAACAAATTGCCATTCCGTTCATTCCGGCAAACAGTACCGTAAGCCAGGGACACAGAAGAAACAAAAACAGCGAAATCCCGATATAAATGAATGTTTTTTTCATAGTACTCTCTCCTTTTTATAAAACCCAGACCGCAACGCTGAAACAAGCAATTATCAAAAAGGCAAAAAAACTGAAAACACTGCGACGGCGGGAAACCTTCCATTCTCCTATTGCCTGCACTAAAAACAACACCCCTACCAAAGGAATGGCAATATGATTGGCGTGGTTCCACACCTGTGCAAGCTGTAACACCGCAAAAAAAATCACAAAAAACGACACAATCAGCCGTATCACCAGAAGTGTTTTGGAAAAAGCTGTCATTTCCTTCCATTTTTGATTCATAGTTGTCACTTCCTTTTAAGATTACTATATCACATTCCGAAAAACTTGTCAATAAAAATACTGTAACCTCGTATTTTGTAAGGCTACAGCACTTTTCACTGATTCTATTCTAATGTGGCTTTTGCACCAAATTTAGCTGCACCAAATGCGGCTTCTTCGGTATGCTCCGGAAGCTCTACAGCCAACCCGAATACATCTTCTATCACCTGCTGTAAAACAGGATTTTTACGCACACCATTTCCTGATGCAACCAGGGTATTTATATGTGAATGAGGCATTTTCAGATACATTTCATAGAGTTCCTTCACCATACCGTAAAGCACCCCTGCAGAAAGAGCAGGCGCTGTGAAATGCTGTTCGTCAAGCCCCGTCATACTGCCTTTGATATCAGCGTTTTCCCGGGTACCTGCAAAAGTGGTGCACACCTGCGCCACTGTAACAGTTTCCACCCCTTCTTTTGCAAAGGCATTCAACACATCATATCTTGGTTCGTCCGGCAAACCGCAGGCAACAGCGTAGCTTCTAAACAGCTTTTCCAGCATAGCATACGCCCGACCGCCGCATAAAGCAGAGCCACTGTATAGCACCCGCTTCTTATCAAAAGGACGTGCTTCCACCAAAGAAGTTTCTGTCAGAAGCTCCTCCGACAACAACGAAACCTGACTGCCCGTTCCCACATTCAGAAGAACCGTATGCAGAGGTTCTTGCACCGCTCCCATAAACGCTGCCTGATTATCTCCCAAGGAAACCGAAACCGGAATATTTTGATACATTCCAACCACTCGATTTTCACCGATAACCACAGGCAGAATATCCCGGGAAATTCCCAGTTTATGTAGTGCAATGTCATCAAAATCTTTTGCGGTATGAGAATATAATCCCCAGGATGCCGCATTGCTGATATGCATAACCGGACGCTTCAGTCCACTAAGGCGAACCGCAATAAAGTCCATGATGGTACAGACATAATATGGCTCTTGAGGCACCTCTTTTTGCTGTATCAGGTGATACAGGGTAGCCAACCCGTATCCGGCGGGAACCAAAGATCCTGTCAAACGTAAAATTTCATTGCAGGCATTGCTGTTCGCTTCTGCACGCCGGTCTTGCCAGGTATAGAGCGGAGAAAGCACCTTTCCCTCTTTGGAGCAACACAAAATCCCGTGCATCTGCCCGGTTAGCCCAATGGAATCCACAGAATATTTTGTTAAGATATCCTCCAAAAGCCCAGTTACAATTTCCCAAATTCTTTCCGGTGACTGAATATGCTCCCAAGGCTGCTCGGAGGCTATTTGAGAATCATTTGCCACGTTATAGATATCAAGCACTTTCCCGTCAGATGGGTTGATTACGATTCCGCTGACAGTAGTGGTGCCGATATCAAGTCCAACCGCTATCTTTTTTTCTTTGTCCATAGTTTCATCCTTCTTATCTCATAAACAGCTCTAAATGAGAGGGCAATTCAAAAGGTAACGGCTTCGGCTCGGTCAGATAATAAAACGCAACCGAAGTAAAATCGTCATATCTTGGCTGATGAACCGGCGGTTCATAAATTCCGTCATCAATCGTCATACGGAAGGATTTATCAAAATAAACGGGATCCTTGTCATGCCACCGATACAACAGAAATCTTTGCTGAACATTATATTTTTCACGGTTATCTCCTAAAATTGCATACAATCCTGCATAAAGTCCGCTATAAGTCTGATACCATTCCGGAACCGTGTCATTACCAAAGGCATAAGAACCGCCAAAATAATCTTCTGTCCCGGTGTAGTTAATAGATGGATACTGTTCTCCGTCAATATACATTTTCGGCTCACCCTCACACCAGCACCAACTGGTTCCGTTTACCCCAACAGCAAAGAACAACCCTGCAAAATAACCTTTTCCCTGAACGTTGTCAAGCACTGTATAGGAACGGCCTTTCTGTACCGGATGCTCATGGCGATAAACTGCATGAAAATAGCCGGAATCTTCCGGAATTTCGCCGTAGTAACCCGCCACTTCATAAAACAAATTTACTGTTTGACTGCCACGGTTTTCGATGGTAATCTTACAATGCTTAAAAAATGGCATCTCCCAGTAACAATTATAAGAACGAGTAGGTGCTAAAAGCACCTTAGAAGAATTCAAAGTAATAATTTTGTGATCGCGGTCCACTCTCACATACGCCTCATCATAAGGATATCCAAAAAATGCAGAAGCAGGAACTTCTACTGAGGGATATTCCTCATGATCCCAATACATACGGATAATAGATTCATGACCTAACAATCCACCCAACCAGATGTGAGTAATCATTCCGGGTCCGTCAGCATCCACAATGGTATGGGTTTCGCCAGCCGGTAATTGGAAACAAGGATTCAACTTTTCGCAGTCCTTCCCTCTTGTTCCGCCATTACGGGCACCGGTTGGATTTTCTGCAGAAAAAGAAAAACTGATACGATTTTTTTGAATTCGGGACATATTTTTTCTCCTTATTACTCCACAAATTTTTCAAGCAACAATTCTATTTATACGTAATATAACACACCCCGTATAAAATTGCAATAGTTGTTTTCAAAATGAAATATTTTTTCGAGTTGGAAAACTTGACTTTCTTTTCCAGTTGATTTATAATGAGAACAAAGAAAAATGTAATTATCAGGGAGTAAAATGCTATGGAACTTAAAAACAAAAAAATACTTTTCTTAGGCGACAGTATTACCGAAGGCATCGGGGTATTCGACCCCAAAAATATATATTGGAAACGATTGGAACAGGACGGCTGCGAAGTATATAGCTACGGTGTCAGCGGAACAAGAATTGCTCCGCAAGCCACCTTAAAAATCGATCCGCGAATTGATGATGACTATTTTGCCACCCGAATCCCTGCTATGGAACCGGGTGCAGACGTAATAGTAGTTTTTGGCGGCACCAATGACTACGGTCACGGTGATACAGCATTAGGATTTATGGAAGACCGTACAACAGACACTTTTTACGGTTCCCTTCACTGTTTATATCTTTCCTTGCAGGAAAAATATCCCAATGCAAAAATCGTGGTAATGACTCCCCTGCACCGTGACAACGAAAATATGGTCTATAACTGCTTCCATGTCCGCATGGTGGGCAACTTAGAAACTTATGTAAATATCATCAAAGAAGTGGCTGAATCCTATCAACTCCCCATATTGGACTTGTATCACGACTGTGAAATCAATCCCAACATCCAAAGCCATAAGGAACGATATGTTCCGGACGGTCTCCACCCAAATGATAATGGACACGAAATTATTTATAACTGTCTGAAAAACTTTTTGAAACAATTATAAACAGAAAGAAAAATAAAAATCCCTCATACAAAAGTATGAGGGATTTTTGGTGACCCGTGAGAGAATCGAACTCTCGTTACCGCCGTGAAAGGGCGGTGTCTTAACCGCTTGACCAACGGGCCAAAATTGTTCCCGATACAGAGTTCTCTGTATCGGGATGGCGCCTTAAGATGGACTCGATCCAACGACCCTGCGGTTAACAGCCGCATGCTCTACCGACTGAGCTATTAAGGCATAAAACCGGCAACTATCTATCTTCCCGGGCAGTCTCCCGCCAAGTATTTTCGATGCATGAGAGCTTAACTTCCGTGTTCGGGATGGGAACGGGTGGGGCCTCTCCGCTGGTCACCGGTATGGTTAAAAGTACTTCGGTA